>CAVJWR010000074.1:0-7342 GCA_963653155.1 Limosilactobacillus gorillae
CGCGAATGGCGAGGGCTGATGCGCCTTATGCGGAACGCCGAATTGCCATTGTGGATCGAGCGGGAGACCCGCATACGACCAAAGTTCCATTCCCGGAAGATTCTGCGTTTGTGTTTCGTACGCGATGCGTACCAAGTGAAGATGGCAGCGTTGCTTCGGCTAATTATGGATGCATTCGTCGACTTGAGATTGGCCCTAGTCGACGTGGCGTTGCATTGCTCCGGCTATCATATGTCTTCAACCCGATGCCAAACGACACTAACCTTGAGCCGAAGCAAGTGCCTATGATATCCCCGTAAAAAAGAAAATGCGCCTCTCGGTCGGTCTCCATGAAAAGCGCCTCATCCCTACGACACGCACCATCTGCGGATTCCTTTGGCATAGCGAATGAAATGGACGTGTGGAAATGTAGAACGTTTTGATGCAAACTCAGACCAGAATATCGAATCAAAACTTTTGGTATAATATGCGAAAGAAAGCGAAAGGATATTTGACATGGCTCTCAACATCGTAAAAGACATTGACAATCGCGTGACGGTAAAGAACGTCCTCATGTCCGTATCGGACAAGACAGGCCTTGAGGAGTTCGTCCCCAAACTCGTAAACGCATGTCCGGGCGTGAAAATATATTCAACCGGCGGCACATACGCAAAGGTGAAGGAGATACTTGGCGCAGATGCCGACAAGACCCTCGTGGCCGTAAGCGACTATACCGGCCAGCCGGAAATGCAGGGCGGACTCGTGAAGACCCTTGACTTCAAGATATATCTCGGCCTGCTCTCCGAGACATACAACGATGCGCATCAGGCAGACATGAAGCGTCTCTCCGCCAAGCCGATCGACATGGTGGTGGTTAACCTGTATCCGTTTCAGGAGACTGTCGCAAAGCCGGGCGTAACCCCCGAAATGGCGAGAACCAACATAGATATCGGTGGCCCATGCATGGTACGCGCTTCCGCGAAGAATTACCTGCGTGTCGCATCAGTCACGGATCCGCTCGATTATGGCAACATTGCAGAGGAACTTGCCGCCAATTCCGGTTCCATCTGCCTGTCTACACGCTTCAAGCTGATGAAGAAGGCGTTTGCGCATACTGCCGCGTATGACACCGCAATATCGCAGTTTTTCGCGTCCCGTACGTGGGAAGAGGTCAATGGCACGTACGACCAACGGTAATGTCGGCAACGCAATATGCAAAAGAAGAAGCCCGGCCAATCGGTCGGGCTTCTTCTTTTGTGTCCATTTTCATCATTCGGCCGGTGTCGTCGCTTCAGGATCGTCAGCCGGCACATCGTCAGAATTGGCGGCTTCCGTAGCTTCGGTTGCCGCAGACACTTCCGCATTTGCGGCGGATTCAGCTGCCTCTTCGACGATCTTATCCTCCTTTTCCTCCGCTTCGCATACGGATACGGAAGACAGCTGCGCACCCTCCGAGAGGCGCACAAGCTTCACGCCCATTGCGGTGCGGCTCTGGACGCTGAAGTCGGATACGGCACTGCGGACCATCTGCTGGTCGCTCGTGATGGAAATCACGTTCTCATCATCGGATACGGCGTGGGCCGCTACGACTTCGCCGTTGCGATCCTCGCCCTTGATGCCTATGACGCCCTTGCCGCCACGGTGGTGTGACGGGAAATCCTTGAACTCGCAACGCTTGCCGTAGCCGTTCGAGGTCGCGATGAAGAGCGTCTTCGCATCGTCAACCGCATCGAGTGACACCACCTGGTCGCCATCCTGTAGCCTGATGCCTGTAACGCCAGTTGCGGTACGGCCCATGCGCCTTACCTCGGAAGATGCGAAACGCATTGCCTGCCCCTGGCGGGTCAGCATGATCACGTCCTCATCCGGCTTGACGAGCCTCACCTCGACGAGGTGATCGCCGTCTTCGATGTTTATGGCGCGTATGCCGTTGCGGTTGACGTTCTTGTATTCGGAAAGGAGCGTCTTCTTCACCGTGCCAAGCCGGGTGGCGAAGAAGACGTCCACATCGCCTTCGAAACTGCGGATCGGCAGGAGCTGGAGGGCCTGCTCGCCTTCCTGTAGGTTGAGGAAGTTTATGAGTGGCTTGCCGAAGCTCATGCGCGGCGCCTCAGGGATCTCATAGGCATCCTTGAGGAAGAGCCGCCCGGTGTTCGTGAAGAAGAGCAGGGAATCGTGCGTTTGGGCGACGAAGACGAGGCGTATGAAATCCTCTTCCTTTACCTGTGCGCCCCTCACGCCGTGTCCGCCTCTCTTCTGTTCGCGGTATTCGCTCAGGGGTACACGCTTTATGTAGCCCCGGTTTGAAAGGGTTATCACGCATGGCTCGTCGGCTATGAGATCCCTGATCGACACTTCATTCTCATCCGGGACTATCTCGGTGCGGCGGCGGGCCTCTTCCTTGCCGGCGAACTTCTCCTTGATGAATGCAAGATCGTCCTTTATTATCTGGTAGACGCGTGCGGGATCCGCGAGAATCGCCTGATAGTCCGCTATCTTCGCAAGAAGGTCCGCAAGCTCGGCCTCAAGCTTCTCCCTCTCAAGTCCGGTGAGCTGGTAGAGCCTCATGTCGAGGATCGCGTTCACCTGCGCCTCAGAGAATCCGAATTTCGCCATAAGCGAAACCTTCGCCTCGTCGCGGTTCTTCGATCCGCGTATGATCTTTACCACGTCATCAAGGTTGGCGATAGCGATGAGCAGACCATCGAGGATGTGCTTGCGTGCTTCAGCTTTCTTCAGCTCAAACCTTGTGCGGCGTGTGATCACCTCGAACCGGTGGTCGGTATAGCTCTTGAAGAAGTCCTTGAGGTTGAGTATCCTTGGACGCCCCTTGTCTATCGCGAGCATTATCGCGCCAAAGGTGGTCTGCAACTCGGTGTGCTTGTAGAGATGGTTGAGGACGATCTGCCCAACGGCATCGCGCTTAAGCTCCACGATGATGCGCACATCGGCCTTGGACTCGTCGCGGATGTCGGAGATGCCCTCGATTACCTTCTCCTTCACGAGATTGGCCATGTGGATGATCATCTCGCGCTTGTTTACGTTGTACGGTATCTCCGTTATAACGATGCGCTCGCGACCGTTCTTCTCCGTCTCGATCTCCGCCTTGCCGCGTACGCGCAACTGCCCACGACCGAGCTTGTACATCGCGGATATGCCATTGTAGCCGCAGATTTGCGCCCCAGTAGGAAAGTCCGGCCCCTTGACGAATCGCATGAGGTCGTCGATAGTGCAGTCGGGGTTGTTTACGTAGTACGTGATGGCGTCGCAAAGCTCTCCGAGGTTGTGTGGCGGAATGTTCGTAGCCATGCCTACCGCGATGCCCGAAGAGCCGTTGAGCAGAAGGTTCGGAAGCTTCGCCGGCAACACGGAAGGCTCCTTAGTGGTCTCGTCGTAGTTGGGAACCATCTCGACGGTATCCTTCTCAAGGTCGCCAAGCATTTCCTCGGTGATCTTCTGCATGCGCACTTCCGTGTAACGCATGGCGGCGGCGCCGTCGCCATCTATCGAGCCGAAGTTGCCGTGGCCATCAACGAGCGGGCAGCGCAGCGAGAAATCCTGCGCCATTCGGACGATCGTGTCATACACCGCCGAATCGCCGTGCGGGTGGTACTTACCAATCACGTCACCCACCACACGGGCGCTCTTGAGGTGCTTCGAGTTCCAGGTGTTGTTGAGCATGTGCATCGCGTAAAGGCAGCGGCGATGCACCGGCTTCAGCCCGTCGCGGACATCGGGAAGGGCGCGGCCGACTATCACCGACATTGAGTAGTCGATGTAGTCGCGAGCCATCTCATCTTCGATGTTGACGTTCTCAAGCGTTCCCGCAGGTGCGGAGGGCGCCTGTTCCGAAGCCGTTTCCTTCTTCTCTTCTTCTGACATTTTCAACCTGTTCCTTGAAGCCCAAAAATATCTATGCATTATACCATATTTGACGTTTGACATGTGCTATAATCGCCACATGAAACACGCACATAGACAGGGGACGGTGCTCGTGACCGGAGGTATAAGGCGTCTCGGCAAATTCATCGCCGACGCGCTTAGGGCCGATGGCTGGAACGTGCTCGTCTCATCGCATCGCGATGTGGACGGAGTGAATATATGTGTGGATCTCTCATTGCCTGACGGCCCTGCGAGACTTTATGCGGAAGCCTTGTCCAAGGCTCCCGATCTTTGCGCGATCGTGAACAATGCCGCGCTGTTCAGGGGCGATGACGCAACAATAGAGGCGTTGAACCTGATTGCGCCACGCAAGCTCACGATGCTCCTTGCCGGTAGGGAGGGAGTGGGGCTTTGTTCCGTCGTCAACATCCTTGACTCGAAGGTATTGGGACCTGCATCATACCAAGATACCTCATACGCGAGGACAAAGCGGGAGTTGCTTGCCGACACGAAGAGATTTGCGGCAATGTTCGCCCAGTCATTGCGCGTGAACGCCGTTGCGCCAGGGCCAATATTGCCGCCTGAGGGCGTCCATGAGCCATCCGGCGAGATGCTTCTCGATGCAAGACCCACTCCGCAGGACGTAGCGGATGCAGTGTCATATCTGCTGAGCGCAAAATCCGTTACGGGAACCGTGATCCCCGTGGATTCCGGGCAGCATCTGATCTATTGACGCCCGTGCCGCCTCGTCTGTAGTCATTTGGGGCACAAGGCCTTGCCGAACACGAGCGCGGTCGCGGAGGGGAAGAAAGCCTTTCGCTCGATTGGCGAAAGACCGACCGCTTCGGCCATCTTCGCGAACTCGTCAGGGCTTACCGTCGTGGCGATGGAATTCCGAAGATATGCGTATTCTCTGGTCTTGCGTCCGCAGAAAACGTGCGCGATGAGCGACAGCCAGATGTTCACGGCAATGCCGAGCGTCGAGTGCCTTGGCCTGAAAAGCTCAAGGACGATGAGCTTGCCGGAAGGCTTGAGTATCCGGCGGCATTCGGCAAGAGCCTTTGCCTTGTCCGGGAAATTTCGGAAACCGAATGCGCATACGATGAGATCGAAGGTTCCGTCTGCAATGAAGCCGAGATTCTGTGCATCGCCCACCGCAAACCTCACGGATGCGTCAATGCCGCTTGTCTTCGCCTTGGCTATATCGATCATCTCTGGGGTAAGGTCGACACCTGTCACTTTGATCCCCGGAAAGCGCTTGAGCAGTTCAACGGTAAAGTCTCCGGTCCCGCACGCGAGGTCAAGGGCGTGCAGTTCACGGAACTGCGTTTGCGAGTGCGGCAATTTGACGGCATCGAGCGCCTTGCGCCGCCATCGGCGGTCGAGTGAAAGCGACATTATGCGGTTCATCCTGTCATATCGCGTTGCAATGCTTGAGAAAATGGCTTTCATGGCACTATTGTATCACGGGAACGGCATTTGCGGTGGCGAGGACGCCATCGACACTCCCATAAATCCACGATGTGGTATAATTCATGCCATTCACAGGTTGTTTCGGAGGTGTATGTATGACAGGTATCGTGCTCGCCGCGTTTTTCTCTGCGGTGAATTTTGTCGAGTGTCCCAAGTGCGTCAAGCGGATCCGCATATCCGATGACGGCAAGGAGGTGTTCGTCAACATGAGCCGCGTGGATCCGTCCCGTAAGGCGGAGATGGGGGCTCGTGCGGAGCGGCTGCTCGCGATGGGCAAGCCCGTGGAGGCCGCGAATCCGCTCACGCCGCTGATGGGGTGGTCGAGCTGGAACACGTTCGCGTGCGAAATCTCGCAGGACATAATAGTCGGCATCGCGCAGACGATGGCGACGAACGGACTGCGCGATGCCGGCTACGTATACGTGAACATCGACGATGGATTCTTCGCCGGGCATGACGAAAATGGACGGTTGCGTTTCCATCCGGATCGGTTCCCGAATGGCATGAAGGGGACTGTCGATGGGATACATGCCCTTGGGATGAAGGCAGGCATCTATTCGGACGCAGGGGCTGACACTTGCGGCAGCATGTGGAACAAGGACGCATCCGGAAAGGGCGCGGGGCTGTACGGGCATGACGAATCGGATTGCCGCCTCCACTTCAACGAGCTTGGGTTCGATTTCATCAAGGTGGACTACTGCGGCGGCAGGCAGCTCTTCCTTGAAGAGCGTACCAGATACACGGAGATCGCCAACGCCATCAGGGCGACTGGACGCAAGGACGTGCGACTCAATATCTGCCGTTGGGCTTTCCCCGGCACATGGGCGGCGGACATCGCCGGGTCGTGGCGCACTACCCGCGACATCCGGGCAAGCTGGGAGTCGGTGCGCAACATCATTGCGGAGAACCTGTACCTCAGCGCATATGCGAAGCCCGGCCACTTCAACGATCTCGACATGCTTGAGGTGGGGCAACTGAAGGGGTCGGTCAAATCGGCGTTCGGATCGCATGGGGATACCGGGCTGACGCCAGACGAGGAAGTCGCCCACTTCGGAATGTGGTGCATACTATCTTCGCCCCTCGTGCTCGGCAATGACATCCGCATAATCCCGCCTGAGACGATGAGGCTCGTGACCAATCCGTATCTGCTGCGCATGAACCAGGATCCGCTTGGTCTTCAGGCCTACGTTGCCGCCCGCTTCGGCGATGCGTATGTGCTAGTGAAGGATGCCGACGAGCGCTTCGGAAAGTCGCGATATGTCGCGCTGTACAACTCTGGGGACGCGGAACACGAATTCAGGGTTTCGGCGGATGCCCTTGACCTTGGCGGAAAGATCGCAGCCTTCGACCTTGTGGAGAAGGCCGACATGGGAGAGTTCGAGGGCGAAGTGTGTGTCAAGGTGCGTCCGCATGCCGCAAAGTTCTACAGGTTCGACGCCGAGATCCGTCGCGACCGTGTGGTGTACGAGGCCGAGACCGCGTACCTATCCGACTATAGCGAGGTGGACGAAACCTCGTATGGCTCAAGCGCCAGCAGCAGAATGCAGGGGCGGGCGTACTATGACGAGGCCAAAGGTGCTTCAGGAGGGGTGGCGGTGATGAACCTTGGCGGACGCGAATCCAACGACCTCATATGGAAGGATGTGCGTGTCTCCGAATCTGGAAGCTACGATCTCGTGTTCAGGTGTACGGCCAATGAAAACAGGACGTTCTATGTGCAGGTAGATGGCGGCAAGCGCCATCGGCTGTATTACCAGAATCTCGTTGACGGCTTCTCGGACATGTCCCTTTCCGTGGATCTTGCCAAGGGGTGCCACACGATCCGTCTCGTGAACCCTTATGGGGCGGTTCCTGACATGGATTGCATGAAGGTGTTGCGCAAGAGGTAGTTTCGGTAAAATGCCTTCCGCGCAAACGTTCAGTTTTTGGTATAATTGCGCACTGGAGATGATGTAATTTTCATGAAGGTTCGAAAAATCGACGTTGACCGTGGTGTCACGATCGGGAA
>CAVJWR010000074.1:7352-16128 GCA_963653155.1 Limosilactobacillus gorillae
GTGGCTTGACGTTCATAGCTGGGCCGTGTGTGATTGAGAGCCGTAAGATGGCTCTTGATCTCGCTGCGCGTCTTTCTTCCTTGGCGTCTATGTTGGGGGTGGCCTATATTTTCAAGGCCAGCTTCGACAAGGCAAACCGTACGAGCGTGGATTCGTTTCGTGGTCCTGGCATAGACAAGGGGCTGGATATCCTCGCCGAGGTGCGCGAGAGGTTCGGCGTACCCGTGTTGACGGATGTGCACGAGCCTTGGCAATGCGCCAGGGTCGCGCAGGTGTGCGATGTGCTGCAGATTCCGGCGTTTCTCGCGAGGCAGACTGACCTTGTGGTCGCGGCTGGGGAGACTGGGGCCGTCGTGAATGTCAAGAAGGGCCAGTTCATGGCTCCTGAGGACATGGCGCAGGTGATACGGAAGATAGAGTCCACCGGCAACAAACGGATAGTGCTGTGTGAGCGCGGCGCGAGCTTTGGCTACCGCAACCTTGTGGCCGACATGCGTTCTCTGCTGATAATGCGTGAGCTTGGCTATCCTGTGGTGATGGATGCCACGCATTCCGTCCAGCGTCCAGGTGGGTTGGGCACAGGGTCTGGCGGCGATGGGCGGTTTGCGCCAGCCCTTGCGAGGGCGGCGGTTGCCACAGGCGTGGACGGCGTGTTCATGGAGACCCACATGAACCCCAAGAAGGCGCTTTCTGATGCGGCGAATGCGATCGCATTCAGGGATGTCGAAAACCTTTGGCGTACGCTGATCGCCATTCACGGCATCGTCTCCGGTTCAAAGGCGGGAGGATCGAAGTGAAGTTCACGTTCGCGCTCATATCTTCCGTTCTGGCGATCACGGGTTTGCTGGCGTTCGATTCCGGCAAATGGCTGGCGGAGCGCGGCGACGATTCCGACATGCTCCGTCTGCAGTCGGAGTACGCGAAGTGCGTAAAGAACATCGAGGTGCCGGCGGAGAATGTTGCGTTGCCGCTTGAGTATTACCCCAATGGTGTTGTGAAGAGCCGCCTCAAGGCGAGGAAGGCCTTCATGTTCATGGATACGGGCTTCATCTGGGGCGAGACCATAAGGGTGGAGCAGTACAAGGAGGATGGCAGGACTGTGGAGGCCTACCTCACGGCGGACAACTGCATCGTGGACCGCAAGTCGCAATCTGGATGGGTTGAGGGAAACGCCCACATGGATTGGGAAGGCACGAGCATAAGCGGGCGAGGCATCTACTTTTCGTTCGACCGTGAATTCATAAAGATATTCTCGCAGACGGAGATACGCACCAAGGCGTTGAAGCTTAACGCGGGGGAGGTTTTGGGCAAATGAGAGATAGTCTTATGTTTAAACGCATGACCGTTGCGAGACTGATGACGATCATGGCAATCCCGCTCTGCGGCGTGTTGGCATCGGTTGTGCTTGCCGATGCGTCCGCCGACGCCATAATGTTCAGGAAACCGGCTGCCGCGTCGCCTACTGGCTCTTTCCTTTCTGAGATGGCTCCAAAGTCAGCAGAGAAAGAGGGTAAGATCGCCGAGAAGCCGGTTGCGGAGCCAGAAAAGCCTGTTGATCAGCCTAAGCCTGTAGACCCGCCTAAGCCTAAACCAATTGAGGTTCCCGTTGTCAAGCAAGCTCCAGCGGCAGAGGTGGCTATCCCTGCGGTGAAGGAGATCGAAGAAAAGAAAGTTGGCGACGCCAAGCCGGAAAAGAAGGCAAAGGCCGTCAAGCAACCGGAGCGAGACGCGATCATAACGGCAGACCGCACGGATTACGACCGCAAGGAGGGGGTGGTGCTGTTTGACCGCAACGTGCATGTCGATGACACCCAGTACCAGATGCATGCGGATCGTCTCTTCCTGTTCCTTGAAGGCACGAACGAGCTGAAGCGCCTTGTCGCCATTGGGCATGTGGCGATAACGAACGAGGATAAGCGGGCCTACTGTGCGCGGGCGACGTTCAGCAAGAAGCTCGGCAGGGTTGTGATGTACTCAAGCGACGAAATCACTGCGGAGCTGTGCGAAGACGGCAAGAAGGGATCCAACGTCAAGGGCGAGAAGATCACGTTCTGGCTGGATTCCGAGCAGGTTGAGGTGGAGAACCCCGTTATCACGATGCCCGGAGGCATTGGCGGGCAGGGCAGCGTCAAGAAACTTATCGGAAAGTAGGAAATGGGTGATCCTGTCATAGATGCGATGAACCAGATGGTGTCGGAGCTGGGCGAACCGGATCTTGAGGCCACGGGACTCGTAAAGGTATACGGTGACCGCACTGTGGTCAACGGCATGAACGTGAACTGCCGGTGCGGCGAGATAGTGGGGCTTCTCGGCCCGAACGGAGCCGGCAAGACCACCACGTTCTACATGATAGTCGGGCTCGTGAAGCCAAACGAGGGCAAGGTGACCTTTCGCGGGCGCGATCTCACGAACATGCCCGTATTCATGCGGGCCCGTCGAGGAATCGGTTACTTGGCGCAGGAGGCATCCATCTTCCGCAAGCTTTCCGTATGGAACAACGTGATGGCGATCCTTGAGACGCTCAAGCTGTCGTCTAGGGAGCGGAAAGCCCGTTGCGAGGAACTCCTTTCCACGTTCGACCTGATGAAGGTGGCGAAACAGCCGGCGTATACGCTCTCCGGCGGGGAGCGCAGGAAGCTTGAGATCGCTCGCGCACTAGTGCGGCGTCCATCCATACTGATGCTCGACGAGCCGTTTGCCGGCGTCGATCCGCTTGCGGTGAACGACATACAGGACATCGTTCGCCGCCTGCGCGATCAGGGGTTGGGGATAATCATCACGGACCACAACGTGCGCGAGACCCTGAGCGTTGTGGATCGGGCGTATCTTGTATATAACGGTCGCCTTCTCAAGGAAGGCACATCGAATGAACTGGTAAATGATCCGGAGGTCCGGGCCAAGTATCTTGGTGCGGATTTCCACATGTAGAAACAAAATAAGGAGGAAAACAGTATGGCAAGCATAGAAATAGCGATGCGTCATTCTGACGTGCGGATCGAGGCTCTTAAGGAATACGCGCAGTTGCGCATGGAAAAGCTTTGCAAGGCATATCCCAAGGTCACGAAGGTGACCTGCGTCATTGACATTGACGTCAAGAAGCACATGTACATGGCGGAAGTCGTCGCGAACCGCCTTGGCACCACCGCAGTTGGCGCCAAGGAGTTCTCCGAGTCCGCAAAGAGCGTGATCGACACGGCGGCGTCTCGTGCGGAGCGCCAGCTGCTGAAGATGCGCGTCAAGGCCCGCAAGGGCAATGTGCGCGCGGCCCGGAAGGGATCGGTTCGCAACTAACGAAGAGACAGAAAGGTCGGTGCATGGGTACGGCAAACGAGAACGGTAACGGTGCGGCTACGCGCTTCACCCTTCGGCAGTTCGTCGAAGCGGGGCGTGATCGCCTTAAGCTTTCCGTTGTCGTCGATTCCGGTCTGGATCATCCGGTCGTGGAACCGATGATGTACCGTCCGGGGCTGGCCCTCACCGGCTTTTTCGGAAACTTCGCGAACAACCGCATACAGGTGGTCGGCAAGGCCGAGCAGGCGTACCTGCTCAGTCTCGACAAAGGCGAGCGGGTTAATCGGCTCCACGCCCTGTTTGACCATGGCGCGTACTGCGTTGTGTTCGCTGCTGGCATGGAGGTGCCCGAAGAGGTGAGGGATATCGCCATACAGGCGGGATGCACAATCCTGTCTTCGCCACTGCTCACCAGAAACCTCATACACTCAAGCACGTTTGTGCTTGAATCGCTGTCTGCGCCTACGGTAAAGATGTACGCCACCACGGTTGACGTATCCGGCCTCGGCGTGATGATGCGTGGCGCACCTGGACTCGGGAAGTCCGAGACCGCCATGGGGCTGATAAAGCGCGGGAACGCGCTGGTTGCTGATGACTTCACCTGCGTCCGGAAGGATGTCGCGAACAACATGCTGTTTGCGTCGGCATCGAGCGCCACGCGCAACTACATGGAGATACGGGGCATCGGCATCATAAACGTGCAGAGCGTCTTTGGCGTCACTGCGGTCTGCGACGAGAAGCGCCTCGACATGGTGATCACGCTGAAGAGCATGGAGGAGGTCAACGGAGAACTTGACCGTGCCGGAGTCGACAGGCTCACCACCAGCATCCTTGGCGTGGAAATACCGGAGGTTGTCATACCGGTCTCGGCCGGACGGGATCTTGTGAATCTCGTTGAGGTCGCGGCCCAGCAGCAGAAACTCCGCCGCGCAGGGTACGATGCCGCGTATGAACTTGATGAACATTTGAAAAGGAGAGCTCACACATGACGGAAACCAGGGAATTCACATTGATAAACAAATACGGGCTTCACGTGAGGCCTGCCGGACTCTTTGCCAAGATAGCCTCGCGCTACGATGCCGATGTGCAGGTGGAGAAGGACGGGAACACGGTTTCGGGCAAGTCCATAATGGCGCTCATGACGCTTGAGGCCGTCAATGGGTCGGTACTGAAGGTGACCGCCGATGGCCCGCAGGCCAAAGAGGTGCTTGACGACCTTGAGGGGTTGATCAGCCGCAAGTTTGACATACCAGACGAACAGTGAACGGAGCGGAACAGGAGACAAAGAGCATGGTCACCGTGTCAGGCACGGCGACCAGCCGTGGCTTTGTCTCCGGCCCCGTGTTCCTTTACGTCGGCGACCGCGAGTTCTCTATCCCCGAATACACGCTTCCTGCCGACAGGGTCGGCGCGGAGCTTGCGAAATTCAGGGAGGCGCGCACTGAGACTCGCAGACAGCTCGAAGGGGTGGTCGTTGACGTCTCGGCAAGATTGACCGGCTCCGAGGCCGACATCTTCAAGAACCATCTCGTGATTCTTGAGGATGAAGTGATAATCACTTCCGTCGAAAAGCTGATAAGGGAGAGCCGGCTGAACGTAGAGGCCGCCGTGCACAGGGTGATGGCCGACTTCCGCGCGACATTTGCGCGGATGAACGACCCGTACCTTCGCGAGCGTTCGCGAGATCTTGACGATGTTGAGAAGCGACTGTTGCGGACACTTGACGGCAAGGCTGAGACCGCTCTCTCGAACATAAAGACAGCCTGCATAATCGTGGCGGATGACCTCACTCCATCCGAAACGGTTACGATGCCGCGCAAGCTCATTTTGGGTTTCGCGACAAACCGGGGGTCTGTCACAAGCCATGTCGCGCTGCTGGCCAGGGCGATGGGGATTCCGGCCGTCACTGGATTGGGCGACATAACGTCCCGCGTGAAGGCGGGAGACCACATACTTCTCGACGGCACCAGCGGAACCGTGACCATAAACGCCGACCACGAGACGAGGGAGCAGTTCGCCCGGCTGATCTGGCGTGAGCGCGAACTGCTGGCAGAACTCGAATCGCCGGTCGGACGGAAAGAACGGGGCCTAAACGTAAGGCTTCTTGCCAATGTACAGCCTGGGATGTCCTTCCCGACGCTATCCACCTATGGTGCGGAGGGGATAGGGCTGTATCGCAGCGAATACCTTTGGCTCGGCGGTGCCGACGAGCCTACGGAGAACGAGCAGATGCTCGCCTACAAGGAGGCTGCAATGGCTTCGTCGTCGCTCGGCCCCGGCGCACGTACCGTGTTTCGCGTCCTTGACATCGGTGGCGACAAGATGATGAAGGGGGCGAAGGCCAAGGAGGCGAACCCTTTCCTCGGAAACAGGTCAATAAGGTTCCTGCTTTCGAGGCGGGACGTGTTTCGCGCCCAGTTGCGCGCCATGCTGAAGGCGAGCGCGTATGGGCCTTCAGCCATCATGTACCCGATGGTCGCAACCATCGAGGAGCTTAGGCAGGCGAACTCCGAACTCATAACGGCGATGGAGCAGCTTCGCATGGCGAACATCCCGTTTGACGGACAGTTGCCCGTCGGCTGCATGATAGAGATCCCTTCGGCCGCGCTGAATGCGGCCCTGTTCGCCAAAGAGGTGTCGTTCTTCTCTATCGGGACGAACGACCTTGTGCAGTACACGATGGCGGCGGATCGCGGCAACGAGCAGGTGTCGTACCTGTACCAGCCCACAAATCCATCTGTGCTTCGCCTTGTGAACATGACCGTTGAGGCGGCGAATGGGGCTGGCATACCCTGTGCCGTGTGCGGCGAGTCTGCGAGTGATCCGGTGCTGGCCTGCCTGTGGGCGGCCCTTGGCGTCAAGGAGCTTTCGATGAGCGCAAGCTATATCCCTGTGATCCGCAAGACGCTCGCTTCGGTGACCCCAGACGATGCGGCAGGGCTGGCTTGTGAGGTCAGGCAGCTTTGCGCGACGGCTGGCTCGAAGGAGATTTATGACCACGTGCGCGGCTTTCTCAAGGCCCGGATCCCGGATCTTGAGGAACTGCAGACGTTCTTTGCTGCGCCCGTGGCAAAAAAGATGGTATTGGGGGAGGTTCTATGAATGTTCGACAGACGAGAAAAGGAAGGTATTCGGGTGCGAAGAAACCTCGCATCCTGATCGTGACGCCTGAGATTACCTATCTTCCGGAGGGGATGGGGAACCTTGCCGGACAGATGAGCGCCAAGGCTGGTGGAATGGCCGATGTGTCCGCGTCCCTTGTGGCGGCGCTCTTCGATCTCGGCGCGGACGTGCATGTGGCGCTCCCGCACTACAGGCGCATGTTCCATGAAGAGACCGCGAAGCTTGTGGCGGACGAGCTTCGCGTGTACAAGAGCCGGATGCCGAATGAGCGGATTCACCTTGCGGAGGATCGCTGCTTCTACTATCGCGACCACGTGTATGCGCAGGGCGACGGAAACGCAAAGCTTTCGCTTGCGTTCCAGCGCGAGGTGATAAACAACATCATGAACACAGTCCAACCAGACCTCATCCACTGCAACGACTGGATGACGGGGCTGATACCGGCGGCGGCCAGGCGCGAAGGCATCCCTTGCCTTTTCACCGTGCACAACATACATACGCACAAGATGACGCTTGCCCAGATTGAGGATTCCGGCATCGATGCCGCCGAATTCTGGAGCAATCTCTACTATTCCCGGCCTCCGTACAATTACGAAGAGTCCCGCAACACAAACCAGGTCGATCTTCAGGCTTCCGGCGTGTTTGCGGCTCACTACATCAACACGGTCTCGCCTACGTTCCTCCAGGAGATCGTGAATGGGTGGCATGGCTTCATTCCGGATTCCATACGCAACGAGATCCGAAACAAGTATTACGCCGGCTGCGCCGAGGGCATCCTGAATGCCCCGGATCCGACTGACAACCCGGCCATAGACGACAAGATCCCGTTCAAGTACACTCCCGCAGACCATGCGGAGAACAAGCGCAAGAACAAGGTTCTGCTCCAGCGGGCGCTTGGGCTTGAGGAGAACCCCAATGCTCCGCTGTTCTTCTGGCCGTCTCGTCTTGATCCGGTGCAAAAGGGTCCTCAGCTCTTGACGGACATCGCATATCGGTTCATCAGCAAATACTGGAACGATGGTGCGCAGATCGCAATCATCGCAAATGGAGCGTACCAGCAGCCGTTCTGGGATATTAGGTCGTTCCATGGGATTCAGGGGCGGCTTGGCGTGCATAATTTTGACGGGCGTCTCTCGCAGCTCGGCTTCGCAGGGTCTGATTTCATGGTCATGCCGTCCCTGTTCGAGCCATGCGGCCTGCCGCAGATGCAGGCGCCGATATACGGCTCGCTTGCCATTGCCCACAATACCGGCGGACTCCACGACACGGTTGAGATGATTGACGTGGCGAACCACCGGGGGAACGGGTTCGTGTTCGACACGTATGACTCCAACGGACTCTTTTGGGCGATGGATCGGGCCATGGATTTCTGGAGGCTGCCGGTCGAACTCCGCGAGGCCGAAGTGACGCGCATAATGGCGGAATCGGTTCGCAGGTTCAGCCATGAGGCGTGTGCCCAGAAATACATTGAACTTTACGAAAGGATGCTGAACCGTCCTTTGGTGAAGAGCTTCGCCTCGTGATTTGAGAGGGTTGCCTGTGAATGTGCTTGAGGTCGAGAACCTTGTAAAGGAATACCGAATTCCGGGACAGCCGCCAATCCGGGTGCTTGACGGCGTGACGTTCAGCGTGGCGGAAGGGGAGCATGTCGCGGTAATGGGCCGCAGCGGCGCGGGAAAGACTACGCTACTGAATGTCCTTGGCGGTTTGGATAGGCCTACGTCGGGGAAGGTGCGCTGCGCGAGGAACACCGGATTCGTGTTCCAGAGCTTTCGCCTCATGCCGGAGCTCACGGTTCTCGAAAACGTGGTGCTTCCATCGATGTCCGGATCAGTCCACTTGCCAAATGCAGAGGATATGGCAAAAGAGCTGTTGCTTAAGGTGGGCCTGTCGGAAAGGGCCGATCACCTGCCAGCGGAATTATCTGGCGGCGAGCAGCAGCGAGTGGCGATAGCCAGGGCGCTCATATGCCAGCCGGAGATAATCTTCGCGGATGAGCCGACCGGCAACCTTGACGCGATGACGGGCTCCGACATATTAAGGCTGCTTTTCGAGTTCAGCGGGAAGCCGTTCGCCCTTGTCATGGTTACGCACTCTTCCGAGGCCGCCGCAATGTGCGACCGCACTCTCCGCCTTGATGGCGGACGATTTGTCTGAAAAATGTCGGCATTCACTTGACTTTGAGGGCGCGATATGCTACCTTATGCACCTGTTTCGAGGGGAGAGGTGGCAGAGCCTGGTTGAATGCACATGACTCGAAATCATGCATACCTACGGGTATCGGGGGTTCGAATCCCTCCCTCTCCGCCAAGAGCGGGCGTAATTCAATGGCAGAATAGGAGCTTCCCAAGCTTCTTACGTG
>CAVJWR010000075.1:0-16021 GCA_963653155.1 Limosilactobacillus gorillae
TCTCGTTGAGCTTGATGAACTGGCCGTTCTTGACCATCATCTCGCAGATCTTCGTATGCTCTTCCTTCGAGCCGGTCACTACCACGACCTTGTCGGGTGTGCAGATCTTGTTCCACTTGTCAACCCAGTCGAACACCTTGGCGTTCGCGAATTTCGGCGTTTTGGCCATCTCTTTGTTTTCTCCTTGAAATTGCCCCAAAGAGGGGCGCTCTTGTGAAAATTGGTGTGTATTATATCATAGCGTCCGCCCTGAAATCAATCCCACGTTGCCCAAACTGGGACCTTCGGTCGCAACAAGTTGCGACCCTCCTGCCTCTGCGGCGATTTCATCGAAATCGCCCTACCAATGCCTAAATCATCAAATGATCAAATGCAATCGTAAATCATAAATCGTAAATTCTACCCACTACCAACTACCCACTAAATTTTCCAATGCGTAGTCAATGAAGTTGTCAAGGAGCGATGCCGCTTCAGGCGTTTCTGAAAGGAGATCCAATCCAAACACGTGGAATGACTTCGGCTTCTCGGCGAGATAGACGTAGCAATGCTCGCCCCCTTCTCCAACCGCCACCAGGTCACGCTCCGAAAACGACGCGTCCGGCAGACGTCGCCCGACTTTGACGAGACGGAACCACAACGGCGTGAGATATCCGCCGTTCGGGAAGTCCCCGTAACAGGGATGGGACGGAAACGCCGTTCCGACCTGCGAACCCATTCCCCACCAGCCAAGCTCGACGTTCGAGCGTCCATTCCAGCCTTCCAACGTCAACAAGCGGCATCCATGAGCAGCGGCTTCGTCAGCCAAGCGCGATCCGTATGGCGCAACGACAAGCCGCGCCGTATCCAAGTCCGACGCATGCAATATTCCATCATAACGGGCGGACAGCGATGCGAAAAGCGAATCGTCCACGACAACGCCAGAAAAGCGCCTACGCGCCCTGCGCGGAAAAAGCCAGATGTCCCAACTGTTCGTCACCGGACCAAGGGCGGCCTCGAATATGCCCTTGACCGGACAGGGCACCGCCGGCACCGAAAATGCAACGTTCGCCACATCGCGGGCAGGGCCAAGCCGCTGCGGCAAGACCGTCTCCTGCCCTTCGGACAGCGTCCGTTCCGCCGTCCGCAATCGCCACTGGAGAGTCGCTCCAAGTTTAGCCTCGCCGTAATGCGCAAGGCTGACCGTCGTCCGAAACGTATCGCCGGATACGTAAACGCGATTCGTGAGCGGCAGATCCACCATAAGGCAGTTCGGCGAATTGAATACGGCGAAATCCTCCGGGGACAATCCCTTCCGCTTCGTATCCCAGAACGGCGTGAGCCATCCCTGCCCGCTTACGCCCACATCCAGCGGCACCACCACATCGACAAGAGTCCAGAAGCAATAGCCATCGCAGAACGGGTCTCGGCGGGCGGCCTCTATCCCTGACTTCTGGTAATGCCCCTGCAAGACATGCTGCGCATCCTGCAGTTTGTCGCCCCAGGCACTGGAAAGGCCGAACTTCTTAAGCCAGTCCTCTCGCTCACGCACGGGAAACGGCGGCAACCACGCACCCGTGAACCGTGGCTCCAACCGTGAATCCGCCTTGATTCCAAGGTTGAGGTATTCGTGGCACACGAACGGACGCGGCGGATCGAATGAACCGCGTGGCCATGGATTGATCGGACCTCCAAGGAAATCCGCGCTTTCCGGCGGATTAACCCACTCAACCTGACTATCCTGATTGATCTTCAGTCGATCCGGATCCAGTTCCTTTACGATCCTATGCAACCGCGCATCCAACTCTGGGCCGAACGAGCCTTCATTGCCCATCGAGTAGACGGCAAAGGAAGGATGGCGCCGGTAGTTTAGATAAAGCTCACGCACATCGCGAATCGGGTCGAACGCAAATGACTCGCAGCACACATCGGCATTGTACGGCAACTCCGCCTGTACAAGGATGCCGGCCTCATCCGCCGCCTCGAAGTATTCGGGAAGTTCACAATGCGTATGCAGGCGAACATAGTTGAATCCAGCCTTCTTCGCGATCTCGAAATGGGCGCGATGATACGCACGATCGGCCGGCGATACACCTGTCATTGGATAGACATGGTCATCACCGTATCCTCTCACGAAGAACGGTTGTCCGTTCAGGTAGAGCTCCTTGCCGCGCACCTCAAGCTTACGTACGCCAAAACGCTCGCGGCGAACCTGGCGCACAATGCCGTTCGCCGAGACCAGCTCAACCTTCGCCGTGTAGAGGTTTGGCGACTCTGGCGACCATGGACGGAAATCGGCAAGCGGCACAGCGAAGACGTGTGCGCCAGCCGCATCCAGCGGTCGCGTCACGGCAGTCGCCTCACCCTCGACAGTGACCCGCAACTGCGTCCCGACAGCCGGAACGCCGTCCGTCTCGACATGCACCTCTGCCTGGCGACTGTCGAAATCGCCACGCACCCAAGCCTCATCGATGAATGCGGATGGCGTCGCCTCTATCTCGATGTCGCGGAAAATGCCGCCCCAACGGTGCATGGCCGACACCAGTCCCTTGCGCGATGGCATTACGTTATTCACCTGGATGACGACACGCGCCGTCTTTCCCGGTTCGACGAATTGCGTTATCTCGTACTTGTACGTTCCGCAGTACTTGTTGTTCTGCGTAACTTGCCGTCCGTTCACCCAAAACCATCCTACCGAGCGGACGCCACCGACCTTCAGCCAAATGCGCTGTCCACGCCAGTCTGCCGGAATCTCCACATCGCGCCGATACCAGCCGTCGCCCATGTACATGTGGCGAATCCACTTGGCGTTGTTGTCCCACTTTACATCCCAGCAATCCGAAAAGCCATTGGTGCCAACGCCCTGCGCTTCCCAGCAGCCAGGCACCTGTATCTTGCGCATGTCCGGCCAGTCGTTCCGCAGATAGAACCGCTTGACCTTGTGGTTGTTCCGTTCAGGGTAGAACATCCGATGCGGAGAGAACTCCCATTCGCCGCGCAAGGATATCACTGACGACGGATCCGAGCCAAGCACAGGGTTCACGACCGCAGGGTGCGGCGGGACTCCCCAGTCGTCTGGGCCGTCATGCACAACATCCGCCCATGCGGCAAATGCGCAACTGCAAAGAATGGAGTTAATCACGAACGATTTCATAGAGGAATATGGCATTTTGTGGGTTGGCATTCGTCTGGGCGGCAAACGCAAGGCGCCCATCGGCGTACCATGACGGGACTTCCGCCATGCGCGTTCCGTCCGCCGCCAAGGCATAGACACGTGCAGACGACGAGAGTGCGAGCGAAATTCGGCAAGTTCCATCCTGCATCAGATGAGGCAGTTTCCCCCAGGCGACTAATTTGCGCAGACTTGCGTCCTCATATGCCGTGCCGGAATTCTGCACATTCGTCAGGTGCGTCAGGAGGATGCGAGACGAATTCTCGACAGGAAGCCCATCAAGCGAGCTTGCCCATACCGTCGCCGGAACCGAAAGATCCGATACGGACAACGGCCCCGCGCTGAAACAGCCGTTCTCGGCAAAGCCGCCCACCGTTCGCGGCGTCGCTATCCTAAATGATCCGGACTCCGGATCAATCCACACGCATCCATCGCCAGCCACAGGCCACATCTCCGCGTTCGCCCCGAAGATGTCTCGCCTTACATCCTCAGACTTGCGCTGGAACCCTTCAGCCCCACGGCCCGCCAACGGCAACCCTTGCGGCTGTCGGTCGCTGACGACACTTCCAATCTTGCGATACCAGCCAGCCCAACGCCACTTCGCGTCGTTTCCAATCGGGTAGCGCTCCGGCGAACGAAAGTCGGATGGATCAATCCAAACGCCGTAGGTGTCCTTGAGTTCCGGCAAATCGCCCCGCAGAAACAGGCAGACCGTAGCCCGCTCACTCGCCAACAGCAGAGGGTCGCCCGCCAGATTGAAATAGTCCATCCGCTGCGTCTCAGGCGCATTCACGCCTTGTATGCCATGGGCCCACGCGAAACGCCACATCCCAGACCAACCCTGCAACGCTCCGATCGTGCCGGCCAAGATGCCGCCCAATCCGCGAAAGCGTCCTGGCCCGGAGTAGTTGAACTCCGACACCGTAAACGGCTTGTCCAGCGCACGGCGAGCGGCCACGAACGGCACTCCCGCGAACGGGTCACGCAATGGATTCACGTTACGGCACGTACTCGGTAGCCGCCAATAGCGGCCCTCCTCAAACATCGGATGGTCGATGTAGAAGTGGTCGTCGACATACTCGAAGTTGCGAGTACGAGGCAACTGGTATGCGACCGGGAACGTCCAGCTCGCCATGGACGCCGTAAGGGCCTTGCAGCCCATATCCTCCTTGAAGAAACGCTGTACCCGTCGATCAAGCGAATCCTCGACATCCGCAAGGAACTGCCAAAATGCGGACGACTGCGGATCTGGCTCGGATGGCGAGAGTGCGAGACGTTCGGGAATCTCAGGCGAAATCGCCGCATATGATGGATTCGCCGCCGTCCTCTTCGCAAGCCAGTCGCGCCATGCCTGCCGCCACTCTTCGTGACGGCGGAAGCGTTCCGTTCCTCGATTCCCGAAATTACCCTCGTTGATGAATGCGATCCACGCCAATGCGGGCTCGTCGGCATAGCGTCTGCCAGTATAGGCATTCACGTGCGAAAGGAAAAGCCTTGAAAACGCAAGAAAGTTCTCATATGCCCTTGGATGCACAGGCACAAGTTCCTTGAACTCGATGGACGGCATTACGCCATCCCTGTCAATGCCGACCGCACGATACGGAATACGGCGGGATACGTAGAGATCCGTCATCAGGTAAAGGCCATTCTCGATGCATTGGGCCATGAGGAAGTCCAGACGGTCGAAGTTCTCCGGATGCGGCTCAAGCGAACCGTCCGCCGCAACCAGATGGGCATCGTGGTGGTGGATGCGCACGGCATTGTAGCCCATGCGCGCGAGAAGTCTGCAGAACCTCTTGCTCGTCTCGTGATCGGGGAAGTTGGCGCTATCGCACAGGTTTACGCCATAGAACCGCTGAGGCTGCCCCGGAAGACGCTCGAACTCAAAAGCCGCTCCGCGCACCACAACACGGCCAAAGCGTCCAGCCGGCGCTCCCGTTGGACGCAAGGCGGAGAAATCAAGGGCACTTCCCTCGACAATGCCTGGAGCAGCCCTGAATGGCGTCCATCCGTTTCCCGCCTCAAAACGGACCTCGCCAACGGCATCGCCGCATGCGCAGCAAAACAAGACAAAAGCAAAGCAAGACAATTCGAGAGTTCTCATGCAAAAAACCATTATCGAATTACGAACAACATGCCGCGCGGTCTTGTATTGACCGACACAACTTCAGAAACAACACGTGCAGGACCTATCCACCTTGCCGTAAACGAGACCGAGCCGACCGTCGTGGCACGTGTCGCAAGCGATGACGATCCATCCGTAAGGATCGCCGCACCGGCCGATAAGGCGACGGCAAGAAACATGAATGTGAAAAGCAATGTCTTACGCATACGCACCTCCCGATCAGCGGACTTCCTCAACATCTTCCCATGGCGTAGGATTGCAGCAGAGCCGGAATCCCATGGCCGCACTCGCGCCGTCCGTCGGACCTCGCCCGAAGCACGTCGTCGCCTCCCACCAGCCTGAATAGCCGTACCCACGCGACACATACGAACTTGTCGCAGTCTTTGCCGGTCCGCGCGGATCGACGTAGTCCGTCGCCGACCAGTAGCCATCGGCGTAATACGTCAACGTCATTTCGCCGACGTTGCCTATCATGTCGTAGAGTCCCCAGGCGTTTGGCTCAAGCATCCCTACCTCCTGCGGACGTGGCGCGACAGTGCCGAAATTGACAAGCGCATATTTCGCGGCGACTGCCGACGACGATGAATCGCCCCAGGGGTACCTTCCTGTAGAACCGGCCCGGCAGGCGTATTCCCACTGGGCCTCCGTCGGAAGGTTGAAGGCAAGCCCCGTCAATTCCCTCATGCGCACCACGAGGCCATGCGACCCTACGGACGTCAGGCCTTCCGTATCGTTCGTCGGCCACTGGCCATATCCGCGCAGACGATAGTTCTCCCATCCCGTGACCGGCTTGGCCGCACCCAACAGGTTCGGATCGACCGCTGCGGCATCGGCAAGCTTTGCGGGGAGCCACGTGTCACCAAACACCGTATTGGCCTGCCCCTGTGTAAACTCGTAAATGGCAAGGTAGAATGGACGCGTTATGTGCACTGTCGCGCATTCCGTCGGATTGGAATTGTCGCCAAGGAGGAATCCGGCTGTCTCCGTCTGCGGGATCCGGCGCAAAACAAGGTGGGTGGTCTTCGCCGCATCGCTTCCAATCGCCGCCGGAAGTGAGTTTGTCGTGCAATGATAGGTCGTCTCGCCCGTAGCAAGGTCTACATCCATGTAAAGCGGCGGTTCGGACTCGCTCCACGCGGTCAGCTCCAACCGAACGTTGAACTGCCGCTCGCAGCCATCCTTGCCGGCCAACCATGCCGCCTCTTTCGGAGATGCGGACGGCTGGACGACTTTGTTCACCGCGCCGGCGAACGTCTTGGCCACGTCATCTGGCAGATAGGCGTCGGTATCCGCATCGATGAAACGGGCCGTCACCACCGCTGGCTCTCCGCTCAATACATACGAAAACCTTACGTCACGTCCGTTGGACTGATATAGCGTGACATTCGAGATTTCAGGAATGGCATACACGCGCCCTGCGCAGACAAGGCCAATCGTCAGACAAAATGCCAACCGTCTAGAAACGTCAATGTTTAACATGCCATACCTCCTTTTTTGCTGATCAGATCTTTGTTCGTCTTTTGATTCGTTCCCTATAGCCGCTCATCGAAACCCCTTCATGAGCCAAGAACACCTTGCCCAGATATGAAGCCGTGCGATATCCGCACAACCGACTTATCGTCTCGATCATGTGCCCGCTGTATGCCAGCAGATACTTCGCTCGCCGGACACGCGCCCGCACGATGGCTTCCCGAATGGACATTCCTTTCTGCTGACGATACCGCAAATCAAGAAGGCGGCGCGATATCTTCAACTCGTCCGCAATTGCATTAGAACTCAGGTTCTGGCAGGCACGCGCCTCTATTATCTCGTCGATCCGCCGCACAAGCACCCCGGCAGACGAACATGGCGCCGTGGACATGCGGCTTGTGACCGTCAACGTCCCCCGCACCGTCAGCTTCCTGCCTTTGGACCGCCCTGCCATGAGCCGATCCAGCTCCCGTGCGGCAAGATACCCCATCTCCTCGAAATCGGGATGTATGGAAGAGAGCGTAGGTCGCGTATGGACGCAAAACACGGGATCGTCATCGACGCCAAGAACGGCAATGTCGTCCTGCACACGCAACCCATTCTGCATGCACGTCCTCAGTACGGCATCTGCCGCAAAATCATTCGAGGCGAATATGGCGGCCGGCTTACGCATCGCCTTAAGCCAAGCGGGAAGCGCCGCAGCATCGTCCAGCACATCTCCCTTGAAGATTCGTATGCAGTGCCGCCCCGCCTTACGCAGGCCTCGCGCAAAAAAAGCTCCCCTGTCGCGCGACCAGGCGACATCAGAATACATTCCCACAAATCCATATGACGCATAGTTGTCGGCCCTCAGAAGGATTTCAGCCGCAAATGAGCCGATCTCCTCCGAATCTATGTTCAGGAACGAGCCGCACGGCGTGCGACGGCGCCCTGTCGCCTCCTTCGGCCAGTCCAGCCCGACAAACGGAATCCGGCGCCTCTGGCATACATCAAGGCAAACGGACACCAGGCACGAGCTTCTTTGACCATCGGCGAACCTGCCCGCCGTGCCGCAAATGACGCCGGAGATCCGTCCTCTCAGGCTCTGGCGGAACGGCTCGACACTTAATGTCTCACGAACGATCCGCAGCTCCCAGTCAAGATCCCGCTCGCGCAAGTAGCGCATTATCCCATTGTACCTGTCCACACCCTCCCGATAGGCAAACGGCAAGGCGACAACCACAACCGGAACTTGTCCTTTTCGCGTCATATGTTGCCTATTATACTTCATGTGGCATGAACAAATCGGCAACATCCATTGTCAATATTCGGCAACGGCAAGCAAGCGGGGAATTCCTTCCCGCGACCCAAGAACCTCACGGGCGCGTCGGCACGCTCATATCGAATATTCGGCGCAGGAATCGGCGGTCTCGTACACGCGCACGGAGCACAATCCGCATATCGGCCCCTTCAGCTCGCCGAATATCCACTTGGCAAGATTCTCCGCAGTTGAGCGGAATGGAAGCGGCGCAGTGCGCATCCCATGCTTCTTCACCACGGCCGCAATCTCCGATTCCCCCGCACTCGTCTCATCGTACATGAACGCATGGTCGAAGCGCGAAAGCACGGTCTCTTCGCATATGCGCTTCACGTCCTTGAAATCCATGACCATGTCGGCGCAGTCGTTCTCGGCCTGCCGTACGCAAACGTCAACCCTGTACGTGTGGCCATGGAGGTTCTTGCACAGCCCCTTGTGGTTGGTCAGGACGTGCGCGGCATCAAAGCGGACGGATTTAGTGATCTTCAGCATGGTTTCTGTTCCTTCCATCTACAGCGATGGAGTGCCGCCATTGCGACACTCCACCAACTGCCGTCAATTCCTTGCGGAATTACTTCTTCTCCGCAGGCTTTGCCTCTGGCTTGTCTGCCGCCTTCTTTTCGGTCGGCTTGACCTCAACGACCTTGGAGGCAACCGGCTTAGCCTCAGGCTTCTTCTCGGGCATGAGCGAGGGGAATCCCGGAGCGTCGATGGTCGCGGCGGAACGAAGCTTCTCGAAATAGGCGCCCATGGCCTGCTGTCCCTTCATCGCCTTCATGCGCTTCTCGATCTCCGCCTTGGTCGGAACGGGGCCGGCATCGCGGGCATTCAGCAGGATGTGCGAAGCCTGCACCTTTTCCGGCGAAGCGGGCTTGTCGCCCTCGGCCTTCACTTCGGGAATCTTCTTGGACACGAGGATCAGGTGCCAGCCGAACTGCGTCTTGACCGGATCGGAGACCTTGCCTGGCTCAATCGAGAACGCGACCTTCTCGAATTCGGGAACCATCTGCCCCTTCGCGAACTCGCCGAGATCGCCGCCCTTCTCCTTAGACGGGCATGCGGACTCCTTCTTCGCAAGCTCGGCGAACTTCGCCGGAAGCTCGGCCGCCACAACCTTGTCGAGGCTCGCCTTAAGCTCCTTGATCTTCTTCTCGGCATCCGCAGCCATCTTCGCGGCGTTTGCGGCATTGGACGTGACGTTCGAGATCGTCTTTGCGACCTCCGCCGGATCAAGCATAACCTTGTCCTCGACCTCCTTCTTCAGGAGACGCTGGATGACGATGATGTCCTTGAGGGCCTGTTCGGCCTTCTCCTTGCCGAGCGGGTACTGGGCCGCGAACTCCTCGAACGACTTCGGTGCGCCGGGACGACCCGCGCCCTCCTTTACGATTTCGTCCTTCTTCTGCTTGATGTCTTCATCCGTAATCTTGTCAAGACCCTGCTTCTTCGCCTCATCAAGCAGCAGCGTCTCCATCAGGAACTTCTGCGCAAGCTGATCCTCGAACATCGTGCGGGCCTGCTCCTTCTGCTCAGGAGGGATCTGGGCTCCACGTGCCGCCAGCAGGGCTTCAACATCCTTGTCAAGCTCGCACTTCGTGAGCGAATGCCCGTTAACCGTGAGCAACGCCTCGTCCTTGCAGCAACCGCATGCACACACCGCAGCCAAAGCAGCCGCTCCAATCGCCTTCGCCATCATCTTCATTCTCCTTGTTGATACGCTTTTACGCTTAAAAAATTGGGGTTATGATACCATTTCGCACTGGCAAGGTCAATATCTTGGGCCATGTGAAAGGGTCGCCACTGCGTGATCAGTCAATTAGACACAAAAGCCATGTCTTCGGATGCGGCGACGATAGCCGGATCTTGCCGCCCGTCGCCCTGAACGCCTCACCAGTAAGCACATCTATCGCATTGGTGACGCCACAGCCCACAAATGCATCCACCGATCCCGATTGCGAGACCTGTCCACGCTGGACGGCGAGTCCGCCATGAAGCGTCGCGCCCTTGCCCGAAAACACCTCCAGGAGATTGCCCGAACGTGCCACATAGAAGCCAGATTCCGTGACGGACGTTGCTCCCGCCTCACGGAACAGCTTTGCCCAGACAGTCGACTCATGAGGTGTGATGCCGAAGAAGACGCTACGGGAACCATCCGCCTGAAGTTTCGATGCCGCAGCGACGGTCTTGTCGTCCGTCCAAGCGGCCAAGGCATCTGCGGACACATCATCGACGAACAGCCTCGGCGCATCCTTCCAGCTACCCGGCGTGGCAAAGCGGGAAAGGCTCAGCCCCGGCCCCTTCGCGTTGAACGCGCAAGGCTCGCGTTTCACCGAAAGGCCGAGCCCCGTAAGACGGCGCACCGCCGCCAGATCATAGCCGTTCGTACCGCCAAGCCCCGGCGCATAGCACCATATCGCCGTCGCACGGTCTGAACGCGCCTTGGCCGCTGCGCGGACAAGTTCGTCCGAGCCCGTCAGGGTGTTGAGGAATACGACCGCCTTGTATTTCGCCGAACTGGATGCGTAGCCGCAGGGTGAAAGGAGATCGAACGGATAGCCGGTGAACGTGAGGGACTGGAGCGCAAAGTCAGTGATGTTCCGAACCTGCACCTCGGTCGTATCGCGGTCGCCATGTCCGTTCTTCCATGGGGAATCGGGATCGAACAGCACGGCAATCTCGTTCGGCGCATCACCGGGATTTTTCCACAGGGCCTTCCACGCACTGACGCCAGCGGCCATCGTCTCCATTGCCTCCGGGCAATTGTGCCACCACATGCCCGTTCCGCTCTGGTACGGACCGAAGTCAACGGTCTGCCATCCCGTTCCGAGGACAAGCGCATTGGAGACGAACTTGCCGAACGTGGCGCGGGTTTCCTCCGGCGTCTTGCAGCACCACTGCTCTTCGCCGCCGAAGCCTCGCGAGTTCCATGGCCGCACATCGCCTTCGATCGAGCAGAATTTGCCGTATCGGCGGCAGAGTTCTGTAAGCGACCGGTGGAAACCGTCGCTCAGGTTGTAGCCGACCGTCGTCGCATAGAAATAGTCGATGTCGCTGGATCTGAGCATTCGGCCATAGCGAGCCGTGACGCCCTCTGGCGAATACGGCAGGACCGTGTAGCCGAAGTAGGCCCCTGCGAGGCATCCCGGAAGCGCCTCCTTGACGGAACGTCCGAACGACAGCATGAAGTCCTCAAGTTCTCTCGTGTAGCAGTCGTAATAGTCGTTCACCCGCCGATCCCGCGCATCGGCGAGGTCGCGCACGAAAAGCCCCGTGCCAAGCCGCTCGACCCTATCCGGCACCGTCGCCGTCGCCCGCGTCACCTGCGGGTCGCCCCAGGAAGCGCGCAATGCGGCATCGGTCGGATACTTCTCCAAAAGATATCTGCGAAACGCCTCCGTCATTCGCTTGCCGGTGTCGGGCATCCTGTTGCACCCAGCCGGCATGCCGTCCCCGCTTCCGCCGAAGCCGCAGTGGATGCCAAGGATGCGCCGCCCCCACGGCTGGCGTCGCGCATAGTCGCCAAACGCCTTCCAAAACCTGCGTTCCTCGTCCCGGTACAGTTTGGACGCGAAGCTCGGAACTGGTGGATTTCCAGAGTAGTCGCCAAAACCGACCCTTCCCGGAGTCTGGATGGCATAGCCGACAAGTTCATCGGGATGCCGCTTCACCCAGCCTACGGGCATCTCCGCGCCATTGCGGTAGTAGAGGAAGAATCTCGCCTCAGGATAAAGGGCAAGGATTCGGCGAATTCCGCCGTCAAACTGCGAGAAGTCGTACGTGCCATCCTCGGCCTCGTATTTCCCGCGCAGGAAGCGCGAAAGCCCGATAATCGGAATTCCGGCCTTTTTCGCGCTCAGCACAATGGCGTCGTTTTCCTTGGATGGGACAAGCCCAACCTCCATGAATGCGTATGGCGGGATTATCCTGCCGTTCGTCTCGATGCCCGGCAGACGTCCCGAAAACACGACCTTGGCATTCGGGGAGTCCGGCTCCGCAAGGAGCCCCTTTTCGTCAAAGGCGCCGCCGCCCGTCTTCAGGAACCTCTGGTACGCGGCGTACTCTTCGGGCGTCGCATATTGCCGCATTACGTCACTGTACCTCGACCACGGAAGGGTCGTGGCATCCCCAATTTCCAAACCTGGAACCCAATGGGAATCGTCGAATCCCGGATCCTTCCACCCCGCCTCCTCGACAGTCGATGCCTTGATCTGGCGAGACGTGGAAACGAGCGTTTTGCGAGTGCCGTCCGCGAACTCCACCTCTCCACGCAACATGACGCCGCAAGTGCGGGTATGCGGACGGCTCGCTGTGGCTGCGCGTCGGCAACCGATCGCAAGCACGTTGCGCCCCGGCTTAAGCAGCGGGCCTATTTCAGCGCCTGTCCCGCGCACATGCCCGCTGAACGACTTGAAGTCCGGCCATAGCGTACAGTTCAGCGGCTTCCCGTTGAGCCAAATCCCCCAGCACTTCTCCCGAAAGGAATGGACCCATGCGCGCTTTACCGGACGGTCAACATCAAAGGCCAACCGTAGGCAGGCGTTCGTCGGCAAATCGTCAAGGCTTTCCCCGGCAAACACCCACTTTGCCTCAGACTTTGAATCCGACACCGGCATCGGCACGCGCTCATGGAAACTCACTGGTCCGAAGAGCCCACCTTCACGGTTCTGCAGATCACTAAGCCCCTGCCTCGGCTCGTAATTGTGATTCGGCGGATAGGCCTTGGCGATGCGTTCGCGGGTTGCCCTATCTCCGAGCAATGATGACAGGAGATTGGCAACCTCCACTTCAAGCACATTGCGCCCCTTCTTGAGTTCAACCTCCCAGGTGAACGGACCGAAGAACCGCTTGCCGAGATCCGTGCCATTCAACTTTACACCAGCGCACCAGCATACCTTACCGAGATCCAGCTTCACCGGACCAGACACGGGAGACTCGAATTCGATCCGATAGGCTGCGCGACCGCTGAACGTATCGCCGAACCGTACCCGCCAGTCGCCAAGCTCCGTCGGAGAGAACGGCTCGTCCAATCGACGGATCACGAAGTCGTCATTTTCAAGTTCGTGCGAAACGATTCGGCATGACGACCATCCGTTGGTCAGCGTAAGGATAGGCTCTTCCGCGTAGACCGCAGGAACCGGCAACTCCGGCTCCGCACCCGTGACGAAGATCGCCGAGCCTGATCCGTCGAAATGCCATGCGACAGTTCCCCTGTCTGACGGCACCGCGACCAGGCGATCCTTTTCGACATCATACCTGGATATGGTTCCGTTCACACCAAAATCCATCTTCACGTCCCGCTCCCATGGATCTTCATTCACGACAAAGTAGATGTTCCGTCGCCCATCGACGCGCTTCATCACACGCAGCTGAAGCGCATCGCGTCCACTGATCGCCAGCGTAACGGGAAGCCGCGAAAGGTCGGCCCCGGAGGTCACGAGCCCACCCGCCCGGCGAAACGCATCAACCTTCTCGCGGGCGGCGCTGGACATCCATTTCGACGTCGGAAGCACAAGCGCACGGTAGCGCATGGCCCCGACCTTCAGCGCACCATCGTCCGTCACCTCGGCAGAGGAAAGCGACTCGTCGTTCACAAAGTCATAATCGCGGTTCATGCGATCAAGTGCCGTGGCGACGGCATAATGGCACTGGGCGGCGGCCTCCTTGTCCGCACCACCGGCCCAAAGTCCACGCACATCGTAGAATACCGCGATTTCCGCACCCGGACGCCCCTGCGACAGGAATGCCGCCGTCCGCTCGATATAGCGGAAGAATTGCGGCTGGTAGTCCCAATATGGTACGATCGGCCCGGAATGAGGCTCAAAGAGAAGCTGCCACTGGCGGGCGTTGGAAAGCGCATAATAGCCAAAGACGAAACGGTTGATGCCGCGAACCATCTGATAGTCAACCACCCACTTAAGCTGGTCAGGCGTACAGCCGTCCCCAAAGATGCCGAACGATTCCGATACGGCGAAGCGTCCGCCATTCTGGTGCATCGCGGACGCGGCATATCGCGGGAACGGCGCCGTTGTCGCCGCCCGCTCGGCCGTTGCCGGGAATATCTGCTTCCATATAACATCCACTCCGGGACAGTCCATTCCGCGCAGACTGCGCAGCAGGTCCCCATGTCCGTATTCGGCAGTACGCTCCGGGACATCCTCTCCGTTCAGGTGTCCGCCAGCGATCATTCCATGTGCCCGGCACCAGTCTCGGATCGGCAGCTGATAGCGTTCCATGAACAGGTCAGCCCGCACCTCATGATAGTCGATGCGAAACTTCGCGAGCCGGTCATCCGTATCGTCCTTGCGCTCAAGCAACTCCTTTATGTGCGGACGCAAGTCATAGCCCTTCTTCGTCCGGAAAACCTCGTCGAAGTCTGCGGTCCAGCCTACGCTTGTGCGGTCCCCGTCACAGGCTCTCGGCATGGCCGGTTCGTCCGTGAATGCGAAACGCACGGTTTTGCCGATATCATCGGGTATCGCCTTCGCGTACGCATCGTGGGTGAGTGAGAGGAACGATTCGATCGCCCCCTTCTCTATCATGGATGGGTACGGCGGATTCCCGGCATACGGCTCGACCACAAGTGTTGGCTTCCCGTTCGCACCGATGGCCAAGCGTTTACGGCGGAAGCGCCCTTCCGCATCGCCACTGGCGACTAGACCGCAAGCGCCGCCAGAAGGCCAACCGCCCTCGTCGTACAGCCAGGCATCCATGCCGAGTTCCCGCGCCCGCTTCACGACCTTTGCGAACACGTCAAGATACTCGCTGGTCAGGTAGTTCGGCTCCATGTGGGATTCGAAAATGCCACGGCGGAAGTTCGTCGGGAACGGATGGATGCACACGCTCCTGAGCCCATGCGCATGCATGTCGTCCAGCTGCGAGATGAGCGTAGGCACGTCAAGCCGCCCATTCCACATCCAGAAGTAACCGGGCGAGAACGCCGGATCGATATCGCCACAGGCAGAAAGCGCCGACAATCCAAACGCGGCCAAGAGCAAAACATTACGCATAGGTTGTTCCCCCTGTCGCGCCAAAACGCCTACGGTTTGGCGGAATGGCGCGACACAAGATGGCAATCACCGCTTGCACATGAGCGGTACGGACGAGAAGCCCTCAGGACGGTCGTACAGTTCGCAATGGCAATCGCCGAGATGCTTCACCTTGAATCCGTTCGCCTTGTATTCCTCGTAGTTGAAGGCATTGAGTTCGTCAATGGCGATCTGATGGAACTTGTCGAAGTCTGGCCACCACTCCCAGCCGCTGCCGAAGTCGTTGTACAGGAACGCATCCGCGCACTGCTTGCCGAGTTCGGGCGTCACATAGAACGCGCCCATTGCGAGGACATTCACGCCGTTGCCCGTGATCGCGCGGAATGCGGCGGGAACGGATTCGATCACTCCGGCATGCACACCGGGACACTTCGACGCCGCGATGTGGATGCCCATGCCAGTGCCGCAGAAGATGAGCGCCCGCTCGAATTCCTTCTCCGTTATCATCGAGCCGACACGGAGGCCGATGCGGTGGAACATTAGCTCGGTGTCGTTCGGATCGGAATCGGCCTTAACGCCAATGTCCGTCACCGTCCAGCCTTTCTTTTCAAGGTACTCCTTGATCGCCTCCTTGAGCGGATATCCCGCGAAATCGGCCGCCATCAATATCTGCTTGTCCTTCACCATCTTCATGTGGAAAATCTCCTTGTTTTGATTGATGCGGCCATTTTACCAAATCAAGTATCATCCATCAATACCTGTATAGACAGGTTCGCAATGGGGGAGTTGTACAATCTCGTGGGTCAATTCGGAAAGGCACACTGTCGGGCTGGAAAACCGAGGCCCAGAGGAGGAAGGACAGGGAACGCAAGAGGAAGGAGAAGCGGAGGAAATGCAATGGGAGGGAACGCCCCCATGGGGGCGTCGCGCGCGAAAGCGGCAAGGGCGTCGCGATCTCTGGTATGATTAAAGCCGCCAAACCAAATCACCATCAG
>CAVJWR010000076.1:0-3843 GCA_963653155.1 Limosilactobacillus gorillae
ACCCCTTAAGTTCCTCTTGCGGAATTTCGCCGAGACGCGCAAGGACATCCTGAAATGCGGCAAGAAGATCCAAAACGCCAAGATCCGCAATCGCACTCGCCTTGTCCGCCTGGGTCTTTTCGAATTTCGGACGCCCCCCGCCATAGTCAAAGGACTCCATCCGCCGCAACTCGTATTCGGCAAGCCTCCCGGCGGCATCCTTGAACTTCTTGTACTCCACAAGCTGCCGTACAAGATCCAGACGTGGATCCACCCACTCGTCGTCACCCGTCTCCTCCGCCACGCGGCGATCAACCGGCAACAGCATCCGGGACTTGATCACCATCAGCGTCGCGGCCATCACGATAAACTCGCCCGCCACATCGAGGTTCAGCTGACGCATGACCTCAAGATACTTCATGTACTGCTCGGTTATGCGCCCTATCGGAATGTCGTATATATCCAGTTCATCCCGGCGAATGAGGTACAAGAGCAGATCCAAAGGCCCTTCAAAGACCTCCAGATCCACCTTGTAATCCTCGCTGAACAGATCGTTAGCCGCCATTCCCAACTGCTTTCATCAAATGAATGCGAAATTATATCACAATAGCGGCCAACAGGTGAAGCGAACTTCAGCCAGCCTGCACGGCAGTCATCGTGACCGTGTTGACGATATCGCCGATGGAACAGCCGCGCGAGAGGTCGTTGCATGGCTTGGCGAGACCCTGCAGAACCGCAAAGCAGTTCGCGCCGCCAATGCGCTGAGTGATCTTATATCCTATATTTCCCGACTGGAGATCAGGGAAAATCAGCACATTTGCCCTGCCGCCGACAGGGCTGTCCTTCGCTTTCAGCGCCGCCACCTCAGGCACAAGTGCCGCGTCCAGCTGAAGTTCGCCGTCCAGAATCAGGTCCGGCGCGAGCGAATGCGCAATCTCCGTCGCCTGACGCACCTTATCGACAAGCGCATGCTGCGCACTGCCCTTGGTGGAATACGACAGCATCGCGACACGAGGCTCGTCCATTCCGCAGAGCGTCCTCGCGGTATCTGCCGCCGCAACCGCAATGTTCGCAAGTTCCTCGGCATCCGGGCAGGGATTTACGACGCAATCCGCATAGACAAGGAGTCCATCATCCACGAAATTACCGTTCGGACACTCGATGAGGAAACTCGACGACACAAGCTTCATCCCCGGCTTGGTCTTTATTATCTGCAGCGCGGGACGCAGCATGTCGCCTGTAGAATGGACTGCGCCAGAGACGAGACCGTCGGCATCGCCTGACTTCACCATCATCATGCCATAGTACATCGGATCTGCGACGAGTTCCGCAGCCTTCGCCTCCGTGACTCCTTTCGCCTTGCGAAGTCCGTAGAGGGCCTGTGCGTATGCTTTCGCTTTCGCATCCGTCGCCGGATCGACAATCGCAACGCCAGTGAGGTCAACGGACTTCTCTGCCGCGACGGCACGGATCCTTTCGGGATTGCCGAGGAGAATCGGCTTGGCCAATCCTTCCCGCACCAGTACCGCCGCCGCCGCAACCGTGCGGGGTTCGTCCCCCTCCGGCAGGACAATCGTCTTTACGTCCGCCCTCGCCTTTTCCCATATCTTCTCGATCAGATTCATCTTTCTTCCTCAATCATTTGCCTCAGATGTCCGCGCCTCAGTCGCATTTGAGGCAGCCGCCATCCATGTCACGAACGTGGACCGTCTCGACAGGCCTGTACTTCTCGATCTTCCTGAGATAGCTGTTCTCGCGGACATCGCCCAACCCCGGCTTCAGTCCGGCCCCATCGGAGGGGAAGAGCCTTATCAGCTTTGTCGCGTGGCCTGGGACAAACGCCTTGAAGCATCGCGTAAACTTCCCTTCGTCGGCGTTGCGCCATACGTCGCGGACGCGCCACATGCCTTCAAGCCCATTCCTGATGAAGCAGAACTTCCCTTCGTGCTCGAACGGGGAATGGTTCACCATCGCCACGGCTATCGATCCGTCACGCAGAGGCCGTGCCCAATAGCGGAAATCATCGTCCTGATCGACCATTGCCGCCGCCTTGCCAAGCACATCCTGATTGATTTCGATAACTTCGTCGTTCGTCAGCAGCGAAAGCGTAAACGCATCGATGCCATCAAGGTCGCAGCCGATCATCATCACGCTCGCGAGCATTGCCCACATGGATACGTGGGTGTACTGCTCGTTCGGAGTGAGCCGAGTGCCGCGATGGTCGCTCCAGTACGTCTTCCCCACGAGCATCATGTCCGCATCGTTCCACGCTCCAGGCCGAGGGTACATCCAAAGGGGTTCGTGTGTCTTCATGTCCGTGACGACATCTTCCCAGAAGTCAAACTTGTCGCCGGTGGTGCGCCAACACTGCCCGCCCACGAATGCCCCCCAGCTTGCCACGTTGGCCTTGCCATACTGGCAAATCGAATGTATTATGTCCCGCCCGGACGCGCGAAGCGCCTGCGACATGATCACATACGGGAACTGCTCAAGATCGATGCCCTCGCCGAACTGCACCGACGAATAGCTGCACCAATCATGCTTCAGGTAGTCAAAGCCCCATTTGGCGTAGGTCTTGGCATCCTGGAACTCGTGCATCCAGCTACCTTCGTAATTGGCGCAGGTGGTCGGCCCCGGCGACGAATAGAGCCCTATCTTCAGCCCCTTGGAGTGTACGTAATCGGCAAGTGCCTTCATGTCGCCGAACAGCTCATTGGACTTCACCTCGCCATTTGCGTCCCGTCGCTCCGTCTGCTGGAAACGCTTGGCGGAGAGCTGCCACCCGTCATCAATCGTAAGATAGGCCCACCCATGGTCAAGAAGCCTCAGGCTTTCCATAAGGTCTGCCGTCTTGCGCACAAGCTCTGCCGTGACCGTAGGCCCGAACGCATTCCAGCTGTTCCATCCGATTGGCGGAGTCAAGGCTATCGTCTCGCCCACCACGACCGTAAATTCACGCGAAGCGTCTCCAAATCCGTTCCTTGCCCTGATGTTCATGGCGTACTCGCCGGGAGACGGAATGGTGCCTGTAATGAGCTGCGTCGCAGGATCGAACGCAAGCCCATCCGGCAATCCATCCACATTGATGGACATTGGACGCCTACCCGAAACCGGCACACGGAAAAACAGCCTGTTTCCCGGACGGACCCCGTACCGAAGCGGCGCGTTGATGCGCGGAGCATCCGCGACAGGGGGCGTGAGTATTCCAAGCTGGCGCGTCAGGTCGCCGATGTCGTGTGGGCGCGTACCTGGCTTCATCTCGAACTTGGCGTCCCCCCACACTGTTGTGCCGCTATACGGCTTCTCTATTCCGAAAAGCTCAAGCTTGACCCATCGAGCCCCTGCCAGATCGGCAAGAACCCTTACCGGACCAGAGTCGCGGTCAAGCATTTCAGACTCAAAGGCAAGCTCCGTCTCGCGCCATACGCGAACCCTTAGCTTCGAGGCGTTGGGGCCGTAGAGCTGTCCGACGTTGGCCGAGAACGAAAGCGCATTGCCGTCCAACGCAAGATAGAGCGCACTTGGCGCACATGTGCCGACCCCGCGCGAGCACATGCCATTGACCATCTTGGTGGCATTGGTCAACGGCCAACTGCGCCCATGCCCACCGCTCATGCGATCCCACACACCCGGTTCGTCAAGCCATACGGTATCCGTGACCGCCAGAACCTGTCCGTCGGCGGCAAGACGCGCCGCAAGTGGCGCATAGGGCACATCCTGCACATCGCAGCCAAGCATGATCGACTGCGCCGCCGCCGTGCCGGCGACCTGTCCAAGCGCGAAGAACACCGGCTCCATGCGTATCGATCCGAATGCGATGTGCGATGCGGAAAGGCATACCGGCACTATCAGGTTTCCGCATTC
>CAVJWR010000076.1:3853-7404 GCA_963653155.1 Limosilactobacillus gorillae
TCCGCATTCGGTGCGCTTCGGGACGAGTGCGCCGTAGTCTATCGGATACGGACCCGGGAAATGCGCATCCTCCACATTGCCTTCGTTCCGCACAAGGCCATCCTTTGTCTCAACCCGGCGGACGTGATGCGAATCCATCGTGTAGGCTCCGAGAGCGACTGGCCGTGGAGCGATGCGCTTTCCACGGCAGTTGTGTTCCGTCATCACGTACTCGCCAACGAGACGACGCCCCTCGCGCACATACAGCTGGCTCTGCCAACCATCGCCGGGGCCATCAAGAAATTCGTCCCTACATGTGCCGAAACCGGAGAAGTAGTCGCGGATTTTCTGCGGCACACGCGGATGGTTGGCGAGAGTCCACATGAGGCCCTGCTGGTACGCAAGATGCTCTGCGAATATCCTGTCACGCGTCGCATAGTCGGCTTCCGGCCAGTCCCAATTGCGTCCGATGAAATCCGTGGAGAGCGCGGCGCGGTTGTTTGAGTCCGTCTTCCCGTTAGGCATGCGGGACATGATGGACGGAATCGGGTTCCATTCGTCTATCCCGCCTGGTGCCGCCTCATAGCCGGGGTGGGCCGCGACGGACTCGTATTCGCGAAACAGAAGCTCGTAATCGCGCTCGTCGTACTTCGCCGGCTTCTTGAACGGGATGCGGTTCTCCGGCACATCCGTGAGGCACATCCGAAAGCAGTACGCCTGCACACGCCTGTCGCCGTCGCCCGCCTTGACGGCAGGATCGTACGGCTCGATGCCAGGGAGAAGTCCCGATGACCGATCTCCAGGCTTGACGTATGCCGAGACCCATGGGGAGAAGTTGTGGTTCCTTGCCCCTCGCGCATCAGGGGCATTGCCGTTGATCGTCTCTCCGTATGTGGCGTTGGATTCCCGGCCCACATGGTACGAGCAACCTGCCGCCGCAAGGAGATCGCCTTCATATGTCGCATCCACAAACACCTTGCCGCGATAGACGTTGCCGCTTTCGGTGCGTAGGGCGACGATGCGTCCACCCACGACCTCTACGCCTCGCGCCGTGCGGCATCCGGCTACTGGAGTACGGTCAAGACGCTCGCCACGGCGGATGTCAAGGCCGTCCCGGCGTTCCCACCCCTCAAGGATCGCCAGTGCCGCCGATGGCTCGAACGTCCACATGGAGCCTGAATCCTTTGATCCGGCGCACTGTCCATCCGGGAAGTAGTCTGCGGGCTTCGTCCATTTCCAATGCCGCCCGTCGGCATACCATGCCGCCACGTCCCTGTAGAATTCGAGCGCAATGCCTCCAAACGCCCTCTTGTTTCCGATGTCCGTCTGCCCAAGACCGCCCGTCGTAAGCCCACCTATGCGGGTCTCTGGCGAGACGATAATGGCAGAGTTTCCCATCCGCTTCGCCTGAACCGCCGCAGACAGTGCCGCCGGAGATGAACCATATATCACGATGTCAGAGGAAAAGGCCGCCGCAAGGAGAAGTGTCGCAATCATTGGAATCCGATGGTGTTTCTGTGTATGGTGTTCTTTTGGGACATCGGCACGGCGGAGACGTCACTCCGCCGTGCACGATGGGTCTGTCGCCGATTTGGCCAAACGGCCAACCTAAATGAGCGACAGGTAGAGCTTCGCGATTGACTTGACATCGCAATCGCGGGGATTGCCAGGACGGCACGCATCGGCGTAGGCCGACTCGGCCAGGAACTTGACATCCTCTTTCTTGAGCACACCCTTGAGGTTCTGCGGAATGCCAACATCCTTGGCAAGCTTCTCAACGGCGGCAATCGCAGCCTGACGGGCCTTTGCGATCGGCATCTTGTCCGCACCCTTCACACCCATAGCAACGGCTATGTCACGGTATTTCGTGCCGGTAGCCGGAGCGTTGAACTTCATGACTGTAGGCAGAAGTATCGCGCACGCCTTGCCGTGAGGCATGTCGTACAGCGCGGAAAGACCATGCGCCATCGAGTGGTCGACGCCAAGCCCAACGTTCGAGAAGCCCATTCCGGCAATGTACTGACCAAGGGCCATTCCTGCGCGTCCGCTTGGCTTGTTCGCGACGGCATCGCGCAGATGCAGGGAGATGAGGCGGATCGCCTCAAGGTGCATCATGTCTGTCATGGGGCACGCGCCCTTCGTGATGTAGCCCTCGATGGCGTGCGTGAGCGCATCCATGCCGGTGAACGCCGTAAGGCCCTTGGGCATTGTGGACATCATGTCCGGATCGACGAACGCGACGACAGGGATGTCGTGCGGATCCACGCAGACGAACTTGCGCTTCTTTTCTACGTCGGTGATGACGTAGTTGATTGTCACCTCTGCGGCCGTCCCGGCCGTGGTAGGCACCGCGAAGATCGGCTTGGACGGCTTTGTGGTCGGCGAAAGCCCCTCAAGCGAGCGCACATCCGCGAACTTCGGGTTGGCGGCGATGATGCCCACGCCCTTCGCCGTATCCATCGAGGATCCGCCGCCAATCGCGACGATGCAGTCGGCCTTGGCCTTCTTGAACGCCTTTACGCCGTTCTTTACGTTCTCTATCGTCGGGTTCGGCTTTATGTCGCTGTAGAGCGCATATGGTATCTTGGCGGCGTCGAGGAGATCCGTGACCTTTTTCGTGACGCCGAACTTGATCAGATCCGGATCGGAGAATACAATCGGCTTCTTGAGCCCGCGATTTGCAAGCTCGGTTACGATGGACTTCACGGCACCCGCGCCGTGGTACGATGTCTCGTTGAGAATGATGCGATTGACCATGTTGTTCCTTTTAGCTTTCGCGTTTTGTTAGATTCCGCCTGATTAGGCTCGGATTCATTTCGAATCCCAGAATTATACCACAACCTGCGCATCGCATCGCCTAATATTCACGAGGATCGAAAAGCCTGTACAACTCAAATCCATCTATCCCGGCTTTCGGATGGCTGTCGAGCGCAACCTTGAGCACTATGACCGGACTTTGGAGATCATTGGGGATTCTCACAACACCAATGGCCTGTCGCCACCCGTCCGCATCCGGACTTCCCATCGGGGTAACACTTGGCAGGACGCTTGCGCCATGGGGACGTGACCGAAGCCCCTTCTCTCCCCACCGCACAATCGACTGCACGTCGCCACAGGCCCGGAATCGGAAGCCGTACCATTCGCCGGCCTTCGCATTCTGGATCTCGATCACGCCAAACAGCCGCCGTGCATCTTCCTTCGTCGGCTTGAGCACATCGCCAATATCCTTTGCGAATAGGTTCGTCAGGCTTCCTGATGCGGCAAGTTCCGCCACCCTACGCGGGAACCACGCTATCGGATCCTTGTTCGCAAACGCGATCTCGTCATATCCGGGGAGACGGTCGTCCGGCGTAGTCCATCCGTTGAAGTGTCCCGACTTGTTGCGCCAATGGATGCCTGTCATCCTCTGGCTCGCCGCATAGAGCCATACGTACTCATCCGACCATTGCGAAGCGCCACATAGGTTGTCATCGAAGCGTCCGAGGCACGAACCGTTCAGCGGCTCATACCAATATCGGGCCGTCTTGTTGGTCTTAACGTAGGCATCAAGGAAGAATCCGAAACTCGCCTGC
>CAVJWR010000076.1:7414-15804 GCA_963653155.1 Limosilactobacillus gorillae
GCCACGTATCTTCACGCAAGCTGCGGACTTCGCATATTCCTCGCGGCTCTGCAGATACTCGTACGCCACCTCAGTGCCATCGACAAGTTTCGCCTCCCATGGGGCCACATCAAGGATCCCGTTGTAGAAGTGCGGCCACAAGTCATGCTTCTGCCGCGTAGCGTCCATCACGTCAGGCGACCCGAAATAGTCGAACGTCGTACACGCCGTGAGCATCCCATAGCACGAAAACACGACGGCGGTCGGATGCGCCCTGAACACCTCGCGGAACAGCTGTGCGCCTCGCTGACGGGCGAGCCTCGCGCACGTCTCGAAGTCCGGGTCGCCCTTCCTCCATTCGAACTGCTTTTCATCAGGGTGGTACTCTTCCCTGTCGAAGAATATCCCTTTCATGCCTGCAGATTTTGCCGCCCGCGCTATCGCACCCATCGACCTGGCCGCCTTTGCCCAAGTCGCGTCATCAGTCCACGAAACCCTGGTCTTCGGCGTGTAGAACGACGACACGAACGATTCGCGAAGCCCACGGTGCGAAACGATTTCCCTCAGCACAGGAACTTTGTCCGCGATCATTGCATCCGTCACCTCCGGGTTGTCAAGCACGTGATGCACACGCATATCCTTCCCCGTCTCCGGGTTCTTGACCACTACGCTGACCGGCACTCCATCGTACACGGATTCGTCAAAGCTTGCGGCATTGTCAAGCACCTGTTCCGCAGAAAGGTTTTGGGTATCCCACCCGAACCAGATGTACTTCCTGCGAACGCAATCCGAGGACGGAAAACCATCGCCACCCAACGCCACGGACGCAAGAAACGCCGCCGATGCGAATGACAGGCAAAACAGCTCCTTCATGCAAACCTCCTTTCCATCTTAATCCCTGTAGTCATTTCAGCGCAGCGGCAAGCTGGTCAATGGAGGCCAGTAAAGCCTCTCTCTCTTCTGGTATGCATCGCTTCCACGATGCGACCATGAAACCCTTAAGGCGCTCCGGAGCGATATACTCACGACAGAACCGTACTGTCAGCTTCATGTTATCGTTGCACTTGTAGTTTGAGCCTGTCGGAATCTGGTCATATTCGTAGCGCTCAAGCGCAAGATACCCATGAACATCGAGCTCATGCGGCCACCATCGCCCCTTCTTCGCGACGGAGAGATCCGGCTTCGTCTTCCTTTCGCTGAAGTCGTTCCCATATGCCCAGTTCGAACACATTATGGACTTCGGGCATTTCTCGGCGAACTCATCCTGCACATGCCACTGCTTGTCGGACCAGATCCATGGGCGACATCCGTTTCTCTCCACCACAGCTGCAAGCAACTTCAGGTCATGCCACCAAAGCTCGCCCTGTCGCACGATCATAAGCCCGTCGCGATCCTGTGCAACAGGCATCTCTTCGTCCATGCCAATGTGGAAGAGCCTCGGGCGATCAAATATCTCCGCGACATCGGTAATCACATCGGAACAGAATCTGTAGTACTCCGGCGTGGAAGTCTGGCAACGCCACTCCTTCTGCCATGCAGAGTGGGTTGTGGAAAAGTTCAGCTTCGGGAACGGTGTAATGCCCATGTCGCGCAGACGTCCCAGCTCCGACTGCAGCTTTTCGGGTGTCCAGCTCCCCTTCACGGCAAGTTCCGGATGGCTTGGATATATTAACCCCTCATGTATGTCTATGAGCGCGGCATTCAGTCCAAGCCTCGCCATCCGCTCCGTGGCCTCGCGCCATATCCGTTCGTCGAAATGAAGTTCGCGAAATGCAACGCGAAAACCCTTCTTCTGGCTGTCCGGCCAGTCGGTGCGTGGATAGTCCATGGACGCCATGTTGTTGCCGCCCAGTTTGAACATCACAATCCCAAGTTCTTCATGCATGTCTTTGTTCCCCAGTCCCCATGCGCCATCACCGAATACTCAGTACAAATGGCGGATGCCGCATCAGTCTTGCCGTGACCACCAAATTGCCGGAATCATCTTCCACCTGTGAAATCCTGTACACGGCATAATGCACAGGCGAGTTTACGATCCTTACCAACGGCTTTCCGCCATCACCGAGCATAGCCTTCTGATCCGCACCAAGTTTCAGGAGTCGCACCGAATATTCCTGCGGAAATGCCTCTACGCCAGAAAAGTCTATCGACATCTTCATCCGTCCAACCTTGTCTGCGGACGTGAGCGAGCTGACGGCCGTCAAGTCAACACCTTCGCCATCGGCAGGGACGACAAGACGCGATGAGGCACCAATCTCAACGTTCAACGAAGCAAGTGCCCTCGGAACAGACACGCCAATGTCGCCGGAGTCGACCCGGAGCGTAGTGGCGCCATGCTCCGAAATCGTCGGTTCTACATCAAGATTCAGCGTGCCATTTCCCTCCTTCACGACAAGCGCCCCATTTGCGAACGTCAACGGTTGGCAAATGGTCGCCACTACGCCATCTTCCGTGCGCAGATAGCCGTTTCCCGCAAATGCGATACCACGATTTTCGGCATCAAACGTCGCCGTCTCCGCAAACGCCAGGCGGCATTCGTATCCGATCCGAATCGCCTCCGGATCAAGCGACTGGAGCGCACCTCCAAGCGATGTGGGGCCATGGACGACAAGCGTCACGTTTGATGCCGCACTCGGACAATACGCCGCGTATCCCTTGTCCTCGAAATACGCGCTGAAACCGTCTGCCGTGCCGGCGTTCAGTGTAAGCGATCCTGTCCACGCGGCATTGTCGCCAGACAGCTCCAGCGTTCCGCACCAGTTGGCTATGTTGCCGGTCGCCTCAGGCGACAGTTCCGCGAGAACGCGTCCTCCTCCTGACATGTTCGCGTCAATCCTGAGCGTGGACCGGTTGCCGACAAGGAATTTCGCGGCATAATCCGAATATTTTGCATCCGCCTCATCTATCAGGCGCAGACCTCCGCATATCCTCATGGTTGCGGTCTCCTTCATCAGCCTGACGCGAGCATTCCGGGTGAAGGTCATATCCCTACAGGCAAATTCACCGAAAAGCGCCATTCCCGAAGCCCGCAGCGTAAGCGAATCTCCCGGGAAGTCGTATCTGGTGGCTGGCATGACAAGATTATGGGCATAATCCAGATAGTCTACGCCGCTATGCCAGTCTTTTCCGTCGGAAAGGAAATCTTCAGCCGACTGCCCATCGATAAATGGGGTGGTACTGTAGCTGGTGTTTCTGGTGACCGTCACCACCCCCTTGCGCGAAACTCCGATCTCAGCCCCACCATTCGACATTTCATTCGTGTACCAAGAAATCCGAGGCAGGTCGCCAATTCTCTGAACGGCATCGCCAAATCCATACAGCACCCCAGACATGTCGGGTATTCCAGTCTCTGCCGCCTGAGGCGAAAGCCTGAACACCGGATACTGCTCAGGTTCCGACTTTTGCCAGTCCGTGAATTTGCCGCCGAAAACGGTAGCGCCAGATTCAAGCTCCAGCATATCGGCAATCTCCAACACCTGCGTGTTGTCCACACCAGTAAAATGCAGTTGCGCCAAAGATGTCAGCTTGAGAGAGCCAAGCGACGATGTGCCGTCTACACCCGTGAGAATCAGTTTGGCGTCATGGAATTCGAATTGTCCAGGTGACGAGAATGATGTGGCCTGAAGCTCATTGTTGTTGCTCACCACCATCTTGCCATGGAAATCAGGCCATGCTGACGCCAAATTGAATCGACCCGCATAGCGGTTGGCGGAATCTGGATCATATTTGTACCCGATCCAATCCACGCGCTGGTCGGCATCGCCTACAAGCGGAACCGCGAATGTCGTCGCCTTGATCCCGTCGTTGCGCGGCCACCAGCGAAGATACACAGGCCATTGTTCACTTGATCGTTCAATGGACAACCGCGAACCCGTCACGTTGCCGATGCTTGACCAACTGAATATCGAGCCTCCGAGTAGCGTGACATTGTCGCCAAGATTGATCCACTGCCCAAACGCCGCAATGTTCTGCAGTTCACAGGCGACAGTAAGGCTGCGTCCGGCAAACGGAAGTGCCGCATCGGCAGAAGAGGCGACAGCAGCCACGATGCGCCGCCAGGCGGCCGGGACGTAGTAGTCGTTTTCTGCGTTGGGATGGGCTGAATCCGTCCCCCATTGGCCGGACTCGTTGGACAGCCATGAGATCATGGCCGAGCTATCCTCTCTCTGTGCCCACACGTATTCGGATTCCGGGTAATATGAGTCATTCTCCCTGTTGCCTACACCGGCAAATGCAGTCGCCGCCATGCAGGAAGACAGTACGGCGAATGTTATTTTTTTTTCTCTCCATGAAATCCAGCTCCTTTCGCAATGCCCATAATGTATCAACTTGGCAAACATCGCACAAGCCGCAAACTTGCAAATTTCAGTGAAAATTGTATTTTGAAAATCGGCATATTTCTTGTCGGTGAACCCTCCAACGGGAGGGACGCAATTCATTGCGTCCGATTTCGGTCGCAACAAGTTGCGACCCTCCCACGCAAACGGCGAGGGCGCCGTCGCTACGATTCCACTGCGCTAAAGGCTTCCAGTCGCCGACAATCCGAGCCAGACGGTTTCGCCTGCGGTGAGATTCAGATGCACAACGCCGCCTTCAGACGGCTCCACTCTGTTTGTCTTTAGGTTTACGACCGTCGCGTCGAACGGCAACCTGAAATCGAACCGACCGGTTTTCGTGGCGTGCAGCGAGACGAAATCGCCGTTCATGTCAATCTGCAATCCAGTGCAAGAGACAGGCACGTATGCACCCGACTCGCATGCCAACCGATTGAAAAGCGCTGGAGAAAGTCCGCCTGGTTCGCACACGTATACCCGGCGGCAGGATGCGTCCCGACGTTCAGCAATCGCCGAAGCGCCGTCGGACTCATAGCGGGCGAGAACGTTCACGCCATCCCTCTCGGCCACCGTGCATCGGGGGCCAAATGGCGATGCCTTGGGCCAATACCGCCTGTGCTTACCGAGCAGAAAGCCACGGGCCTCATCTGCGGGAATGCCATCCGTCGGCACAATGACGTGCCTGAGGCTGTTCGTAGAATATGCGACATCAAATCCAGTTGCGTCCGCCCCGCCACGGATGCCGCTCTCCGAAAGGAACACGACCGTACGTCCGTCACGTGCCATCGCATCTACAAATGCGCGGCGACGGGCATCGAAGGAACGGAAGAACGCCAGAACCACCATTTTCGCGTCCTTGACAATGGAGGCGTCGCGCAATGCGTCTTCCGCCAAGTAGAACTCAAACGGTACGCCGGAGGCGGCAAACAGCTGTTGCTGCCCTCGCAGGATCATGCTATCGTAAGTGCCTTTCCTTACGCCCATTCCTTCCTCGTCGGCAATGACGGCCACATCCGGACGCCATGCCGATGATGCAGTCTTCAGGATGCGCCGTCCGCAGGCTACGGCCTCGCCGACATCCTTGGCGATCTCCGGCGCGGAGAACCAGCCGCCGCCCATATCATAGAACCAATAGCCACTGTTGTGCGCGAACATCATTCCGGCAAGTTTGCGGTATGCGCTCCGCCACATCGCCAGATCGTCCATCTGCCCAAGCCCCTTCGTCGCGACAACGCCTGATGTCGCCCACGTCTCCAGTGCGGCATAGGTGCGCAGGTCAAACTCGTTCCAGTGCATCTTGTTGTGCAGGTTGAACGACGAATACGGAAGCTTCATCTCCGCCACCATGCCTGGACGGCGAGTCTCGTACGTCGGCTGTGGTACAATGATGTCCACCGCATCCGAATAGGCAAACGAAGTCAAGTCTGGCATCCCGGAAAACGCGCCCATGTTCCAGCGGATCACGATGGCGGGCTTGCCGAGTTCCCGCTTGAAGGTTCTCGCGAAGTCCTCCTGGGCCTTGAATCCGAGGAGCTTCGAAAAGTAGGCGAAGTCGTTCACCGCGATCGGATCCTCCTTGAGATACTTTTCGAATGCGGCCTTCGCCATCCACGAATGGTCTTCGTATGGCGAATGGAACTGGCCGTCATGGTAGCCGTAAAGGTGCAATCCTACGATTCGCTTCGAAAGTCCCTGACGCTTCAGTTCTGCGATCAGCTGTCGAAGATTCCCCTTGATGGCCTCTCTCCATGACGGCGAGGCGTAGGATACCCATGGCCAGCGATTCGTATCCTTTACCCCCATGTCGTCATATGTCGGCACACAGCTGCCGGAAGTCCCCTTCACCACCGAGCCATCCTTCTTGATCCACACCTCGTCCGGATGCTCCTTCAGCGTGAAGTCAGGATATGCGTTGCAGCTTACGGACAGTATGCACAAGGCATCCGGCACAATGCGCAGGGAATCCCTGATGTCCTTGACGGCTCCAACCGCATCGAAGCCCTGCGCTGTCCAATACCGGCGCCGCAGACCATCCGCCGCCCCGGTGGATCCGCCCATCGCAATGCCCTTTACGACAAGCCTGACCCCCTCCCTGACCATTGGGCCGCCCGCAAACGTCTCAAGGAGTATGTCCTTCCCGAACGCCCCTTTTGCGCGATACGCCGCCGGATAGGCCACTTCGCCATCGACAATGAGCCGAGTCACGCCATTGACCTTGCGGAGGCAGGCGTAGTGGTCTGTGTCTGCCGCAAGCCTCGCGTCAAATTCAGCCTCATCGATGCGTTCCGCCGCATGGTCTCGTGCCGTGCGAGCCTCATAGTATCCTGACCACTTCATGTCCGCAGCGCCAAGGTCATCCGCAAGCCAATTCCTCCACATCGTGCGGGAAGGCGTGCCGCCCACGACAATCGCCGCCGTCACAACGCCCTGCTTCGCGCGAAAATGGCAGAACTTGCGGTTGAACATTCCTGGGGCCTGGTTCACCGCCGACTGCATCTCCTCGCCGCCACCCATCGAGAAGTGCCGAGTCTCCAGTTCCCAGTAAGGCGCAAGGCATTCGTTCGTCCCATAGGCCCGAAGACCCGCCTGTGCGTAGAAGTAATCGCCCTTGTCGCAATGCACATCGGCCATGAAACGCAACGGCTGATTCGTTACAGTCGTGAACGCGGGTGCCGTGACGACGATCAGCCCCCTGTCGTTCGTCTTATCTATTGTCATCATGCCGTTCGCGAACGAAACCTCGCCCTCCGCACCATCGCGCTTCTCTACACGGAAAGCCGTAGCGCCCTTGTCGAGTGGTGCCGTCCAGACAATCTTCGCGGGAGCGACTTCCGTGCGCATTGGCTCCACGTTCTCCCAGCCTGCCGTAATGGTTGCCAAAATCAATGTCGTTATGATCATTTCAACCTCCTGAAAGTCATTTCGCGGCCGAAGAACAGCGGATGCCGCGAATCGGTGAAGTAGACCTTGCGCCCACCACGCATTTCGGGCAAGACCTTCTCGTCCATCAAGTTCGTCGCCATTGCCGCACCTTCCGCCTCGATCGCGCTCGGCTCGAAACCATGCACCCATACTGCGCATTTGCCGCCCATTCGGAAAACGGTCAGCCCGTCATCACCGACCGTCATGGACGGTTTGCCGTCCGGAAACGTGCGGCAGACCTTGGCGACGGCCCGATATGCCGGCTTTGGAGAGGCGTCACCGTAGACAATGCCCATGTGATACTCGAATCCGGCCGCAAGTAAGCCGTCATCCACGAAATCGTAGCCGAATACGGCTCTCACGCCCCTCCCCGACGCGGCAGTCATGTATGCACGCGCAATCAACGAAGCGTACTCATGGAGCGGAACAAGGTGGTCTACGCTCGCCTTGCGCCGAAAACCCGGAAAGGAGTCCCAGCCGATCTCCGTCATCCAGACATCGCGTCCACGACTCGCGGCATACAGCTCGTCCAGATCCGCCAGAAACTCGCGCTCGTCAACGAAACGGCGGTAGGGATGGACTGACACATCGTCGAACGTCTCGTTCGCCAAACTCTTCACGAATCCGAGGCCAAGGCCGGAGGCCGAGCATCCGACCGTCCTCGCGGACGGGTCTTCCTCATGGACCACCCTCGTAGCCATAGGCAGCAGACGGCGGTAGTTGTCCATCCATTCCGACGCCATCGGCCATGGCAGGTTTGGCTCGTTGCAGATTTCCCACGCGACGACCTTTCCACGATAATGCCGTACGGCCTGGCGCAATGCCGCGCAATAGCGTTCGGGATAGTCGGGTACCTTGGTGTCTTCACGCCGCCAAATCGAGCTGAATAGCATACAAAGGCTCATTCCGTTCGTCTCGCATATCCTCATGATCCTATCGTAGTTCGAGAAGTCTGGCGTCCCATCCCCCGCAATCTGATACCACAGCATCTGTTCCCGCAGACAGCGTATGCCCGCGCGGCTGGCTGTCGCGGCGAGCCTTTCCATCATCCTAAAGCTTCGTTCCGAAAAGCCCCAGCGATGAAGATAGATGCCCGTACCCCACGGCGAATCCGGTTTCGGGATGGCACTCGGCTCAGCGTCAACAGGCGCAGTC
>CAVJWR010000077.1:0-15473 GCA_963653155.1 Limosilactobacillus gorillae
TGTCCAGGCCGTCACGAACTGGCAGGACTCCGCCCTGCTCGCGAAGCTGAGCGAGAACCTGGGCCCGGCGATGGTCGGCATCAACGCCGACGAGATCGAGACCATCATGGAAGAGCGGGGCAAGTAAGATGCGCATAGGCGTATTGGCCGTGCAGGGCGCGTTCGCCGAACACGAACGCGCCTTTGCGGACGTCGGGGCGGATACGTTCGAGATTCGCCAGCTGCGCGACCTCGAGCGTCCGTTCGACGCGCTCGTGCTGCCGGGCGGCGAATCGACCGTGCAGGGCAAGCTTCTCCACGACCTCGGTCTCTTCGCGCCGCTCAAGGCGCGGATCGAGGCGGGGCTGCCCGTCTTCGCGACGTGTGCGGGACTCATCCTGCTCGCGGAGAAGCTGGCGGACGATCCGACCGTCTGGTTCGGCGTCCTGCCCGTGACGGTGCGGCGCAACGCCTACGGACGCCAGCTCGGCAGCTTCGCGGCGACGGGCGCGTGCGGCGACCTCGCCGACGTGCCGATGACGTTCATCCGTGCACCGTCCATCGTGTCCGTCGGCACTGGCGTAGAGACGCTGGCGATGGCGAACGGACAGCCCACCGCCGTACGGTGGCGAAACCTCTGGGCATTTGCCGGACATCCCGAACTGACGGACGACCGACGGGTATTCGAGGCGTTCTGCCGGCATATCCCACAATAGCATGCTTTGAGTGACACAAAGGAAAGGTGATTGGCGAAATGGGCATGCTTCTCACTTATCTCATTGGATGCGTAGGTCTGATCATCAAGCCAGGGCCGGACTTGCTCTGCACGGTCGCCACGGCCCTTTCGCATGGCAAGTCTCGCGCCATATGCCTGGTGGGCGGCCTTGTACTCGGATGCTGGATATGGATCGTTCTTTTGGCTTTGGGCGTGGCCGCGTTCCTTCAGGCGCACCCCACCACGATGCTATGCATTCGATATGGCGGAATGGCATACATAGGATATCTCGCCGTGGGGTGTCTCGTTGAGGCAAGGAACGGGTTCCGCTCCCCTTCGGGATTTTCCCTCTCCAGCCCACGCGAACGGGGAATACGCCTTGTCGGCCGCGGCATCCTGATGTCCATGAGCAATCCGCTCACAATAATGTTCTTCCTTGCGTTTCTGCCGCACTTCACGTCGCAGAACTCAGGCCTTTCGCCATCCGTCCAGATTTTGATGCTCGGCACGCTGTTCTGCGCCCTCGTGCCGATACTCTACCTGCCGATAATATGCGCGGCGGACGCACTCAAGACCATGCTGGAGAGCAAGCCTCGCTTCGCCCCATCAATCAAGCTTGCCTCCGGCTGCCTACTTGTCGCAGTAGTTCTGCTTCTTGCCATTGGATAGTGCGGCAAAAGGGATTTTCCACCGAAAGTGGAAATCCTTACCTTAACTTTACCCAACCGGAACCTTGGCCGGACTCAAGTCTGCGCCAGCCATTGTACAGAGACGTCTCGCGCACCTTGCAATCCGAAGGCAAGACCACCACTACCGGAGACTTTTCGGACGGCGCGAACCGAAGCGTGTATGACGCATGCGCCTGGCGAACTCCTCCCGAAGACGATGCCGCCGATGCGGATGAGGTATCTATGGCGACCTTAGTGTTCTCCGTGGATGCCGCCTCCGATGACACGTACGAAAGCGTTACGGAAGGAGCGGTTACACGCTCATAGCGTCTGGTCTTGAGATTGAAATAGCTGAATGATGCGCACGGCGTATTTGTGGCCTCAGACGTGTGCGGCACCAGCATCTGTCGCCACACTACGGAATTAGGATTCCGAGACTCTTCCTTCACGTCATATGCCTTGAATCTCTCGGATACGCCATCAACCCGCACCGTCGCATTTGACGGACAATAGCCGTCGAAATCAAGGCGATACTCCACAGTAACGAGGTCGCCGGGATGCACCATGGATGGCGTAACGCCCTGCCTAAGCCTAAACGATCTGCCGATTGCCCCGCTGAACTCGGCGGGACGCCCTTCCTGCGGCAATGGCTGCACCACCACGCTTGCCGCAATGACATCGATCTTGAACGGTTGATTGACGACTCGTCCTGACGAAATCATGTTCCCGTTGGTTATGCAATATGTGCCGGAATATACGCCCGACACCGCAAGCTCGGCACCGTTTGTCGCCGCCTCAAGGAACGTGACCGGCAACCTGAATACATTCTGCGTATCGCTCATGAACTTTCCGGTGGTGCAATTTCCGGATATCTTCGGCTGAACCTTTATGGACCACGGATCGATTTTCACGGATCCCGGATCCAACGTCAAAACCAGATCCACGGATTCCCCAACCATGACTTCGCGAGATGCAAACCTGGCTTTCGCGCCGATCGGACACGCCCCATCCCGCATCGTCGACATCATCGGCATATCGTCGAAGAATCCAGCAAACGGATTGCGCCCGCCAAATAGCGACGCATTTGAGACGTTCGCGAAGCCAATTGCAACCACAATGATGGAAAGTCTGCGCCCTGCCCTCAAGGCAAGCCAGAAAAGGCCTGCCAACGCCAGGAATGCGCACCCTGAAAAAAGGATTCGCCCTGTCATCGACAATCTATACCAGAACGGAAACATGATGCGCGGCAGAGGCAAGTCTGCCCGTGGATCGTTCCTTAGCCGCGCTATCGCAGCCCGCATGCCTCGCTCCGTAGCGGCTGTCGCCCCTGAAATGCGCTCGGCCCTGCCATACGCCGAAAGGGCTTCCCTCTGCCGCCCCGCCATTACATACAGGGAGCCAAGGTTGGAAAGGTGTACGGCCTTGAATTCCAAGTCGTAAGACATGGCCCCATTCCCGTCCCTGTCAAGCATATCCACAAAAGACGCGTACCGTTCCGCAGCCGCCGCAAATTCCGACTCGCTCTCCGCCTTGCACGCAAGCGCAAGCGCGTGTCTCAACGTGAAATTCCTGACCTCAAACGGGATGTCCAGACCATCCGGCATCGGGAACCCATCCTGCCCTCCATCATCCACAGTCTCCAATGCGACCTGTGCCCCGGCTTTAACCTGCACGGGAATGGGTGCCGTGCTGACGGTTCGGTATGAACGCGACGCAATGTCAAAGAACGACACAGCTATCGAAGGGAACTCTACCGTGCCGGCCTTAAGAGCCCTCACGCGCCACACAAAACGCTTTGAATTCTCGTCCGCATCTGTCTTGCGGGACGCAAGATCTATCTTGAACGGGGTGCCGCGAAATGCCGTTCCGAGCGATTCCGGCGAATAGACCATAGAGAGATCTGTGGCTCCTGTGACCTCAAGGGTAAACAGCAGCGGATCGCCAGCCGTGCAGACATTTACGTCAAGGGTTGCCGAAACCCCGAACTCTCTCGACAACGCACCACAATACGACTTTGGTCTGCCCTCTTCGGGCGGCGAAACGACATTGAGCCGGGCAATGCCAGACCTGTAATCGGCAGTCTGGGTCACAAAGCCAAACAACCCTGTCCTGATCGGCACCGAAATGGACACTGGGCCAATGGTCATCGTCCCCGCCTTCTCGGCCTTCAATGGGACCTTGACCGTGTAAAGCCATGCGTTCGTGCCATTGAGCGACGACTGCTCGCACGTCATCGCAAGCCGTTCGCCCTGAGGAATGAAGTCCGCGCTAATGCTCGGCGTGTGCGGGAAGCGCCTTTGGGTAAATATGCTGACAGTCGCCTCGGCTGATTCGGTAAGAACCACGTCATTCGGCTCGACCGATAGTTTTACCTGCGGACTGAATGCGGTCGCCACAATCGGCAACGCCGCAAGGAGAATCGACGCCAGACGACTCATTGGAACACCACTACCGAAACGCTCCGCCCCGGATCAAGCTTCGACCCTATGCCGAGCGTAACACGATTTGTGGACGAGGAAGAGACCTCGGCCATGCCGCCAAGCTGCGAAAGCGCCTCTTTCAGGCGCGCATCGCGCAAACGCTGGTGCCTACCCTCGTTGACCGAGATGCCAAGCAGGATGCCGCCCGCAAACGCGACAAGCGAAAGAAGCGAGACAGAGGCGAAGATGAGGATCGGATGGCGCGATCTGGCCACCTTCAGCTCGGCCTCCGCTCTGTCCCTCGCGGCCTGTAGGCGGCTCCGCTCTATCTCGAACGCCTCGCGTTCAAGCTTCAGGCGCTCTTCGGCGAGCGCAACAACGGATACCGCCTCTTCGGCCATATGGCTTACTTGACCTCGTGGCACCAGCCGTGCGTATCGGGGATGACACCGTACTGTATGCCCTGCACGGTATCGAAGAGCTTCTGCAGATGCGGCCCGACCGCATCCGGTTCGCTGATCTTGATGACTTCGCTTCCGCGTGTGATTTCCCACACTGGCGTGACCACAACAGCCGTTCCGCAGGCCGCAACTTCGGAGAATTCCCTGATCTCCTCATACGGTATCTTACGGCACTCCACCTTCCATCCAAGGTCGGCGGCACACTGTTTCAGCGACATGTTCGTGATCGAAGGAAGCACTGAATGGCTATCCGGCGTGACATATGTGCCATCAGCCTTTATCCCCAAGAAGTTGGACGTGGAGAACTCCTCAACATACTTGTGTTCCTTCGCGTCAAGGTAAAGCTCCACGGGCCAGCCCTCCTTCTTCGCCTTTTCATGGGCAAAGAGCGAAGCCGCATAGTTTCCGCCAACCTTGACATCGCCCATTCCATGCGGAGCCGCACGATCCCAGTCGTCAAGTATCACGGCGCGGACAGGCTTCAGCCCACCCTTGTAGTATGCCCCAACAGGCATCACCATCATTATGAACGTGTACTCCTTTGCGGGTGCAACGCCGATCTGCGGGCCAGTGCCGATCAACAGCGGACGAATGTACAGCGACCCGCCCGTCCCGTACGGCGGCACATACTCGATGTTGGCCTTCACTACCTTCTCGGCGGCCTCGACAAACATTTCGACCGGCACCGGAGCCATCACGGTACGCTCCGCAGTGCGGTGCATGCGCTCCGCATTCCCCTCGGGACGGAATATCACAACCTTTCCATCCTTCTGGCGAAACGCCTTCATGCCCTCGAAGCACTCCTGTCCGTAATGGAGACAGCTTGCGCCGATGTGCATGGTTATGTACGGATCCTTAACGAACTCCGCCTCGCCCCATTTGCCGTCCCGCCACACGTAGCGGACATGGCAGTTTACGTCCGAAAAACCGAATCCAAGACTTTTCCAATCAATGTTTGGCATATTGCACCTTTCTTTGGTTTTGGGATTATACCACAAATCCTATGAGACAGAGACAGGCGAGACCTTTACGGAAACGGGATGCCCGTTGATGTCCACGTCAGCGGCACCCTGCGCGGACTCGAACCGCAACGCCGTAGTCAGTGTCTCGTTCATCACGTAGTCGCGATGCGATTCCAGCGCGGCCTTTACCTCGTCGTCACAGCCGACCAGCAACTCGATGCGCTGGGTGACCTCGAAGTCCGCCTCCTTGCGCATTGACTGCACCCGTGAAACGAACTCACGCGCCAATCCTTCCGCGACAAGTTCCGGCGAAAGGGCCGTTTCAAGCCCTACTACAACTTCGCCCTGCGAAGCGACCACGAGTCCAGCCTTCGGCGTGCGCGTAACGAGTACGTCTTCGGCCGTTACCTGCACCCCTTCCAGGATTACGGCGGAAGATTCGCCGCCCTTGCCCGAGCAGAGTCCTACGATTTCTGGCGATCCGCTCGCTATCGCCGCAGCGACCGCCTTCATCTTCGGCCCGCACTTCTTGCCGAGCGTCTTGAAGTTCGCCTTGCAGGAGATGTCGCACAGCTCCGTCTCGTCGGCGACGAACACCACGGACTTGACGTTAAGCTCATCCTCTATGAGGCTTTCGAGTCCCGCCACGTCGCCCCCCACGATCTTTAGCGCAGACAGCGGCTGACGCACCTTGAGGTCGTTGTCGGCCCGCAACCTGCGGCCAAGCTCTACGGCCATCTGCACATCGGCCATCCGCCTTTCGAGCGCAAGGTCGCGAGCGGCGGCGTTCGCCGTCGGGAACGAACAAAGATGCACTGATTCGGGATCGCTTGCACCCCTGAGGTTGCGGTATATCTCCTCGGCCATGAAAGGCGTGAACGGAGCCGCGACCTTCGCGAGCTGCACCAGCACATAGCGCAACGTGCGGTATGCGCACAGCTTGTCGCCGTCGTTCTGCGACTTCCAGAAGCGGCGGCGCGAACGGCGAATGTACCAGTTCGTGAGGTCTTCGATGAACTTCACGAACGGGCGCACCGACTTCTGCAGATCGTAGGCATCCATGGCCGCAGTGACATCGGCTATCAGCGTCTCCATCGACGAGACTATCCACCGGTCGAGGACGTTTTCGGATTCCGGATACACAACCTCGCGATCGTCAAACTTATCGACATTCGCATATGTCACGAAGAACGAATAAGCGTTCCACCACGGTATGAGCAGGTCGCGCATGAGCTGCTTCACGCCATTCTCGGAGAACTTTAGGTTCTCTGCGCGGACGACCGGCGAGTAGATGAGATACAGGCGAATCGCGTCCGCGCCATATGTGTTGAGCATCTTCGTCGGGTCGGGATAGTTCTTGAGCCGCTTGGACATCTTCTTGCCGTCTTCGGCAAGCACCAGCCCATTCACGATCACGTTCCTGTACGGAGCCTTGTCGAAAAGGCACGTCCCAAGTACCATCAGGGTGTAGAACCATCCACGGGTCTGGTCAAGTCCTTCGGCGATGAAATCTGCGGGGAAGATGTCCGCAATGTGCGGCTCGCCATTCTCGCCCATGTAGTGCTGCTGCGCATACGGCATCGAGCCAGATTCAAACCAGCAGTCAAGCACCTCCGGCGTACGGTGGTACGTCTTGCCGTCCTTCCTTATCACTATCTTGTCGATGTGGTGCTTGTGCAGGTCAGTCACCTTTTCGCCAGACAGTTCCTCTAGTTCCTTGACGGATCCGATGCATATCATGTCCTTTGGATCGTCATCGTTTATCCACACGGGGATGCAGCTGCCCCAGAACCTGTTGCGCGATATGTTCCAGTCGCGGGCCTCGCCGAGCCAGTTTCCAAAGCGCTTCTCGCCCACATAGTCAGGGGTCCAATGCACAGTGGCGTTGTTTCGCGCAAGCCGCTCGTGCAGATCCTCGACCCTCACGTACCAGGCATCTATGGCGCGATACACGAGTGGTGTATCCGTCCTGTCGCAGAATGGGTATGCGTGCACCATCGTCGCCTGATGGACAAGCTTTCCTTCTGTCCTCAGGCGGCGGATGATGTCCTTGTCGCAATCCATGCAGAAGCGGCCTTCGTACTCGGGTATCTCCGCCGTGAACTTGCAAGAGGAATCGAGCGGATCGACGAATGCCTTGAGTCCGGCCTCCTGACAGACGCGGAAGTCATCCTCGCCGTAGGCCGGGGCGATGTGCACGATGCCCACGCCATCATCCGTGGTGACGTAGTCGTCGTTGAGCACCCTGAACGCGCCATTCGCCTTCTCTGCGGCATAATACGGGAAGATCGGCTCATACGACATCCCCTTGAGGGCCGTACCCTTGCAGCGCATGACGATCTCGCACTGCTCCGGCTTCTTGAACACATGCTGAAGACGGGTCTCGGCCATGAGGTACACGGGACGCTCCGGATCCGTGAGGTCTCGCACCGCCACATAGTCGATCTTTGCGCCAACGCACATCATCAGGTTCTCCGGGAGCGTCCATGGCGTGGTCGTCCACACAAGAAGATATACGGACTTCTCATCGGAAAGGAGCCTCTTCATCTCATCGCTCTCGGCGGTGAGGGCCTTTGTGCGCACCGTGACGGTCTGCGCCTGCACGTCCTTGTAGTTGCTTCCCGCCTCGAAGTTAGACAGTGGCGTGGACAGCTTCCACGAATACGGCATGATGCGGTGGCTCTTGTAGACGCGCCCCTGGTTCCAGAGCTGCTTGAAGACCCACCAGATGGTCTCCATGAACTCCGGATCCATCGTCTTGTAGTCATGGTCGAAATCGACCCAACGCCCCATGCGCGTCACGGTCTTGCGCCATTCGCCCACATACTTCAGTACCATCGAACGGCACTGCTCGTTGAACTTGTCTATGCCCAGAGCCTTTATCTCCGGCGCCCCTGCAACGCCAAGTGCGTCCTGCGCCAACGCCTCGATCGGAAGCCCGTGCGTATCCCACCCGAAACGGCGCTCCACGTATTTTCCGCGCATCGTCTGGTATCTCGGAACTATGTCCTTGATCGTTCCGGCGAGCAGGTGCCCATAGTGGGGCAGACCCGTCGCAAACGGAGGGCCGTCGTAGAACTTGTAGCGCTCTCCACCCTCGTTCTTCTTCAGCGACTTGAGGAACGTGCCATCCTTCTCCCAGAACGCGAGGATTTCCTCCTCCATCTTCGGAAAGGCAACCTTGTTTGAAACGGGCTTGAACATATATCGAACCTCTCTTCCCTTCAATCAACCCAGGCGATCAGGCGCCATGACGACGCATCTGGCGGGTCACTACGGTCGCCTCTACGGTATCGCCCGAAGCCGCAATCGGCGCGGGCGTGTACTTCTTGCGGATGTACCACATCTGCACTATCGAAAGCACCTGGCTGAGGGTCCAGTAAAGCGACAGGGCCGACGGGAACGAATAGAACATCACAAGCATCATCACAGGCATGATGACCATCATCATCCGCTGTTGCTGCTTGTCGCCGGTGGACGGCGTAAGGGCGGACTGTAGCGCCATCGTGGCGGCCATCAGGATCGGAAGTATGTTCAATCCGCCGACAAACGAAAACAGGTTCGGGAATAGGTTCTCCGGCTCCGAAAGGTCGGCAATCCACAGGAACGGGGCGTAGCGCAACTCGACAGCCGAACGCAACACCGTGAACAGCGCGATGAACACCGGGATCTGGACGAGCATGGGCAGGCAGCTTGCCATCGGATTCACCTTGTTGTCGCGATACAGCGCCCACGTCTCCTGCTGGAGACGCTGCGGATTGTCCTTGAACTTTTCGCGTATCTCCTTCATCTTCGGCTGAAGTTCGCTCATGCGACGCATCGACACCGTGGACTTGTGCGTAAGCGGCCAGAACACGAGACGGACAAGTATGGTAAGCAGTATGATGCCTATGCCGAAGCTCGGAATCCACGAATGGAAAAGGTTCAGCACCCACACGAGCGGATAGCATACCCAGCGCCACATGCCGAACTCCATCACGTCGCGCATGCCGAGATCCCACAGCAGGGTCTGTTTCTTCGGCCCGGCATAGAACGTATAAGAGCGGGACTGTGCCGTTTCGGCAAGATTGACCTTGGCGGATACGCTCTTGAGCACATAGTCACGCATGGCGGCATCGCGGGTCATCGCCGCAGTGAATCCGCCGGCGGCTTCGCTCATGCCGCAGATCGCCGTGACGAAGAAACGGTTCTTTACCGCCACCCACGAGCACGCGCCGGGCACAGGCTCTTCGTGCGTGACATCCATGCCGACCGCGCTTTTCTTGCCGGAGCAGCCGCCGGATGATGCCACGAGGAAGCTCTTTAGCGGCTCCTCTTCGCCGTAGTGCATCACCTTGCCGCCCTTGGGGCCAAGCGCCCACGCATCGACGGACAGCAGATCGTTCTTGCCCAAGCCCATGGTCATCACACCGAGCGATATGGAGGACGGCATTGCGTTTGAAGCGATCGACTTCTCCTCAACCTGCATCTGGAAGCCGTCGTTGAGCGTAATGCGGCGTTCCATGGATGCACTGCGGAAAAGCACGGAATTCTGGCTCGACTCGACAATGTCGAAGTCGCCATCTGCCGCAAGGGCGGGAGCTTCCGCGAAATCAAGCTTGACTGGGGGATTGCTCTCAGAAATCTTCCCGCAGTCCCTGGCATATTCAAGCAGGGTCACGCCCTTCACTGCGGCGCCATGCGTGGAAAGGACAACGACCTCCTGAGCATTCGAAAGCGTCACGAGCTTTTCCGGTCGCACATAAGAGGCTTTCGCAGCCGCTTCCGGGACATTGGCTTTCTGAGTACCTTTCACGTTGGCCTGTGCCGCCGACACAGTCGCCGGAGCATTTGTCTGCGGGGCCGCAACAGGCGCAACCGGCTGTGAGGCCATCGCCGTGCGGGCAGCCTCTGCCGCCTTCTTCTGCTCGCTTACGGAATACCACAACCACCCGGCCAGGCACAGGCCGAGCAGAACCGCAATAAACTTCTCTTGCTTGTTCATCTTTCCCTAACTTCTCAACTTCTGTGAAAACCACATTTTGGCGGCACTGGATCGTATCCGCTGCGTCCGAACGGATGGCACCTCAGCAATCGCCGGAGCCCAAGCAGCGTTCCCTTCACCGCGCCATGAACCTGAATCGCCTCTATCATGTAGTTCGAGCAACTTGGCTCGAACCGGCAGCAACCAGAAAAGAGCGGACTCAACGCGACCTGGTAGGCCCTAACGAGTAGTATCAGCAACGTCCGCACATCCACCTCAACTCTGCCATGACATCCTTGGTCTTCCGTCCGGAAAGGCTCGACCTGCCGACGAGAACCCAATCGCAATCAGGCGGCATCTCGTCTGCCAGAAGGCGGTACGCCTCCCGCATCAGGCGCTTGGCGCGGTTGCGGTCCACGGCATCGTGGAAACTCTTCTTGGAAACGACAACGCCGGCTTTGCGGCCGGCGTTTGGATGCCGAAGCACCCATGCGGACATTAGACGCCCCTTTAGGACGCGCCCCGATTCGAAGACGCTCTTGTACTTCGCTCCGGGGAGCCGCGTAGACATCACCGCATTCCTTAGACCTGGGTCAAGCGCTTGCGCCCCTTTGCACGCCGGGCCGCGAGAACCTTACGGCCACCTTTCGTAGCCTTGCGGGCACGGAAGCCAATCTTGCGCGCACGTTTCACCTTGGAGGGCTGCCACATCATCTTCATGTCATCATTCCTTTCGTCTTCTGAAAAAATTGAGAGTTGATTATATCATTTAACGGCTCAAAACGCAAGCAACCGATGCACCGATTAATCGGCCTCGCCGCCTGCCTTTGCCGCAGTTGCGTCACACAAACAGGACTTCACGGGCCGCAAACAGGAAGTTGCCGGCCGTCACATACTGGATCGCCGTTGGTGAGAAGCGCTCCTGGGCGAAAAGATGCTCGTGTCCCGCCAAGATTGCACACAAAAGCCGTTCCCGCTTCAGGTATGAGATGAAATCGCGCGTCACGGGATCCTCCAGCTGCCGCTTGTAGTCATCTCTCGCCGCCGGAATGGCCGCAGATGTGAACTTCCCCTGTCGCCAATAGCGTGTGGTGGCCCGCCATATCTCAGGTGTTATGAAAGGCACATGCATGCAGAGGACGATTGGAAGCCCCTTCTTTACCTCATCTGCGAAACGCGCGACCTGATCCGGCTGCACCGTGCCGAACGTATCGTCCATGGATACGAAATTTATGCCGTTCACCACCTTCGACGAAAAGCGTGCGTCTATCGGATATGCGGACTTTAGGAGCTTCCAGCTCTTGTCCTTGAATTTTTCCTCTGACGTGATCTTTTCATCAGGCATATACGTGTAGAACTCGTGGTTGCCCATTGAGCCAAACATCGCATCGCCATAATACTTCCTGACAAGGTCGAAATTGGCATCGCTCTGCCAGTCTATGAGGTCGCCAGTATGCAGCACATAGTCACAATTGCGCTTCGCCCAGTTGAGCGATGCCCGGAAAGCCTCTTCCTGAAAGCCGCCGAACGTGCGGGTACGCCGCTCCGCGACGGCAAGCTTGTCCGCCCCTTCGCGCTCATATGCCGCCGTGAAGTGTGTGTCGGAGATATGCAATACCGAAAACGGCTTCGTCGCGCCGGCTGAAACCGTCGCATAGCTGATCGTCAGCTGCTCGTAGCGGCCGCGTCCGAGAAGCGTTTTCGCCGACGGCGTCATCTGCCCAGCATTGTCCTCCGCAATGGCCGGAAGCGCCGATGTGGCGAACAACCCTCCAGCGCACAATGCGGAACCCCTCAAGAAGCTACGTCTGTCAACATTCATTTCAGGTACCCTTCTGGTTAAACGATTCGCGGCCACGCCACTGCCAATACTGCCGTAGCCGCATACCCCATAAGCACCAGCCAAAGCAAGCGATCCGTAAGAAGCACCTTCTCTGGACGATCACCGCCCCCTTCCCGATAGACGAGCAATATGTAGCGCCCTATTCCCAACGCCACAAACAGGCTCGTGAACGCAAGGCCGGGAAACCGATGTCCCATCGCGGAACGCAGCGTGTAGCAGAGGTATTCGACGACAGAAGCGACGGCCGCAATGAAAATGAGCGCGTTCAGGATCCCCTTCCTGTACCCGGCAAGGGCCTTGCGCGTACCGGCATGGTACACCAACTCGTGATGCCTCTTTGACAGGGCCAGGAACAGCGAAAGCGTGAATGCGCACACGAGCAGCCAGCGCGATATGTACGCATCGATCACGGCCGCACCGGCGATGGCGCGAAGCACGAACCCAAAGGCGATCACAAGCACATCGACATACGGGATGTGCTTGAGAAATCCGGAATAGAAGCACTGTATGACCGAATAGAGCATAATCGTCCCGAATGCTATCGTTCGGGACGGATACACCATCACAACCAGGGACGGGAACGTGACCCCGCAGGCGAAAAGCACAAGCGCAGCCTTTACTGCCGCTATCTGGGATATCAGGTTGGCGGCGATCGGACGCAGCCGCTTCTGCGGATGCAGCCTGTCGGACTCGTAGTCCGAAACGTCGTTGAGCAGATAGAATGCGCTCGACACGAGACAGAACGCACCTGCCATGCCGACTGCCATCATGAAGGAGCCGAAGCCGCGAGACAGTTCCTTCTGGGACGCATCAGCCACCGAGAAGAACCACGCGAGCATCACTGCCGCGTTCTTTGTCCATTGGTTTACCCTCAGCGCCTTTAGCCAGATGGATATCATGTGCCGACCTCGCCCTCCTGAACGGACTCAGTCCTTGAAGCGGAGCTTGAAGACCATCTTCAGTGTCTCTGTCGCTATGGAACCCGTGATTTTCGAGTAGCCCGCCCTTCGTTCCCTGAATACTATTGGAATTTCCCTTATCCTCAACCCGGCCTGCGCCATGCGGAAGTTCATCTCCATCTGGAAGGAATACCCGAACGACTTGATCAAAGAGAAATCACCAAGCATCTCAAGCGACTTGCGGTTGAAACACTTGAATCCGCCTGTCGGATCCTTGACCGGAACGCCAAGCACAAGGCGTATGAACAGGCCTCCAAGCCTGGATATGAGCCAACGCTTCAAGGGCCACCCCTCGCATCTGCCGCCCTTCACATAGCGCGATCCAACAACGACATCCGGGGCATTGTCGCCCGCCATCTCGGCAAGCATGCGCTTAAGGTCCGCAGGATCGTGCGAGAAGTCGCAATCCATCTCGATCACATGCGTGGCCCCCATGCGCAAAGCCTCCGCGAAACCGGCGACATAAGCCCTCCCAAGGCCTTCCTTTTTCTTTCGGTGCATCACATGGATGCGCCCCTCTCTATCGCAGATGCGGTCGAGGATTTCGCCCGTCCCGTCAGGCGAGTTGTCATCAAGGAACAGAAGCTCCCCTGACGGGGGAAGGTTTGCCAAGGCCGCTTCGGCCATGGCCTCCACATTGTCCCTTTCGTTGTAGGTCGGTATTACGACAACAGGTTTCATGTGCGTGGATTATATCACAGGTCGGCGAACGGGTTGCAGTTGAAGCCGCTGGAGTAAGACCTTCCGCCGCCGCCCGAATGGCGTGGCCCCGACGAACGGAACCCTCCATTCTGCGAACGCATCCCTGGCTCCGGACGTGGCTTCGTGCGGGCCGAGAGCGACACGCGGTTGCGGGCCTTGTCTACGCCGATCACCCGCACCTTTATGCGATCACCGGTCTTCACGACCTCTGCCGGATCGCGCACAAACCTGTCCGCAATCTCCGAGACGTGCACAAGCCCATCCTGATGTATCCCGATGTCAACGAATGCGCCAAAGGCCGTGACGTTTGTGACAACGCCCTCAAGCGTCATGCCCTCCTTTACGTCGTCGATGGTCATCACATCTTCGCGGAACGCAGGGCGCTCGAACACCGCCCGGGGATCGCGCCCCGGCTTCTTGAGTTCTTCGAAGATGTCCTTCAGCGTAGGCTCCCCTACTTCGTCGGACACGTACTTCTTCGGATCGATGCGATCCACCAGAACGCCGTTGCGGACAAGGTCTCTCACGTTGACGCCGAGGTCTTCCGCCATCTTCTCAACGAGCGCATAGCGCTCCGGGTGGACTCCCGACGAATCGAGGGGATTTGCCGCCCCCCGAATGCGCAGGAAGCCGGCGGACTGTTCGAACGCCTTTGGCCCGAGTCCAGCCACCTTCTTGAGTTCGCTGCGGCTCTTGAATGCGCCGTTCTCGTCTCGCCATGCGACTATGCGCTTCGCAAGCGAAGCCCCTATGCCGGAAACCCTCGTCAGCAGTGGCGCAGATGCCGTATTGAGCTCAACGCCAACCTTGTTCACGCAGCTCACCGTCACCTCGTCGAGCTTTGCGCTCAGGAGCGGCTGGAACACGTCGTGCTGGTATTGTCCGACCCCAATGGCCTTCGGGTCTATCTTCACCAGCTCCGCAAGCGGATCCTGGAGGCGGCGTCCGATGGAGATCGCCCCCCTGACCGTCAGGTCGAGCGTCGGGAACTCCTCACGCGCGACCTCGCTTGCACTGTACACCGAAGCGCCGGATTCGGAGACCGAGACGACCATAACGCTTTCCGCGCCAATAGCCTTGAGCGTAGACCTCACAAACGCCTCCGTCTCGCGTCCAGCCGTGCCGTTGCCTATGGCAATCGCCTCCGGCTTGTACCGCGTCACGATCTTGGCGATGGCCTCACGCGACTCGTCCGGCTTCTGCATCGGATAGATCACCGTGTTGCCAAGGAATTTCCCCGTGGCGTCCAGCATGGCCACCTTGCACCCTGTGCGGATGCCGGGATCGATGGCAAGGACACGCTTTTCGCCAAGCGGAGAGGCAAGCAGGAGGTTGCGTAGGTTCTCCGCGAATATCTCCACGGCGGCGCGATCGCTCGCCTGCTTCTTCTCCATCATCACGTCAAGTTCGCACGACGGTGCGACAAGGCGCTTATAGGCATCCGCCGTTGCGGCTCGCAACTCATCCGCGAGCGGACTTGACGGGTTGACCCCGGCAAGTTCCTCTATTCTGGACACAAGGGGGGCGGAATCGACGACAAGCCGCACGAAAAGCACACCCTCCGCTTCGCCTCGCCTTATCGCCAGAAAACGGTGGGACGGTATCTCCGATATCGGCTCCTCAAAGTCGTAGTACTGCTCGAACTTCGTCGGCTCATTCGGCTTGGTGAGGCTTGTGCTCGACTTCACGACCGCCTTGGTGGCATAGGCGCGGCGCACGAGGCCACGCACGTCCGCCATGTCCGCAATGCGCTCCGCACATATGTCGCGTGCGCCGGCAAGCGCGGCAGCCTCATCCTCTA
>CAVJWR010000078.1:0-14937 GCA_963653155.1 Limosilactobacillus gorillae
GTGCTGGCTCATCGAGATGACGAGTTCGGCGGGACACGGCATCGTCTCAATCGCCTTGCCGCGCGCGAGTTCCTTGTTGTAGTCGGGGTGAACGCCCCCCTTGAACTTAAATGGGCTCTTAACTGTCTTCATTTTGCTATGTCCCTCTCTCAATGCCCCGTCTCGAAATGGGGATCGACGGCCATGCACTTCGCGGGGCACTTCGCCACGATCTGCTCGTCCGTCGGCGGGTTCGCGTAGTTGACCTTCGCGAGAAAGCCCTGGAAGATGAAGTGGTTCGCCTCCTTGCCGCCGGAGTTTCGCTCGCAGAGGTGGCAGCCCATGCACCCGACGCCGCAGACCTTGCGGACGGACGGTCCCTTGTCCGGGTTCGCGCAGAGAACGTGGATCGTTGCAGACGCCGGCACGAGTTCGATAAGTTTCTTCGGACACGCCGCGACGCACTTGCCGCAGCCGATGCAGAGCCGCTTGTCGACCTTCGCAAGGCCGTCCACAACCGAAATCGCGTGTTTCGGGCAGACGTTCGCGCACGCTCCGTAGCCGAGGCAGCCATACGTGCAGCCTTTGTCGCCGCCCGCCGTCGCAGCCGCGACGTTACAGTCGCAGATGCCGTTGTAGTCACCAACGCGAATCGTCTCCGACCGCGTACCGCAGCACCGCACAAGCGCGACACGCCGCTCGGTCGCCGTCGCCGCGACACCAAGAATTTTCGCAACCGCCGCCGCACACGCCTCGCCGCCCGCCGCACAGGCCCCATTCGGCGCCGTGCCCGCGACAAGCGCACGCGCATAGCCGTCGCACCCCGCGAACCCGCAACCACCGCAGTTCGCGCCCGGCAACGCCGCCGTGACAAGCCCGATGCGAGGATCCTCCTGAACCGAGAGATACCTATCGGCAAGCGCAAGCGCAATGGCCGACACAAGACCGATACCTGCGATAATGAGAATGGCTGTTGTCATGAGGATTTCAAGTTTTAGGTGATAGGTTTTAGTTTTAGCTTCGCCGATGCCGTTCAAGCCAATACATTATCAGTATGGCGTCTTGACCAGTCCACTGAAGCCCATGAACGCGAGCGAGAGAAGCCCTGCCGTGATGAGGGCCAATGCCACGCCACGGAAACACCTTGGAGGATCTGCATGGGCAAGCTTCTCGCGTATGCCAGAAAATATGACAAGCGCGAATCCAAAGCCGATTGCCGCCGCGAACGAGAACAGGACGCTCTCGGCAAGCCCCGTATCCTGCTTGCAATTGATTTCCGCGACGCCAAGAACGGCACAGTTCGTCGTGATGAGCGGCAGGAAGATGCCAAGCGCGGCGTGCAGGGGCGGCAGGAACCGCTTCATCGCGATGTCGATGAACTGCACAAGCGCGGCGATGACGAGGATGAACGCGAGCGTATGGATGTAGCCAAGCCCATATGGCCGCAAAAGCCAATGGTCAAGGCACCACGTCACAGCGGCGGCAATCGTCATCACAAACACCACCGCGCCGGACATCCCCACCGCCGTCTCCGTCTTTTTTGAAACGCCAAGGAATGGGCAACATCCAAGAAACCGGCTCAAGACGAAGTTGTTCACGAGCACGGCACCGATAACTATAACTAAATATCGCATACGGATCGGATTATATCACATTGTGCGAAAATGTAGGCGACGAAACCTTGTCATGGCATCGCAACCTTGACCACCACTTTCCGTATCCTCGCTGGCCTGTCAGGGACACGTCCGCACGGCGCATGTGCGCCAAGCGGCGGAAAGAATATCGCAAAGTCGCCCGGTTCAAGCGTCACGGACTCGAACTTCCCGTCATACAGCACACAGTCGCGTTCTTCATCGAACGGCAAGGACAGAGCCGTTTCATCCATTCTTGCCAAACCTATCGATTCTGCGCCTGTGATTGGTGCCTGAATGTCTATGTAGCGTCGATGCGCCTCAAGACGACATGATTCCGTAGGCCTGAGGTCAACCTCCATGAGGTTTGCCCAGCACCTGTCCCCATCGATTTCATACTTCCCTGGCGGCAACTCTGCGAGGTCACTGCGATTCAAGAACGCGAACGCCTTTGCAAAGAGCGGATTGAGCGAACAGTACCTTTCGCTCTCCGCAAGTTTTCCGACTATGTGAAGTTTTTCATCCATGGGAATCTCCTTTGAAAGAACAGCACTCGGCAATGGCATCCGCAAGCCCAACAATGTCTTCGTCCGACGAAGCCGCAGATATCGACACGCGAAGTCGCGCAGCCCCCTTCGCCACAGTGGGGTATCTTATGGCTGGCACAAGAAAGCCTCGTTCCCTGAGTCGAGCGGCTATGTCCATCGCCTTTTTCTCGTCACCAACAATAATCGGAACGATGGAACTTTGCGTGTCAGTCTCCACGCCCCGCTCGCGCAAAAGCTTCACGAACCGGCGAGTTTTCCCCCTAACGGACTGCGCAAGCCCAGGATTGGCCTCGATTATGGAAAGCGCGGCATCCGCCGCAGCGGCCGATCCGGGATTGTACGCGGTCGAGAAGATGAACGATCTAGACTTGTTCCGCAAATAGTCGCATATCAGCTGGGACGCGCACACATACCCCCCTTCGCTTCCCAAGGCCTTGGATAACGTCCCCATCAGTATGTCCGGATGCGAAACCCCAAAATGTTCGCACAGGCCACGCCCGGTTGCCCCCATCACCCCCGTGGAATGAGCCTCGTCGATCATCGAGATCACGCCGCTTGAGTGGCATATCTCAAGGAAGCGTGGAAGGTTCATGATGTCGCCATCCATCGAGAACACGGCATCCGAAACCGCAAGCCTACGCCGCCGTGGGCCTGCCAGCGCAATTTTTGCCTCAAGATCCGACATGTCATTGTGCCTGTACACGAATATGTCGGCCTTCGACAGGCGGCATCCATCGACTATGCTTGCGTGGTTCAGTTCATCGCTGAATACGGCATCTCCCTTCTCAACGATTGCCGAAATCGTTCCGAGATTCGCCATGTACCCTGTCGCCCAAACCAGTGCATCCTCTGTTCCCTTGAACTGTGCGAGATGCCGTTCCAATGCATGGTGCGGCGGCAATGTGCCGGTTATGAGCCTCGATGCACCCGATCCGGCTCCATACTTGTCTATCGCAGACTTGGCGGCATCTTTCAGGCGAGCATCTGCCGCCAACCCAAGATAGTCGTTGTCGGCAAAGACCTTGAGGCCCGTCTGACGCACCTGCACTGTCCGCCACAAGCCATCCATGCGAATCCGGTCAAGTTCCAGCCTAAGTCCGTCCATCGGCTGGACATGCGGCATTTTCTGCGAAACCGGCTTGGGCGAAACATCGGTAACGAGTACGCAGCGTCGTTGTATGAAGTCTATCGCATCGCCGACGCCTTCGCGCGATCCCCTGTAAAGGAATATCCGACCGCCTGCCGGATCGCCCTTTTTCTTAAGGCACGTCACCCTCACATATCCTATCCGTCTCGATGCGACGTACCCCGTCACGTAGTCAGGATCGTCCGACATGCATATCTCGCCGACTATTCCGGGAGCGTTGGCCACCTTTGTGGCAAGGACGATCGCCTCCGCATAATGGTTCTTGCCGCTCGCGAACCCGTGCGACTCGCTTGCGGCATCATCCATGAACGTAGCGCGAACCCCACGCTCTGGATCCGGCTCAAGCCGTTCCAACGTATCGGCATCAAGCAACATCGCCCCACGCATGCCATACGTTTCCCTGAAAAGCGCCACTATCTCGTCAATGCGTCCGATGCCGTCCTCCGCAAGGAGTTCCCGCACCTTGGACCATCCCTCCTGCGGCGTGCGCACCTCACAGGTCGTGACCGGCAATGCCTTGAGCCTAAGCGGTTCGGGCGCCGCCTCCACCTTTATGTTTATGAAATCCGGCTTGCCCTTGGAGTGTCCGAGCGCACGCGCCGCCATTGCCGATGCCAGCTGCGGGATTGACGCCTCATGCACTATGCGCTCCGCGCCGGATATGTGGTCTCCGTTGCGCGATGCGCGCATCTTGACGGAAAACATGCCTTTGCCGAATGATTCAGGCATTCTGCCCCACCTTTCCGAGTTCGGACTGGCTGACATTGCCATTCTCGCCAGAGCGTCCGGCAGAGAAAACGGCGGAAGCCGATATGAGGTGAGGTATCGCACCGAACTTCGTCACCCGCACCGTGGCGGATTTCACGATCGGATTGGCAAGGCACACGGTCCACACCACCCGCGCAGCCCTCTCTATCATCTTGCACTTTGCCTCCACAAGCGCAAATCGTATGGACTCCGTAAGGGCCGCGTAGTCGACCGTTTCGGACAGATCATCGCTTTCCGCGGCCTTTTCGCAAATGTCAAGCCGCACCTCGACGCGAAGGTTCTGCAGCCTGTTGCGCTCATCGGCACGTTCGCCGATTATGCAGTCCACGTCAATGCCGTTCAATTCAAGAATCATCACTGTGCCTCTTTTAGGTGCGCCTTCGAGAATTCGCATCCGCAATAGGACTGCCGGTAGAGGCAAAGCTCGGCGGCGCGTTTTACCGAAAGCCTGAAGCCGTCCTTCTTCTTGAAGTCCTCACGCAGGAAGCGTCCGTCGTCGGATGCGGCGAATATCTTTGCGCTTGGTTTGTGCGGACTCACCGTGAGCGATGTCGTGAATGCGTCAAAGCCATTCTTCGCCGCATATTCCGCCGTCCTGCGAAGGTTGTACCTGTAGCAGCGCTCGCAACGCTTGCCGCGCTCCGGTTCATTCTCGAACCCGTCCGCGACCTCGCGCAGCCAAGCATCGTGGTCATACCCGTCCACCACGATCTCAACGCCTTCGGCGTCGGCGAGACGCCGCGCCGCGCAAAGCCTCCTTTCGAATTCCTCGCGAGTGTCAATGTTCGAGTTCGAGAAGAACATCGCCACGCTGTTGCCCTCGTCCTTCAATCGAGGGACACAGGCCGATGCGCATGGCCCGCAACAGGAATGGAGAAGAACCTTCATCGTGAAGTGCCCTCCATTGTCATCCTATCCATGCACGCGGGCTTGCCGCGCCATTGCGTATGTCGAGTATGCGCTGGTTGGACGATCCCCTGAAGCGGAGCGAAATGTCCTTGAGGGATTCCACGAATGGGCCATCCACGAGCACATCTATTAGGGATAGCATGTCGTCCGTGAACGGCGTACGCCAGCGCGACTGGCTCAAGAGATCCTTCTCCAGAACGCATCCCGTATAGCACCACACGTCCTTTGCCGGATTGGCCATGCGCCACCGACGGAGAAATGGCACGAGTCCCGCCTGATTGACGGGTTCGAACGGCTCTCCGCCGAGAACCGTAAGCCCAGAGATCTGCCGTGGAGCGCTCGCCTCGATGATTCTGCGCTCGACCTTATCCGTAAAAGGTTCGCCGGCGGCGAAATCCCAGATGGATTCGTTGAAGCAGCCTTTGCAACGGTGTGTGCAACCCGAAACGAACAGCGATACGCGAACGCCCGGCCCGTTCGCGATGTCGCATGTGCGTATGGACGCATAGTTCATCAGCTGACGTGCAGGACGCGCTCTTTGATCTCCTGTGTACGGCCCTGGTTCCAGTACTGGGAACCGATGTAGCCGCACGTGCGGCGGGCGACGTTCATCGTGTTCTGGTCGGTGTTGCCGCACTTCGGACATTTCCAGATGAGTTTGCCATTCTCATCCTTCACGATCTCTATCTCGCCATCCCATCCGCACTTCTGGCAATAGTCGCTCTTCGTGTTCAGCTCAGCGTACATGATGTGGTCGTAGATGAACCGCATGATCGAAAGCACAGCCTTGATGTTGTGCTGCATATTCGGCACTTCAACGTAGGAGATCGCCCCGCCGGGCGAAAGCACCTGGAACTTCGCCTCAAGGGCAAGCTTCTCGAATGCGTCGATCTTCTCCGTCACGTGCACGTGATATGAGTTGGTTATGTAGTTGCGGTCGGTCACGCCCTTCACTATGCCGAAACGCTTCTGCAGGCACTTCGCGAAACGGTACGTGGTGGACTCAAGCGGAGTTCCGTATATGGAATAGTCTATGTTTTCCGCGTCCTTCCACTTCGCGGTATACTCGTTGAGGCGCTTCATGATGTCGAGGCCAAGGGCCTCACCGTCGAATTCCGTGAGCTTCTTGCCTATGGCCGCATACACGCACTCCCACAGCCCCGCATATCCGAGGGAAATGGTGGAGTATCCGTCGTAGAGCAGACGGTCGATCTTCTCGCCTTTCTTCAGCCTCGCCAACGCGCCATACTGCCAAAGTATGGGGGCGGCATCCGAGAGGGTTCCCACAAGCCTATCGTGCCGGCAGCGTAGCGCACGGTGGCAAAGCTCCATGCGTTCGTCGAATATGCGCCAGAACGCCTCCATGAACACGTTCTCCGAAGCGGACTCGCCAACCTCCCTCTTCGCGCTCAATGCGATATCCACAAGGTTTACCGTCACTACGCCCTGGTTGAAGCGGCCATAGTAGCGGTGCTTCCCCGGCACATAGTTCCCGGCATTGGATATGTTGCCGACCCCCGCATCGGTAAAGCGATCCGGAGTGAGGAAGCTACGGCATCCCATGCAGGTGTACACATCGTGCTTGAGCGAACGCATTACCTTCTCGGAAATGTAGTCGGGCACCATGCGTTTCGCCGTACACTGGGCTGCAAGCTCTGTGAGATACCAATACTGCGTACCCTCGCTTATGTTATCCTCTTCAAGCACATATATGAGCTTCGGGAACGCAGGCGTGACGTAAACCCCCACCTCGTTCTTAACGCCCTGAATCCTCTGGCGCAGCATTTCCTCGATGATGACCGCGAGATCCTTCTTCTCCTGCTCGTTGCGGGCCTCGTTGAGGTACATGAACACGGTGATGAACGGAGCCTGGCCGTTGGTGGTCATGAGTGTGACCACCTGATACTGGATCGTCTGAACACCGCGCACTATCTCGTCACGCACACGCTTCTCGATCATGTCCCGCCTCTTGTCGGACGGGATTTCGGCGCCGATCAGCTTCAGTTCATCGTCAACCTCGCCGGCGATCTTCTCACGGCTCACCTGGACGAACGGGGCGAGGTGCGTAAGGGATATCGACTGCCCGCCGTACTGGTTGGACGCAACCTGCGCGATTATCTGCGTGGCGATGTTGCAGGCCGTGGAGAAAGAATGCGGCCTGTCGATGGTTGTGCCCGAAATCACCGTACCGTTCTGCAGCATGTCCTCAAGGTTCACGAGGTCGCAGTTATGCATCCGTTGGGCATAGTAATCCATGTCATGGAAATGGATCAGACCATCCTCATGGGCATCCACCACTTCCTGTGGCAGAAGAAGCCGCTTGGTGACATCCTTCGACACCGCTCCGGCCATGTAATCGCGCTGCACGGAGTTGATTGTGGGGTTCTTGTTCGCGTTTTCCTGCTTCGCTTCCTCGTTCGTGCAGTTTATAAGCGACAGTATCTCCCCATCCGTCGTGTTTTTCTGACGTTTCAGATCCTGAATGAAGCGATACTTGATGTAGTTCTTTGCGACTGCGTGCGCACCAGCCTCCTGTATCTTCGTCTCAACGATATCCTGCACCTCTTCTACGGAAAGCGCACGGTCGTGAGATGCCGCGAACTCCTCAATCTGCTCAGCGATGCGCTCAATGCGAGCCTCCGTCAACTTATCCGCCGCCTCAACCGTATCATTGGCCTTGCGGATCGCATTGGCGATCTTGTCGCGGTCAAACTCCCGCTCCTCACCGCTTCGCTTGATTATGTTCATCTTTTTCGACTGCCTTTTCAAATTGTTGCAAGTTAAATCTGCGCCCTAATTGAGGACTGCCTTTAAAGATATCAAATCACCTACCCATATGCAAGACACAAAAGCAAAAAGATATCAACATCTAGTGTTTCCACAAGACCCCACAACACAAGATGCTGTGTTTTCCCTGTTTTTGTCAGTTTTGCCGACTACGCCAACCGAACCCTGGGGTCAAGCCAGGCATACAGCAAGTCTGTGACAAGATTTACGCCCTGATACAGAAGTGCGCCAAGGACAACCACGGCACGGACGACCGCCATGTCGCTGGAATGTATCGCATTGATCGATACGTTGCCAAGACCCGGAATTCCGAAAAAGCTCTCCAGCATCAGCGATCCTGTGAACAGATACGGGATTGACAGAGACACGTACGTGACGATCGGTATCAGCGAGTTTCGCAACACATGCACAAATAGAACGCGCCACTCTGGCACACCCTTCATCCTCGCGGTGCGCACATATGGCTTGTATATCTCGTCAAGTATGGCGGTGCGGAAAAACCGCACGTCAATGCCAAGCCCGGAAACTATTCCGATCAGCACTGGCAATGCAAGATAGAACGCATTTTCATACCCCCACACCGGGAAAAGGCGAAGCTTAAAGGCAAATACGAACTGCCCCGCAAGCACCCAGACCACATAATTCACGCTCATCAGCACTGTAGAGCCGACAAGCACCGCACGGTCGAACTTGCCGCCACGCCATGCCGCGCACAGCATTGCGAGGGCAAGCCCTATCGCCGTACCGCCAACCAGTATCGGCACCGTAAGCGAAAGGGACGGCCCCACGCCTCGCTTCAGCACATCCAGCACCGGCTCGTCCGCCTCCGTGGATACCCCGAAATCGCCATGGGCCAGATCCACGCAGAACTTGGTGAATTGCCTGTGGAGCGGCAAATCGTAGCCGTATTTGTGGTTAAATGCGGCGATGGACTCCTTTGTGGCGTTTTTTCCGAGTATTACCTGCGCGGGAGAGCCGCCGACCACATTGAACAGCAAAAACGTCAGCACAATTATCCCGAACGTGGTCGGGACAAGTTCAAGCAGTCTCTTCAGCGCATACTTCAGCATGACTTTCTGCTGTTGACGAAGCGGATGAAAAGGTCGCGGCAAATGTCAAGGTTTGAGACCTGCCACCGCAAAGACCGCATGAAGAACATCTTCTTGTCCGCAAAGCCGTATCGGGCAGGTATCGGCGGCGAGAATTTCGCAAGTTCCTCCCAGTAGCGGGAAAGCCGGAAGGCCATGGCGCGGGTGCGGGACTCGAATCCTGCCAGAAACCGTTCGCACAGGACAGTGCGCCGCGCCGGCGTCACCTCGCGCTCCCGCACGAAATCAAGGAACGTACCTGCGTACGCGAACATGTAGAACCGCACAGAGGCCTTGAAGTTCCGCTCCGTGCACGCTACGTCTGGCCACCCGCAACTTCCCCGTAACGAGCAGGTGGATACCGCGCCCGGCATAAGGCGATCCCGTTCAGCATCCCATACGAAGCGATATATCTCCTTGCCAACGCCGAACAATGCGGATTTCTCGGATGCGTCGTACTTCTTCATCGCGAGATTCTGTGCCGCCGCATCACCCATCAGGAACGCAATGCGATCCTGCGAGACCTCATCGGACAGGAGATTGGCCGGTATGCCACTCAACGGCTCTCCCTCGCACCGCGTCCTTAGATAGTAGTCGTACACGAGCCTCCGGCTGCCTATCGAACGGTGCCGCAGCACCCTGTAGTCCGGCAGATTTGCCCCTATTGCCTTGAAGCATTCAATCCGCGCCAGCATATAGGCGCCATATCCGTTGCCCGTGCTGGACAGACGTTTCTCGACAAATGACGCCACAAGCGGGCGGCAGTTTGTCTTGAACGCGATCTCCCTCGTATTGCCGCAGCCGGGCGACTCTCCGCAGTCACGCTCCGGATCGTCCGTACGCAGTTCGTACACGTTCGCGTACTCGATGAACTCATCCTTGCTGAGTACCTGCCTGACATTGGAGAGCAGCATCTCGGTGCGTTCATCCGCCCCGACATGGAATTGCGGTGCACCGTTGACGAACGTTGCGCCGGGGAGCGCTGTGCGGTGCGCATCGAATGCGGTGGTGACGCCCTCGCCGGATATCGCATACACCTCTCCGGTCAGGTTCATGTAAAGCGACTCGGAGAATTCCCGCGAGGACTCGTCGGCGAACTCGGGACGGGTAAGCAAAGCCCTGAACTGCGTGTCGATTTCGGCGATGCGGGCAGGGGCACGGTCTGGTTCTGTCTCAATGTCGCCAAGCAGCTCCTCAAGACGCGGAACTATCTTCTCAAGGGCGTTTCCGCGAAGCAGTCCGAACAGTTCTATCTCATGGTGCCCATGGAACTTCGGCATCCGCATGAAAGAGGTGGCACTTCCCTCGAACACGCCCACAAGCTCCGCCAATCCGGCCCGGAATGTCTGGAAATCCGTACGCGCAAGCGCAGCGAACCTGTGGAACTCCGACCATGAGAGGAAATGCACGCCCTTCACGGAATGGTAGTATGTGAGCGATGAGGATATCCGCTTGCGGCTCTGCGCGACTGCCGCCCTTATCTCGGCCTGAGACCATGCGAGAGGTTTTACACGCCATTCCTGCCCAAGCTCGCGGAAGTGTTGAAGGGTTTCGTCGTTGCGTTCAGCCATAACGACATCCTCCAGCGACAGTCCAAGATCGCGTATCAGCCAATCGTCAAGCGACACGACCTTTGCGCACGGCACACTGCGCTGGGATATCTCAAGCCTGCCGCCAACCACATTCGCGACAAGGATGTCGTTCATCATCACGTCAGATCTGCGTTCTGGCGGGACATCGCACAGATCCCACAATTTCCCGGATAGCAGAGGCAGAGCCGCAACGCTGTGGTTGCCTCCCGTCACCGTTATCAGGTGACCGAACGTGCCTGGAACGAGATCGTTCTTTTCCGCCAGAAGCACGGAGGCATGCTCGTCCATCTGTTTCCAGACGTCTCGCTCGAACACTATCGTGTCATTGCCGATGTCGAATGCATGGAACAGCTTGTTTCCGCCCATGACCTTGGCGACGACGCGACCGGGGCGTTTCACGGCCCCGTCCCGCAATCTCCTGAATAGGCCCTTTATCCCTGACTTGCGCATGTTCAGTAGCCTTTCAGCCTCTCAATGTCGCCTTACACAAAACTTCTCCCGCTCCATCAGCGTGTGGGAGAACTCGGCCATGGCAGGCATGTCGGCATCATGCACCGCATGGTGAAGATTATGGAGGGCCTTGGACACATATCTTGCAAAGCGCGGCTGCCCAACGCGGTTAAGGCGGCAAAATGCGCCTATTACCTGACACAACCGCTGAACGGCGGCAACCTTGACGGCTCCTAACGATGGAGCCGCCTCATCCTTGCAGATGAGATCGGCTATTATCTTGCGATCCGTATCTTCCATTGGCACATACGGATCGTAAAGGAGCGACGCAACGTCATACGCAGCGGCGCCAAGCCTCAGTCCCTGATAGTCCACAAGGTATGGAATCGTCGACTCGCCCTTTGGATAGAGCAAGTTGGAGCTCTGGAAATCCCGATGCACAAGCGACACCGGCTCCTTGACGAGCGTGGCGGAAATGCTTTCGAGCTCACTGCGCACGTCATCTGGAACGCCATCAAGCCCATATCGGCCCTTCACGCATTCCTTCTCGAAGAAATCGATTTCCCACGTGTACGTGTCTGCGTCAAATGCAGGTTCGAGGGACGGGAGATCCGGATCGTCCGCAGAGATTCCCCACAGCGACTTGAGGACCTTGACCACGGGAAGGTATAGCTTTACAAGATCTGCGCCCTTTGCGTTCGCAAGCTGTTCAATCGTCGAGCCTGACACGAACTCCGTGGCATAGGCGCATTGCTCGGGAAGGTCTACCAGCAACTTCGGGACTTTCACCCCATGGCTTTCAAAGTAGCGGGTGATCGACGGGAACCTCGCGTTCTCCTTGCGCGTCAACTCATATACCACGGCGAGGGCATCAGATGTCCCTTCGCCGGAATGCGAGCCATCGCGGTAAAGACGGTAAAACATGCGGTCTGACCCGCGAGCGTCGATGAACTCGGCCAAAGTCTCATTGTCCTTCCAGCCAAGGGCCGTGACAAGACCGTCAAGCCTCCGTTCGCCAAACAGCGATGGGGACATCGCCTCTGAATTCAATTCCTTGAATGCGCCGATCGTACCTGCGTCACACCAGCAGGCATCCGGCTCCTGCACACCAACCACGAATCTTGCATCCGTCATCATCGCAGACTCATAGGCATCCACTATCGAGCAGAAGCCCTCTCCGCGATCACCCTCCGCAACGCGTGGCGGTGGCAGATAGCGCACTACATCCGGGGAGAGTAGCGCCACTCCGCAGTATGTGTAGGTACCGGCGCATCCGGCATCATCCGAACGCCAGTTGCACACGCGCCCCTCCGGATCCGCCTCGATTGTCCTCGGCCCGAAATCCTCGGACATCCAGCACGAAGCAAAGCGCCCCCCCTTCTCAAATGCCGCCTCGATAGGCTCCGGGTCAAGGTCTTCGACCACAACATCGCCGTTTATCAGCCAGAACGGTTCGTCGCCTATCCAGTCCGCCAGCGGACGCAATGCGCCGCCGGTTCCGAGTATGGCATTCTCACGCGACACGGAGATGCGCACTCCTTCGCCATTGTCCTGCCCGCGTTCGCCGCAGTACTCGTTCACGAACCTCTCGATCTGGTCGGCATGGTAGTGCGCATTGACCTTGATGTCGTCTATGCCCCAGGATACAAGCATATCAAGTATCCGAGCCAACATCGGCTCGCCCATGATGGGCAGAAGCGGCTTCGGACGCGACGTGGTGAGCGGCCTGAGGCGCGTACCGAATCCGGCCGCAAGGACAATAGCCTTCCTTATCGCCATTGCATCCTCTGCCTCTGCATCTTGACCTTCGGTTCCTCAAGGCCTATAGCCCACCATGTGTCGCCGATGCCTGTATTGGTGAAATGGGCGGTCCTGTTGTTTGCGAGTGCTTCGCGGTTGGCCTTGAGCGTATCGTTGTCGCTGTTCTTCAGGGCAGCGTTCAGGGCACGAAGCGCCTCGTCGATCTCATTGCGCTTTACCAGTATCCAAGCCCATGTCGCGGCGATGAGAACGTTCTGGTTGTAGCGGAGGCGACGGCTCCCCTTTCTGTATACCTTGGCGATCTCATCTGTCGGTTTACCGAGCGTGTACATGCGTGCCATCTTCATCGCGTACATCGTCGGTTCCACAAACAGGGCCTTGTCCATCAGCTGATCGCACTTCTTGTATTCCTTGATCATCCAATGCAGCTGAAACTGGGCCGTGGCGATCTGGCGTTTCATCAGCGGTATCCAGAGATCGAAACGGTGAAGGCCATTCGTCAAGGCAAGGGCCTCCTCCACGAACTTCCTCTGGTCCCGCGCTATTTCGTTCTGCGCCTCCTGGATGGACCCCGGCGGACGCATCTGCCACCGCTGGGTCTTGGCCTGTATCGCCTTCTGCCCATTTAGCAGAGTCTGCTCCACGGCCTTCATTTCAGCCTTAACTTTCCTCTGTAGGAAAATGCCGATGCCCATCTGGACGGCACCAAACACTATGATTGCGAGGAACGCGCTCCATCCATAGCCAAGGGTATCCGTGAAGTACAGGGATGTCCCCGTGCCGATTCCGCACAGGACCGCGATAATCAGAGAGAGCATGGATCTACCTCCACCATGGCGTCACCTTCAATCATGATTCCGCGAGCCGACAGCTCGCGACGCCATTTCGCCTGAAGATCGGCCTTGCAGGTCGCCGGGGAATCGCTTCCCTCGGCATTCTTTACGGGAGAGAACTCGTCCTTCTGCTCGAAAGCCAGAAACGCGGCCTTCTTGGCGTCCGGAAGAATGTCGAAAATGAACTTCTCGAACTTGTAGCCGTTCGGTTCCGTCGGCTTGACGGCCACACCGTCATCGCCAACCATGGCGATCTTCTTGTGGGCGAGGTGCAGGGGCATGGGCTTGGACGCCTCCCTTTCGAGGAATTCCCTGTCGAACACGTGGATGGCCGGAGACCCGTAGAGGAAGTACAGCCGTCCATCCTTGCCCTTGCGGTTGCACTGCTCGTCCGTCATCTCGGTATACTCGACCATCTTGAAACGATTGCCGAACTTCATGGGCATTCCGACCTTCTCATACGGATCCCGTTTCGCGCAGAGCTTCAGCGAGTACTCGCTACCCTGAAGGACATGATAGCCGATGAACGCCTCGTCGGCGATCTCTACAAGCGGATTGTCGACCTGGAAGAAGAACACTGAGCGGATGCCGCGCTTCTTCATGTCGGCCAGCGCCCCGGATCGCTTTAGCGACGCGAGTAGCCCACCATGGCCGTCAGGTGACATGAACACATGGCCTGGCGCATCGAGGATGATCTCTCCCTCAGGTGTCAGCCCCGGCCACATCCCCTGCTTGAACAGGAACACATCCTTTTGGTCAAGTCCGAACCACGCATTATCCTTGAAACACTTGAGCGTGGCATCGTAGTTTGCCTCGGACGTCATCACGTAGAATGGGATCCTGCGTCCGTACTTCCTCGACTTTGCCAAAACCTTGCGCGCATGGAAGTAGAAGAGCGGCCTTCCTGTGATGGGTCCGATGGGATAGGCCCCCTTCGGCCCTTCAAAGCCGAGCCGAGATCCCTGCCCCCCCGCCACAAGCAAAACGCCCACGCGACCGGCCTCAAGTTCGCCGGCGCCAACGGCGATTGCGTCGGCAAGCGCCTTGCCCTTCAGGACGGCAACCTTCGGAGCCGACGGAACCGGTTCCGAACCTTTCTTCTGGCAACCGCTTGCGCCGTTGTCGGCGAGCATATTCCTGCACCGTGCCAACTCCCTAAAGTCGATAGTATCGATTTGGGAAAGCAAGGAACGACGTTCCTTGCCGCCCAGCGTATCCCAAAAGCGCAACACCTGCCCTTGCCCATTCTCGGCAAGCAATTTCTTCGCCTGTGCGTAGTTCACTCTATATTCTCCTTAACGCAATGCGTTTCTGTCATTTCTGAGGTGGAATTATATCACATTCATCTGTTTCAACACCCCCAAACCGCCACTTGCGCATATTTTTCCCCGCTCTGCGCCACAGTAGGCTTTTCCGCAATAACTTCCGCGAATGTCGTGGGGTA
>CAVJWR010000079.1:0-14922 GCA_963653155.1 Limosilactobacillus gorillae
CTACCAACTATCATCTACCCACTAACAAAATTTTCCTGTTGAAAAAAAAAACCATTTGCTATTATTCCCAATCGCTTGATACCATGCTGTCTGTTGCGGTGTGGGGCGTATGCTTTTGGAGGCAGGATTATGAATGCAAAAAGTCTGATTGTGTTGTCGGCGGCAATTGCAATGATTGCGCATGCGGAAGCCGTACTTGCGGATGTCCCGCTCAATGAGCATCCCGTGTCGCTTGTCTCGAACGATGTGCCGTCTGGGGCGACACAATCGCTTTCGCCGAATCTCTGCATCCCTGAGCGGACTTCGATCGTGAAGACCGGCGGCGGAACACTTGCCGTTCCCGCAAGTGCGCCTGGCATTGCGCCGCTTCGCATTCAGGCAAGGGAGGGCGTCGTTTCGGTGCAGAACGACTTGGCGACCTCCGATGCGCTTCCGGAACTATCCGATGCAATCAAGGCGAAACTCGCGCTTTGGGTGTCGGTGAAGGATAGGGCGCACATTGCCTTTGCTGACGGCGTGGAAATCGAACGGTGGTACGACGTACGTGAGACGGATACCGAGAATCCGACTTGCCTCTATCTTCAGGCGTTGCGTCTGGATGATGCGCCGGGCCCGTCGCTGGCGAATGCGGTGTACGTTCGTCAATATTGGACATCCACCAACGAGATGGAGATGGCGTATTTCGGCGGATACGGCAGTGGACAGGCCCTGCAGATATTCAACAATGACGGCACCCCTTACATGTCACGGCTAAAGGAGACATCCGTCGTATATGGCAATCTTGATGACTCGAAAGCGTTCGGATACCTTTTCGGGCATTGCAGAGACACCGGTGAACACAGCCTTTGGAATGAAAATACCGGTCTGCCGTGGGAAAGCGCGTGGGGCTCTTCGGCTGGCGATACGCGCATCTGGATCGACGGAAAGGACTTCGTGAGGAATGGCCGCAATCTTCCGTATGGCTTCCATTCGATGCATCAGCGCTATAACACCCTGATGACGCAGGAATCCTTGAATTCCTTCGAGAATGCGCTGTTCTCCGGCACGGGGAAGGCGGGCGGCAACGGGAGTCGTGGCGGGGAATACATTGGCGAGGTGATGATCTTCGATACACCACTTACCGATCTTGAACGCGCTATCGTACAAGCATACCTCAACCGCAAGTGGTTCGGATCTCGCTCCGGCACTGGCGAGATAGCGGTCGAAGGTGGCGCAAGCGTTGAAGTCACAACCGATGGGACTGAAGAGGCTGACGTACGGGTCGTTGGCGATGGCGCGTTCGCAAAGAAAGGCGACGGCACGCTCGTGTATCGTCCCAAGGCTCTCGAAAACGGAGGTGCGGCGGAAGTGTCCATTGAGGGCGGCGCAGTGCAGCCGTTGCGCAGTCTCTCCATAAAGGCTTCGGCTGGTGACAGGATCACGTCTGATTTCCCGGGGGCGGAAATAGGCGAGACCGTGACATTCGGCACGGCGGCAAAGTCAAGCACCGTAGAGAAGGCGGGTCCCGGATACGCGGTATTGACTTCCATTCCTGAAGGTACCAGAAAGCTGTCCATATCGGGCGGCACCCTCGCCTTGCGTCCGACGAGACCGGCTGTCCGCCGATACGAGGTGGCGATACCCAATGGCGACTTCTCCGACTGGGGCAGCAAGACGATGGCTACGGGCAACGTCTTTGCCGCATATGGCGGCTGGTCCCGCACTGGAGTTGCCGTATTCTACCATTACGACAAGTGGCTGGAATGTGGCGGCGGGGAGGCTTTGGGTGGCAGCGTGAAGATCACGGCTTACGGATACGATACATGTCCGCCGCCCGAGGGACGCTGCGTTTTGGCCCTTAAGGTTGCCGGAGCGACGGCAAAAGTCGCAGGTGTGAATTTCACCGAGCCGGGCGAATACGAGCTTTCGTACCTGATGACCGGACGACGTGCGGACATGGGCGTGGGGGCGCGCATAAGAAATTACCTGACGGACGAAAACGGGGACGAGACGTACATCGGCACGGCAACTGCCCAGACCGTCAAGGACTGGAATGACCAGAAGGCGTTCCGCTTCTTCGTCGAGAAGCCTGGCTCGTACACGCTCCATTTCGACCACGTGAATCCGTGGTATGACGGCACGGAGGGCAGGGACGACATGGTGCTGATCAATTCGCTGCACCTCTACCGCGTCGGAGACCATGTGGCGAACTACAAGATACCCGGCGGCGATTTCGAGAATGTGAGCGGGACTGGGTTTAACGGTTCAGGAAGCATCCTCAACATGTACGGTAAAGCGCTGGTTGCAGGCTGGACGTTCGACGACACGCTCGTTCCAGAGAGCGAGGGGAAGTATGTGCGTTCAGGTGTTGTGGACTGCAACACATACTGCGAGACGGGCCGCCGCTACGGCAGCGCATACAACGGCACGCGCCGTCCGCTGGGCGGCGTCCGCCAGATGCTCATCAGGAGATCCGGCGGATTCGCCACGGCGACGTTCACGCCGCCGAAGGGCAAGTGGTATCTGAAGGCTCATCTTGCGTATTGGGGTGACAGCATACCCGCCAATGGCGTGCCTACGCTTACGGCGACGGTCGCGGGGCCAGATGGGGCGGAAGCCGATCTTGGCGCGTTGCCGGTGCCGCTGTGCTACACGATGCTTCCGTACGTGTGGGCCAAACCGTTCGAGGCCGATGGCGTTGAGTCTGTGACGCTGAAGCTTGCGTTCAGTTCCAAAACGGTCCTGACCGGCGTGAACATCGACGATGTGGAGCTGATCGGCACCTACGAGAACGACCATGAACTCGTCACCAACGGCGATTTCGAGCTTCCATACGGGCCGAACGGGAACTCGGTTTGGGCCCGCACCGGATGGTCGCATGTGACCACAAAGGTGACGGAGGTCGTTGACCAGGAGACTGGCGAGACGAAGACGTATGAGTTGGCAGGTGCGACCCCACGCGAGTACGGACGGAATGACAGCGACGCCTTCGGGACGGATCACGGCTCTGGGGATTACTTCATTGAGCCATACTGCCAAAGGGCGGGGTGCGTCGGCGGATTCAACCAGGATATCGCATTCCCGCATGGCGGCTGGTATCGGCTTTCGTATCTCGCGAAGACGCGGAACAACTACACGAACTCGTCTTCGCCAGTAGATATCTACCTCGTCGATGTAGATGCATCCACCACGAACCACATAGATTCGGTCACGAGGATGGCTCCTGGCGTATTCGCGCAGCGGACAGCCCTTTTCCATGTCGATGAGGCCTGTACGCGGCGACTGATGGTACTCACCTCAACGCGACATAGCGGCTACATAGCCTTCGACGACATCTCCATTCGCTATGTTGGACAGGATGGGGATGGTGCGCTCCGTTCGCCGGATCCAGACGGCAACGGGGTTTCCATCGACATCGCAAAAGGAGCGAGATTGCAGCTCGACTTCACGGGCACAAACGTGATCAACAGGCTTTACATCGATGGTGTGAGGCAGGACTATGGCGTGGTGAACGCCGAGAACTGTCCGTCGGTGTACGGCCCAGGCACGTTGCTGGTGCGGCCTCGCAAAGTTGGCGTCAAGATAGTGGTCAGATAAGGAAAGGGAAATTTAATGATGTGTGCGTCCAACCGTTGGAATAAGGGCCGAATGGCGCTGATGGCGGCGTTTGCCGTTTCGGCAACGCTTTCTGTGAATGCAAAGGAACCCCAGTGGATATTCAACCATGGGCCAGACGCGACGAAGGCCCATGTGGCACAGGGCGTTGCGTTGGAGTCGCTTGGCCTTTTCCGCATAAGCGTGATCGGTTCCGACGTGACGCTTTCCGTTCCGTATGACAGGAAGGATGCGTTCAAGGCAGAGGAGCGTCCGTACTTCGCCCTGCGCTACAGGATCAGGTCCTCCGTCCGCAGGTGCGGGCTCTTCTTCGTGACGGATACGCTCACCTCGCTTTCGGACAAGTCATATTCGCCGTTCGAGATCATGCCTGACGGCCAATGGCACAATGTGGTAGTGGACATGCGCACACTTAAGCCGGATCAGTGGAAGGGGAACGTGTACGAGTTCCGTCTGGATCCTACGAATCCAAGCGTGCCGGGCGATGTGGACGAAATTTCGCGGCTCGGCTTCTTCCCGTCCCGCGAGGCGGCGGATGCGTTTCTCGCGCAAGCGGACGACACCGAGGACTACTCGCGTGAGCTTATCCTGGCGAAGGATGCCTATCGCGTGCTGATTCCGGGAAACAACCTTTCCTTCGGATGGAAGGAGTCGGATTTCCTCATCGGTGACGCCGAGCCGCCAGCCGGTGAGGGTGCGCTTACCGTCGTGTGCGATGGCCAGCCTGTGCCGTGCTACGTGAACGGCAGGGGATTCGCGTTCTATGTGGCTGAAAAGCCCGGCAAATACGGCTTTGCGCGTGGCGTAGATGCGGCGAAGCTGCGCCATCTCGACCGCGCGGCGATGGAAAAGCTTGGCTGCGGCGTTTCCGACAAGGCGAAGCCGCCATCCCATTTCAGCCGCGAGCGCATACGCATTGGCGGATGGGGGCTGCTCACTGGCGGCGAATGGAATCGAAAGGCCGTAAGCGACTTCGCGGAATGCGGCTTCGACTTCCTTATCGGGAACGGACGTGATTCGGGGACGCATGCAGGAAAGTTACTTTCCGCCTGCGATGAGGACGGGATAGAGGTCATACTGAACCTCGGAGTTCCGAAGGACATGACGAACATGGGCCGCGAATTCGTCGATCACCCGTCGCTGGGCGGCTACTATCTCATCGACGAACCGGGAACGGACTCCTACGGACACTGGGGCGAACGGGCGATTGCCTGCCGCAAGGCGACGGGGCTGCGTCCATTCATAAACCTCCTGCCGATGTACGCGAACGCGGCCCAGCTCAAGTTCGGGGCAAACGCGGCGGCGATCGAGTACTACGATCCGGATCCGAACCTGTACCGCAGGTACTGCGAGGAGTATTGCGACAAGGTGCCTACGGAATACATCTGCACCGATATCTATCCGCTCCATTGGATCAAGGGGCGGGCGGTGACGTATCGCGACTACGTGGAATCCATAAACGTAATCGCCTCGGTGGCGCGTGAGCGCAACCGCGAGTTCTGGTGCTGCATCCAGACGTTCGGATGGTGCGCGAGCAAGCGCACCCCGAACGCCGCCGAATTCCGTTGGCAGTGCTATTCGCTGCTGTCGTTCGGCTGCCGGGCGATACTCTGCTGGGTCTATTCGTCCCGCAACAGCTCGTGGCCATCGCTCGTGACGTGCGATGGGGAGAGGACTGCGGCCTGGTACGATGCCCGCACCGTGCTGAACGAGGTGCGGGCCATATCGGATGCATACTGCTCCTACCGCAACCTCGGCGCGTTCACGCATAACTGCACGGATGCGACGCCATACCTGAAGATGTCTGGCGAATACCGCGACTTCGCGACGGTAAAGTCCGTGAAGTGCGAAGCTCCGTTGCTCTTCGGCTGTTTCGCCGCAAAGTCGGGCAAAGGCACAGCGTTCACCGTGGTGAACATGAACGACCTTGAAAAGGCCCGCAGTGCATTGGTGAAGCTGGATATTGCCGGAAGTCGCGTCACGGTATACCGTCGTGGCGTTCCGCAGAAGGCGGAGCGTGGGGCCGATGGCCTGTACGACATCCCGCTCGAATGCGGCGAAGGCGTATTCGTGACCGTGGATAGGTAGTTGGTAGATGGTAGTGGGTAGATGGTAGGGATTTACGATTTGCGATTTTTCGATTTACGATTGCATTTAGGGATTTGGTGATTTGGCTATTCCTGTAGCGACGACGCCTCGTCGTCGTGGAGTTAACCTTAGCCGTGTAGAAGTGTAGAAATGTAGGTTTTAGGAGAGAGTTTTTTTTTGACAGGATTTACAAGATTGACATGATTCGTAATGCGGGAGGGTCGCAACTTGTTGCTACCATATGTGCGTGACGTATGCAGGCTTGTGGGCGCATTTCCGTGAAATGCGCGAGAGCGTGGCGGACGCAATGAATTGCGTCCCTCCCGTGGCGACATATCCCCTGAACGAAGTGAGCCGCGCATGCGGTCGCTAGAGGGGTGCGCCCACGCCGTCGTGCGTGTACGGGAGAGGCGCACGCTGCCCGCCTAACACATAAAGCCTACCATCTACTCACTACCCACTACCATCTACATTTCTACACTTCTACACGGCCATTTTCGTACGACGGCGAGGCGCCGTCGTTACGGGAGGGACGCGCTCCCGCGCGTCCGTTGCTTCGATGCCGTTTTCGGTCGAGCGGGAGCTCGACCCTCCCGTTGTCGGTCGCAACTCCCTTAAATCAATCAATACATAAATGGCCAAATGCAATCGTAAATCGCAAATCGAAAAATCGAAAATGAACAGGACTTTGTGATATAATGGCCTCCAATAGGGATTCTGTGGCCTGACGGCGACGGAAGCGAATGGAGACTTCACAATACTGGAGACGAGACACAAATGAACCGCAGAGACTTCATAAAGACGGCTGGCGCCGGTGCGTTTGCCATTGCTTCATCAAACACGATATTTGGGGCTCCTTCCGGCAAGGTGTCGCTGGCCGTCATCGGATGCGCCCGCACCGCAGACCATGGTCAGGGTTTCGTAGTGGATCCCAAGGGCGCTCGCGGGCGTGGATTCCAGATAATGAGCCGTTTCGCGGAACTGCCGGACTGTGAAGTGTCCGTTGTGTGCGACGTGGACGTTACCGCCATGGATCTCGCCGCCGAGACCGTGCGGCAGATCACGGGCAAGATGCCGCGCAAGGTGAAGGATTTCCGTGAAGTGCTCGCCGATCCGAGCATCGATGGCGTAGTCGTCGCGACGCCGGACCACAGCCACGTGTACATCGGATGTGCGGCGATGAAGGCCGGCAAGGCGCTGTACCTTGAAAAGCCGATTGGTGTCACGGCTGGCGAGGCGGAGGTGCTTGCCGAAGTCCAACGCAAGACAGGCATGGTGTTCCAGCTCGGCACGCAGAGGCGCAGCTCCTACGCGACACAGCAGGCCATTGCGGCGATCCGTTCGGGGAAGTACGGAAAGCCGCACTGGGCCAAGGCCTGGTGCCTTTCGGATCGTCCCGCGATACGCGGCGTGAAGCCCGCCCCAGTCCCGAAGTGGCTTGACTGGGATCTGTGGCAGTGCTGTGCGCCGCGCACCGAGTACCGCTCGAACATCGTCCACTACAATTGGCGCTTCTTCAAGGGCTACGGCACCGGAGACCTCCCGAACAACGGCCTGCATTTCGTCGATATCGCCCGTTGGGCCCTTGGCGCGGAATGGCCGGAGCGCGTATACGCCGGCGGCGGGCATCTCTTCTGCGAGGGTGAGGACTGGAACTGGGACGACACGCACATGCTCACGGTGCAGTTCCCGGAGCGGAAGTTCCTCACATGGGAGGGATGCTCCCACGCCGGGGCGTTCCCGTTCATGGGCAAGTGGACAGGATGCCTCGTCTACTGCGATGACGGGATGGTGTTCTTCGGTCCGCTCGGCGAATCCGCCGTGTATGACCGCCTCGGCAAGAAGACCATCAGGGAGTGGGCGGCGAACGAGGCGGATCCTGCCGCTCAGATGGGCGAGACGCGCCTTTCGGACCCGATTCGCGGGTGCGACCGGGCGCATGTCTCGCGTTTCGTGAAGTGCGTGCGGGAGAAGAGCCTCGATACGGCCCAGCCGATCGACTCTTCCCTCAAGTCCAACCTTCTCACGGAACTCGGCAACGTTTCCATGCAGACCGGCGAGGCCGTAAACATCGACCCTGCCACCGGAAAGCTCAGGGATCCGGGCTGCGCGGCGGCGAAGTTCTGGACAAGGCAGTACGAGCCGGGCTGGGAAGTGAAGGCATGATCTTGCGTGGCGCATGTTCCTTCGACGGTGCCATTGTGGTATAATCATCTGCCAAAAGGAGACATTTTAGATGGCGTGGTTTGAAAAGAAGGCGGAAGGGGTCTCGATTCCCCAGACCAAGGAGCTGTGGACGGTATGTCCGCGCTGCAAGAAGTATTTCGCCAAGAAGGAGTGGGATGGCATATGCCCGGAATGCGGATATCACGGAAGGATGAAGGCTCGCGCCCGCATCGCGCTTCTTGCCGACGAGGGATCCTTCAACGAGCTGTTCCGCGACGTGTCGTATTCGGACCACCTTAAGTTCCACGATGCCTCCGGCTCGTACAAGGACAAGGTTGAGGCGACCATCGCAAAGACCGGCGAGACGGAGTCGGTGGTTGTGGGGACTGCCGCCATGGGTGGCGTGCCTGTGATGCTTGGCGTTATGGATTTCGCCTTCATGGGCGGTTCGCTCGGCACAGGCACGGGCGAACGCATCTGCCGCGCCGCAGAGCAGGCGATCAAGGAGCGTCGTCCGCTCGTCCTCTGTTCGGCTTCCGGCGGCGCGCGGATGCACGAGGGAATCCTTTCCCTCATGCAGATGGCCAAGACTTCCGCCGCGATAGGCCGGCTGAAGGATGCGGGGCTTCCGTACATCTCCGTGCTCACCGATCCTACGACGGGCGGAGTCTCCGCATCGTACGCGATGCTCGGCGACATAAACATAACGGAGCCGGGTGCGCTCATAGGCTTCGCCGGCAGGCGCGTGATCGAGAATACGATACACCAGAAGCTGCCGGACGATTTCCAGACGGCCGAATATCTTCTGGCGCACGGTTTCATAGACAAGATCGTCCCGCGCAGGGAACTCAAGTCTTTCATCGTTAAGATGCTTCACTATTTCGGATTTTGATGGAGGTTAAGATGGCGAACAAGGCAAAAAAGGCGACGAAAGCCGTCACTGCGTACGACCGCGTAAAGCTGGCGCGTGATGCGAAGCGTCCGCATATCTTCGACTTCATAAAGGCCCTCTGCTCCGATTTCGAGGAGCTTCACGGCGACAGGCTCGTCAACGACGATCGCGGCCTCGTTGGCGGATTCGCGACGCTTTCGGGTCAGAAGGTCCTGATCCTTGGCCACCACAAGGGCGCGACGGTGGAAGAGAACATGGCGGCGAACTTCGGCATGGCGAACCCCGATGGCTACCGCAAGGCGATGCGTCTGGCGAAGCTCGCGGAGAAGTTCGGCGTTCCAGTGGTGACGTTTGTGGATACGCCCGGCGCGTACCCCGGCGACACGGCGGAGGCTCGCGGACAGGCCGAGGCGATAGCGAAGTCGCTTGAGTTCTTCGCCGCGCTCAAGGTGCCTGTAGTGGTGGTCGTCACGGGCGAAGGCGGCTCCGGCGGCGCCTTGGCTATAGCGGTTGGCGACCGCATTCTCATGCTTGAGAACGCGGTATACTCCGTGATCTCCCCGGAAGGGTGCGCGGGAATACTCTGGCGCGACGGGGCGAAGGCTCCTGAAGCGGCGGAGGCCCTGAAGATAACGGCTTCCGACCTGAAGCGGCTTGGCGCGATAGACGAGATCGTCCCGGAGAAGAACCTGATGGCGAACCTGCGCAAGTCGATAGTGTCTGCGCTCAAGGAGCTTTCGGCGATGCCGGTGCAGGAGCTGCTTGACAGGCGCTATGCCAAGTTCACGGAGATGGGCCGGTTCAGGTAGGGCAAAAATGCCGCTTGATTTGCGGGCGGCAACTTCATATAATTTGCGGCGTTTTAAAGGTCCGTTGAGTCCATAGGTAAACAGGCGAGGAGTAAAATGGCGACATTCCAGTACATCGCGAAGGACGCTCAGGGGAACGAGCGGCGCGGCACGGTAGAGGCGGGGGACAGGGCGCAAGCGATCGCGTCCGTAAGGGCCGCAGGGCTTCTTCCGAGCGCGATAGGCGAGGTCAAGAGCGCTCCGTCCACAGCGGCCAAGAAGCCGGCGGCGAAGAAGGCTTCCGCCGCGCCCAAGAAGAGCGCGGGCAAGAAGGAGATCAAGCTCAAGCTCCCGTCCTTCCTCGGTGGCCGCGTGAAGCCGAAGGAACTGACCACGTTCACACGCCAGCTCGCCACGCTCGTGAACGCCGGGTTGCCTCTGATGCGCTGCATAGAGCTGCTGAAGAAGCAGAACCAGGTTCCGGCGATGGGCAACTGCCTGAACGGAATCTCCGAGAGCATCGCCGGCGGCGGAACGTTCTCAGAAGCCCTCACCGCATATCCGAAGATATTCGACAACCTCTACGTGAACATGGTGAAGGCCGGCGAGGCCGGCGGTGTGCTTGAGGTGGTGCTGAACCGTCTCGCCGAGTTCGCGGAAAAGGCGCAGGCGATCAAGAACAAGGTGAAGGGCGCGATGATCTACCCGTCGGTGGTGCTTCTCGCCGCAATCGGCATCACGGCGTTCCTCCTCACCACGGTGATCCCGAAGTTCAAGCAGGTGTTCTCGGATATCCTTGGCGACGCCTCCCTCCCGGCGGTCACGGAATTCGTGATGGGGGTATCCGAGTTTGTGCAGAACAACGGCCTTCAGATCGCGATAGGCGTGGCGGCCCTTGTAGTGCTTTACAAGGTGCTCGGGCACACGAAGGGCGGGGCATACTTCCTGGACGTGATGCGGCTCAAGATGCCGGTGACGGGTACGCTCGTGAAGCGCACCGCGATCTCGCAGGTCACGCGTACGCTCGGTACGCTGCTCGCGTCTGGCGTGCCGATCCTGCAGGCGCTGCAAATCGTGCGCGATACGGCTGGCAACCGCGTGATCGCGAATGCGCTGCAGACGGTGCACGATGCCGTAAAGGAAGGCGAATCGATGACTGATCCTCTTGCGGCTTCGGGCGTGTTCCCGCCGATGGTCGTCTCGATGGTGCAGGTGGGCGAAGAGACCGGTGCCCTTGCCGACATGCTTACGCGAATCGCCAACACGTATGACGACGAGGTGGACAATGCCGTCGCGGGCCTTACGGCGGCGATTGAGCCGGCGCTCATCATCTTCCTCGCTGTCGTGGTCGGCACGATCGTGATCGCGATGTTCCTGCCGATGATCAAGATCATATCCTCCGTCTCTGGCGGCGGCGGAATGTGATGAGGAGAAGTTGGTAGATGATAGAAATTAGTTGGTAGATGATAGTTGGTAGTTGATAGATGGTAGGAATTAGTTGATAGATGGTAGATGATAGTTGGTAGGGAGATCGGAATGAAGATTTTTGAAGACATAAAGATGTGCTTGATGAGCGGTGGACGCTGTTCGTCTTCCGCACTACCAACTACCAACTACCAACTACCAACTTCTAACTACCCACTACCCACTACCCACTACCAACTACCCACTAAATCCGGCTTCACCCTCATCGAGCTGCTGATCGTCACCGTGGTGATCCTTGCGCTGATGGGCGTGATGTTCCGGCTTACCGGCATCGCGAGCGGAGCCAGCAACAGGGAGACAACCGTGTTCAGGATGCAGTGTCTGGAGAACTGCCTCTCCGGGTACTATGCCGCATTTGGCTGTTATCCGCCGGTGCCGCTCCAGGGCGCATCCCGCAACATCTTCCGCAAGACCGATTCCAACGATACCTGGATACAGTCAGAGGATCCGAGCGACATTGATGAGAGCCTTGCGACATTCAAGGAATACAGTGGAGTTGAGGCGGCATGCAGGTCTCAGCCAGTTGCGGCAAAGTTTCCTCCGCCGAGGACTTTGCAAGACCCGAATGACCGCAATAGGACCATAAACAGCTTCGATGCGTATCAGAATTTCATGACGGCGGTGAATGCCGGGTTGAACGATGGCGTGTATTCTTCGGACGTCGAAACCAAGATCAGAAAATGGTCGAGCCGTACGCTTGAGGACATAAGCTCCCGGCCTGGCTTCTTGACCAAATACGAGGATACGACCTCCGCGAACACGCTACAGCTCTTCCGGTTCGGGCTAATGTCGTTCCTGCTTCCGCGCTACAGGTTCATGCTCGCCTGCGCAGAGGGAAGCAATGGAGGAAATGGCACACAGTCTTTCAACAATGCCTTGGATTTGTTCGCCCAGTGGACGGAGTTCAATACGCTTCCCCCTCGGATGGATTCCGGCGTTCCGTATGCGTCCTGGAAGGATTTCTGCGACATCATGGGCGGCGAAGACGATTGGCAGATAGACCTCATACCGAGCCAGGCGGCATGTTCCCGCTGGATGCCGAACCTTCGCGACATCGTGCAAGGCTCTGAAATATCGTTCTTCGGTACGACTATCGGGGGGCGAAATAGCAATGGTGTGCCGATTGCGAAAGACGCGGGAAGCTTTCACCTCTACTTTCCGGGTGGGTACAATGGCTCCAGTTCCTCGCGCGGATATGCGCTTCATACTTACACGGTGAAGGACGGGTGGAACCACGACTTCTACTACTATTCGCCGGCTCCGTACCAGACGTACGTGCTGTGGTCGGCAGGTGCGGACGGCAAAACGTTCCCGCCGTGGGTTGACCTCGAACAGTTCAGGAAGGATCACAAGGACTTGTACGACGTTGCGATCGGCTGGATGGCTGATGACATCAAGCACATGAGCACAGGGAAGTAGGGTAGTTAGTTGGTAGATGATAGATGATAGTTGGTAGTGGGTAGATGGTAGAAATTAGTTGGTGGAAATAGGAGTGACTATGAGAATTGTTAGAGACATATTCAGGACTTTGAGAAATGGTAGGCGGTGTGCGTATTCTGCACTACCAACTACCAACTACCAACTACCGACTAAATCCGCCTTCACCCTCGTGGAGATGCTGATTGTCATCGGCATAATAGCGGTGCTTTCAGCCGCATCGATGGTGGGGTATTCCAAGGTAGTGAAGTCCGCGAGGAAGTCCAAGACGCAGGAACTCGTCTCCAACGTTGCGGCGGCCCTTACGCAGATACTCTCCAAGAACAACGGCGTATGGCCGGAGGATTTGCTCGAAAGGACGAAGAACGGCAACGGACGCCTTGACGAGGAGACGAGCCGCGTATTCATCCGCTATAATCTGCTTGGGCTTTCCTACAATGTCGGGTCTGCCGAGAACGCAAGCCAGTACAGGCTCATAGGCAAGGATCGCTGCGGCATCGTGGATGCGGAGGCCGAGGCCGTGCTGAAGCGGTCCACCTCCACTTCTGTGGGGTCGAAGGTGCCTTCCGGGCTTACGGTAAGGGATCACATACTCTACTTCGCGATCGACACGGATGGCGACGGGTTCACTGAGGCGAGCGTAGAGGGCGGCGGCACGTTGCGCATCAGGGCGACGGCCGTGGTGTGGGCCGCAGGACCGAATGGAGTCGTGGAATACGATTCGTATGGGCGCAATGACGACGTGTACAGCTGGCGTCCGTCGCAGGTGAAGAAGTAACCGGGTCAAGGGAGGTCGTAAATGGATAGACGCTTCAGGGAAGGTTTCACGATCGTAGAGCTTCTGGTGGTGATCGCGATCATCGCGATACTCGCCGGGGCCATCACGATGGGCGTAAACGGGATGTTCTACAAGTCGCGTTTGGGGCAGGCGAATGCGTTGCGCAATATGCTCCAGAGCGGACTTGAGACGTACTACGCCCGCAAGGGCGAGTGGCCTAGCCGCATAAGGGACAAGGTCGACTACACCGGCGGCGAATACGTGCAGCTCTTGGCATCTGATGCCGACCAGTGCTTCCGTGAGATAGTGAGGGTATCCACCGGCGCGAACGCAAACCCGGTGCTGGATCCATCAGGCCTCGTCGTTGCCTCTGGTGCCGATGAATACGGGTGCACCGACATCCACCGGAATTGGGACAATGCCGTCAAGTATGGGATAGTGGAGACTTCCGACCATAAGTGCGACGGCAAGAACTGCCGTCGGGGACGTGACTTCCGGGACGCCACGAAGAAGGGGTCAAAGAGCAAGATTCCGCTTACGAGCATGAACTTCGGGTACATAGGGCCGAACCATGGCCGCTTCTGCCGGTTCCGCCTCTTCTACTATCCGAAATCTGATACGGTGAAGGTCTACCTCCAGAAGGCGAACGGGTATGTGGGGAGTGGCAAATACGAGAATGGGTATACGGATGACTAAACGCGCGTTTACACTTGTCGAGCTGCTTGTAGTTGGCGGCATAATGGCCGCCATGGCCACGGTGTCGATTGGCAGCTATTTCGCCGTCGTCAGGGGCATGACGGATCGCGGCGCCCTCGGCGCGGCGACTTCGGTGATCTCGCTTGCGCAGGAGCGCGCGAGGATCGACATGACGCCTACCGTCGTGTACTTCTACAACGAACTCGTGCAGAAGCAGGATTCGAACAAGGGCACCGATCTCGTCGCCGCAGGCGTTGCGGTCGCGGTTCGTCGCGCCGGGCGCATATCGCGCGTGAACGGCGACCTGCTTTGCGACGAGTATTCCGATCTTGAGCGCACGTACAGCGTGGCGGACGATCCGAACAGCATTCAGGCCGACACGCTCCGCCTGTACCGCTTCAATTTCACCAGGATGCAGTTCTCGTCGATCTATTCCGAAGTCGTGGAGGACGAGATAGGCGGCGAGAAGTATCTCGTAGAGAAGCCCAAGGACAGGAACTTCGTCAAGCCGAGCAGCACGGAAAAGGAGAGCGCCTCGAAGATGCTCACCTATGCGTTCAAGGTAAAGAGCGGATATTCGTCGTGGAATGCCGGCGATGCCTATGGGTACGAGTTCGCCAGGATACGCCTGCCGGACAACTACATCTTCGGCACTGCGGTGCCGTCGGACAGCGATCCGGTAAGGGAGGTCGGCACCGTGATCAAGTGCTATCCGGACTCCAACGCTTCGTCCCTCGACAGCATACAGATCACGGCGCGACGTCCTGACGGCTGGAAGAAGGTTGGCGACACAAAGAGCGAAATGAAGGATATCTGACGTGAACAGGATTCTGCAGAGAGCGTTTACGCTCATAGAGGTGAACCTCGCCATATTCATAATGGCGGGTGGCGTCCTTGCGATGATCTCGCTCTACTCGTTTGGCTTCCGCGAAAGCCGCCAGTCGAGGGAGGATGTCGCCTCCGCCGCGCTCGCGGAGTCGGTGCTGAACCCGCTTGTC
>CAVJWR010000080.1:0-14883 GCA_963653155.1 Limosilactobacillus gorillae
ATCATCTACCAACTACCAACTATCATCTACCATCTACCCACTATCATCTACCATCTACCCACTAAACCCTAAGCAAATGGCGGCGAAGGGCTATGGCGACGGCTTCGGCGCGGTTGGCGGCGCCGATTTTCGAGAAGATGAGGTTCAGGTGTTCCTTCACGCTGTCTTCGCGGATGCCAAGCTGATGCGCAATGTCTGCGTTGGTGAGCCCGCGCACGATTGACGAGAGGACCTGTTCCTGCCGTTCCGTCAGTTTCTGGACTGGCGGGTCGGTGGCGATCTGTTTCTCGATCTCAGGCGACACCCAGCGTTTTCCGGCGGCGATGGCCCTTATCGCCGTAAGCAGCTGGGCATTGGCGTTTGACTTTGTGATCGCGCCATCGGCCCCCGCTTCGAGTGCGCGAGACAGGTCGTCGGACACTGTCGAGGTGGTTAGGATAAGCACACGGGTGTGCGGAAACCTCGACTTGATCTCCTGTGTGGCGGAGATGCCGTCCCGAACCGGCATCATGATGTCCATGATCACGATGTCCGGCCTGTCGCGCATGGCCTTGCGGATGGCCACATCTCCATCGTCGGCCTCTCCGATGACGCGGATTCCGGACTCAGGCTCAAGCAGGGCCGCAAGCCCCATGCGCACGATGGCGTGGTCGTCGGCTATCAGTACGGTCGTCTCTTTCATGCGTTCTCCTGTTTGGGCAATGACATCTCTACGACTACGCGTGTGCCGTGTCCCGGGGTGCTATGGATATTCGTGGTTCCCCTGAATGCCTTGATTCTCTCTCTGATTCCCTGAAGGCCGAAATGGCCCTCGGCTATGTCGGGACGATTTGCCACGTCAAAGCCGCATCCATCGTCCGCTACGGATATGCGAAGGGTTCCATTCTCAATCGCGCCCGCGACGCGGATTGCCTTGGCGTGGCCATGGCGTACTGCGTTGACCGCCAGTTCGCGAACGATGCAGAGGATGGCGTGAGCGGTCTTGTCCGAGAACTTCGTCCGTGCGACATTGAATCTCACGCTGAGCCGCGCTTCGCCGATGTGGCGCAGGAGGGCCATGCGTATCGCATCGCCCATGACCTTCTCTTCGAGCGCCCTGCTGCGAAGATCCCAAATGCAGTTGCGCAGCTCTTCGCGGCATGAATCAAGGGTGCGAGACGCGATCCCAAGGTGAAGCCTTGCCTTTTCCCCATTGGAGTCGAGAAAGCGATCCGCCGAATCTATCTGCATTGATACCCCTGTAAGGTTCTGCGAAATGGAGTCGTGCAGTTCCACTGCGAGTCGGGTGCGCTCGTCGATGCGCAACTCAGAGCTGACCTTGGCTACCTGGGCCTTGAAGAGTTCATGCCCCTTGCGCGTGGCAAAACGGCGCAATGCGGCATTCCACACAAGAATGCCAGCGAGAATCGCGAGAAGCGAGGCAATCACGATTGCGAGACGACGAGGTGTCCACCATGGTGGCCGACGCAGGATCACGATGTCTGCCGGATTCCGTGCGACGAGGACGACTCCATTGACGTGCGGGAAATCGGAATTTGGCCGCCAGCTGTCCGTCTCCATTACGCATATGCCAGATGCCTCTACTTCGCATCCGATCGCAAGTTCCTTCACCTTGTCGCCGATGGCGCTGACGTCTGCGGAGATCGAGAACCCGTCTTCCTCTATCACGATGCGTGGTGCCTCATCTTGCGCGAGGATGCGTACGATGCCGCGAAGACGGATCGCCCGGCCATTGTAGTAGTAGTTGAAACGAGGTGTGCCGGATTCGTGCAGGAGCAGGTCTTTCGGACAGGCCTCCCTTGCCGGTTCGAGGTTGCCGTCTGGCGGCGCTGCTTCGCGCCATGCGGCGCGGGTCAGGTTGATCTTGTAGAGGTCTGTTTCGGGAAATCCAACGATCTCAATGTTGTCGCCATAGCGGGGCAATGTGTCATCCACGGTTCTGGCGCCAATGAGAGAGCCGTCCTGCCGCCGCAACAGCAGGTTGCGTCGATCCCATGCGGCGAGTACGCGACCTGACGAGCGGAGCCTGCCCATGGCGGACAGCTCGGATGGCTGGATGGCGCGCGGAATGCCATCGAGCGAAGGGGCGTCGAATAGGGGCGGTGGAGGATTGTTGATCGTAATGGAGTCCTCGCCGCAGATCTGGATGTAGCGTCCAAGATGCGTCCTGTAGCCGTGGCTTGAGTGTATGCACAGCCCGCGTATCGTGACGTTTGCCCCGTCGTATCTTGCGCGGTCCACCGGAAGCCCGGGATGCTTAGAGAGGGCGGCGTATACGGTTCTTGCGCCGTCGTTGATGACGAAGAACAGGGTTCTCGGATCGATCTCGTCAACAAAGACGTCACGGATGGTTCCCGTGATGGCGACGGCGCGGAAGTCAAACTCGCCACTTAGCAACTGTTCTGTGCTTACGGATTGTATCGGCGCGGGATATTCATGCCCAAGGATCTCGAACGTGCGGGCGCTGGCATATACCGTGCCGATGTTGTCGGTCTCGGTCAAGCCCGCAATGCGTATCCTGTCGCCGGACGAGACTGGATTGTCGGCTGTCGCGGCCACATCGTAGATCGCTATGGCTCCGGTGTCGTCGGATATCGCCACGAAGCTACTGTTTGTGAGCGGCCTTGGCGGATACACTACCTTTCCGGCAATATCGAACCGAGTTCCGTCCGTAGAGTGGCCGTATGTCGCGTCGAGCAGTTCGCGCACGGAGCGGATCGTGCGAGACGGCGCTTGCGCAGATGCGTGGTAGATCGCAAATGCCGCAAGAAGCAAGTGGAGGAATCGAAACATGGCCGAAATTATATCAGAATTGCCGAGGAATGATATGCCCCCCGAAAGTGGGGATTGTCTGCGAAAATGGCCGCATGGTAAAATTTGCGCCATGGAAAGAGAACCGACATCCAAAGGCTCATTGAAGGTTTCGCTCATGCTGACTTGCGCACTGTGCGCACATGTTTCGCTGTGTTCGCCGGGCTGGGAGAACGTCAATCCTGGCCGAAAGGAAATCCCGCCAGCCAAGGTGGTGTGGCGTGCGCCGCTGGATGCGCTTGTGGTTGAGCGGCTATCAGGCGCAGAGGGAGAGGTCTCCGTCACGAACGGGGAATTGCGCATACGCAAGTCAAACGGACTCGGCTACATCGTGGTGAGCTGGCCATCCTTTGGCTGGGAAAAGGGGCGGCTTATCCGGTTCTTTGCGGAAGTCGAGGCGAAGTCCGACAGGCCGGAGAAAACGTATGGCATGCTGTCCCCGTGGTCAGGGGAGCGGCATGTGCCGGCTGATGACCGTTGGGGCCGCTACGAGGGATATCTGAGCGGCGGCGTACATATGCGCAAGCTCATAAACTCGGCACCGGGAACGCCCTACTGGAAATACCGCAACTTCGAGCCTTCGTCCGACGCCACAACGCCGATGATAGTCATTGGCGGTGCGCCAAGCGAATCGGTATGGCGGCAAATCGGGGCCGAGGACGGCGTGGCGTCGGCAAAGCTGTGGAGCGACCGGTTCCGCAGACTTAGCAAGCCAGACCATTCTTCCGAGATGCAGGATGCCGATGCGTTTGCCCGCGCACTTGCGGCGGATAAGGATCACTTGGCTGAAATCCGCACGGTAAACGGGGTGTCGATGCTCTTCGTTGACGGCTCCCCGATGCCGCCTATCGCGTACAAGGCATCCGAATGGAGTGCGCAGGATGGTTCGCTCTACGGCGGCAAGGCGTTGCAGGATTTGGCTGGAGTGCGAATCGGCGTGATAGACCTGCGTCTTGGCGATCTTGGGTTCGATGGCTTCAGGGGGCCTTGGAGCGGACAAGGCTTCGATGCGGCCGCAGCGGCAGACACGGTTGCGCGACAGATGCGGATCGCCGACAAGTCGCTTTTCCTGCTTGCGCTCAACACGAGCGCGTATCCCGCATTTACGGAAAAGGAACATCCGGATGAGGTATGGGTGAAGGAGGGCGGTTCTGTCGCATACGGAAATTCTGGAAGCGTCACGCCGGACACCTACAACGACGGCGGCGATTCCGATCCTGGCGACCGCAGGTGGCCATGGGTATCATACGCCTCGCCTTCATGGCGAGCGGCAATCAAGCGCGTCACGGCTGATCTGTTCGCCGAACTTAGGCGAAGCGGCCTCATGAAACGCGTCATCGGAGTGCATTACTGCGGCTACCATGATGGACAGTTCGCATTGCCTATACTCGATTATTCTCCGTGCGCAAAAAAGGAGTATGGGCGATATCTGAAGGAACGGGGGCTATCTCCTGACGACCCCGCAGGAAGGTTCGAGTTCTTCTCGCGTCAGCTCGGATTCCGTGCGCTCGAAGACTTTTCGCGCGAGGCTAAACGGTTGGCCGGCAAGCCGATAGTGGCCGCGATGTGGAACATGACGCCGTTCGGCATATCGTTCGACATTGGCTCGTTCATGCGTTCCGATTCGGTAGACATAATTGCGCCACAGGCGATGTACCAACGGAGAATGCCGGCGCTTTCGCAGGGCATGAATGTGCCTGTCGCCTCGTTCCACCGCCACCGCAAGATGCTGTGGATGGAGTTCGATTTCCGCACATGGGCGGCACTTGATCAGTGGGTCAAGGATCTCGTAGTGTACAAGGGACTCAACACCGCCGATGACATCACATGCTGGCGAACGCTCATACGCAAGCATGCCGGCATGCTCAACGCATCGCGCATGGGGTGGTGGATGTACGACATGTCAGGCGGATGGTATTCGCCGCGAGAGATTGCTGAGGATTATCGTGAGGTGGTCGATGTGAGGCGCAGTCTTGATGCGGCTACGCCTGATCCATGGCATCCGGACGTCGCACTCGTGGTCGATGAGGTTGGCATGGCGACGCTGAAGACAGCCGGGGAACTTGATTTCCGTCTGCGCTGGGAAGACTATGGGGCATCCGGCGTGCCGCACGACATATATCTGGCGGAGGACTTCGATTCCGATCCATCGCTGTCCGGGAGATATCGACTTGTGGTGCGGGACGGCTTCAGGACGCTTGACGCCGAGGGACTGCACGGCAAGGCTATGGCGGCGGGTGCGTTTGTGGCGTGTAGGCCGGGGGTGCTTGAGGTGGACATGAACGGCAATTTCATGTCGGTGCATTGTCTCGTTCCCGGTACGCATATGGTGAACTTGCCGTTTGCCGCTTGCGTGACAAATCTCAAGGATGGATCGCGGACGATTGGGGATCATCTTGAGCTGACAATGACCGCCGGCGAAACCCGATGGTTCGGGATCAGGCGGCAGAAAAGCATGGAGGTGGAAAAATGACTGGACGCATTGCGATATGTTGTGCCGCCACGCTGTCGGCGCTTGCTTCACTGAAGGGTGAAACCATTGCCAACGATGCGTTGGAGATACGCTTCGCGGATGGTTCGCAGGGATTTGCGATCACTGGCATCGTCAACCGTCTAGCAGGTGGAGTTTCGTTCATCCGCCATGAGGCCGTGCCTACGGCGGCGGATTTCTGGAAACTGTCATTTTCGGGGATGGATGCGACGGGCGGCATAAGGCGCGTTTCCCTGTCCAACCGCGACCGCGCACGGGAAGCGTATGCCGAGAAAGGCGATGGCCGAATCGTGTTTCGCTGGATTGGCATGTATCTTCCGGGTGAGGACGGAATTGTGGACGTGGAGGCCGAAGTCCTTTTGCCTCCTGGCGATGCGGCAAGCGAATGGCGGCTTCGCGTTTCGAACCGCAGTACGCGATGGGCGCTTGAAAGGACATCGTATCCATGTCTCCGCAGGATTGTGGAACCGGGGGAGGCTGATGTGCTGATGCCATACGAGACGCTTGGCGCCCGGCTTATGCGCAAGTACAATGGCCTTAGCCGCAACCGCATTTGCCAATGGGGCGAATATGACTATCCCGGATATTTCCCGCCGGTGGCGGCGTACATGATTGGCGATGCGGGCCTGTACCTTGCGGCCCACGATCCGGACGCTCGACAGAAGAAGCTGTACACGTGGAATCTTGATGCGTGGTTCGGGACGCCCGTGGAGAATGCGGGGATCGTCGGCAAGGCGGCAGAAGGGCCGCGCTATGCCGTTACGATCGCCGCATACAAGGGCGACTGGTGGCAGGCGGCGCGTCGCTACAGGGCTTGGGCACTGAAACAAAAATGGTGCGCAAAGGGGCCGATAGCGTCGCGCAGTGATTATCCGCGAGAGGCGATGAGCGAGGTTTCCGTCTGGATTTGCCACCATATATTCGATCCTCGTTCTGCGGAACGTCTCATGGACAGGTTTAGGGCGGCGCTCCCGGATGTGAAGCTTGGGCTTCGCAGCTATCGGTGGAGTGCGATAGAGTTTGGCTGGCATTATCCAGAGTTCCTGCCCGCCCGTAGAGGCGTAAGCGAGATGTATGGACGGCTGGCCGCCAAGGGATGGACGGTGATGCCATACGTCAATGCCAGATTGTGGGATACCCGCCTCACATCATGGCCATATGCCGAGCCATACGCGACCATGCGCGAAGATGGGACCGCTTTCACGGAGTCGTGGGGAAGTGGAGGGAACTATCCGTACGGAAGGCATGAGTTCGGAATCATGTGTCCGGCGACGCCTCTCTGGCAAGAGACGGCTCGCCAGCTTGCGCATCGCGTGGTCGATGAAGCCAATGGCGGTGCCATATACTACGACCAGGCGGGATGCGCCGCCTACCGCGAATGCCGAAATGCGGCGCATGGGCATCCGGTCGCGGGCGGCAAATGGTGGGCCGAAGGCTACCGGGAAATGTTCGGACGTGTGCATGACGAGCTTGCGCCGCGAGGCGTGGCCCTTACGACCGAGGGAACGGCGGACTGCTACATGGATGTCCTTGACGGATTGCTCTCCGTTACTGACGATACGGGCGAGGATGTTCCGTTCTGGCCTGCCGTCTATGCCGACTACACCACGTATTTCGGTACGCGGCACAAGAATGCCGCCGTGTATGACTTGGCGTTCCTCCAGATGGCGCGAGCGTTCGTGTGGGGAGTGGCGGGAGGCTGGTCTGGCGACATGGAAGACGCCAAGGATCCGGAACTGAACAGGAAGTTCCGTGCGTTCGCACGGTTCGCGAACGCACGTGAGAAGGCGAAGGACTTCCTCGCCTATGGAACGTTGCTGGACGAGCTGCGTCCGCTCAATTCGCTTCCTGAGCGTACGTTCACGCATACCCTGTTCACGCGGAGCAACATGACAAACGCCACGTGGCGAACGTCGGCGGTCATTGGCGCCTGGTGGCGCGATCCATCGGCCTCGCGTCTCGCCCTGGCCGCAGTGAATGTGACTGACGATCCTCAGCCTGTGGCGTTTGAGGTCGCAGATGGCTATGGAAGCGGTAGGCCGGAATCGCGTCTGCTCCAGCCACGCGCGATCGAGGTTTTCACATTCGGGAAAGCAATGAAGGGAAACGACTGACATGAACAGGACAATGGCATTTGTGGGTGCGCTTTTTGCGGCTGTTGCGACGTATGCCGAGACCATTGCGGAACGGTCTCTCACCGGTGACACCGAAATAGCTGTGCCCTTGGGCGAAACGGTTCGCATCGAATACCTTTCGGGAACCGGTGCGGCCACCGTCATGAAGACCGGTGGCGGCACGTTGGAGATCGCCGTGGTCGGCAACACCAACATCAATTTTGTGGTACAGGAAGGGACGTTGCGCAGTGTCCGACCGGCGCGGATGCGAGATGTGGACGGCATGTACTTCCACGTTGACGCGAGCGACACGGCCGGGATGGAGGTCGTTGCGGAGGGCGGAACGAACTTCGTATCGAGATGGGGCGATGTGGATGGAAGAGAGGCATTCGCCTCGTCGGGCACGAGAAAGGCCCGTCCGTTTCTGGCTGAAGCGATGCTGAATGGATTGCGTGTAATGGATTTCGGCGGATTTTCCAGTGGTGAAGGGATCGGCACAAACGCGGAAACTGCGGCTTACCTCGACTGGGGAACAAAGAGGTTCGTGCGCGAGTCGTTTTGGGTGTGGAAGGATCATGATGGACTTAAAGACCTTGTATCCGACAGCCACAATGACTTTTACGGTCCTACTCCAGTTCTTTTGGGTGCGGCTCTCTATCGTGGCAAGGGCGGCAACGGCAAGGAATTCCTGTTCCAGCATGTTGGTGCGCCTGAGAGCCTAAAGAGTTCTGTCACGGTTGACGGGACGGTCCTCTCATCGCCGCTGTCCGTGCGCATCGGCGAGGGTTGGCACTTGGCATCGGTGCGGATGCCCGGTGCGTTTACGGGAAGCGCCGATCTGGATTCCACCTATGGCGGAGCGGCATTCGGTCGCCGCACATACACGCCGCCTGTCGGCGAATTCCAGATGGCGGAGGCCGTGTTCTGCACGAATTCGATTTCGGATGCCGATGCCGCCTACGTGAGCGACTATCTGCGGTGCAAGTGGTTCTCGCCTTCGGTCGGCGATGTCACGGTTGCGAAGGGGGCCGTTCTGGACATGTCGGAGGTTCCGTTGCGCGTTGGACGTCTTCAGGTCGTCGATTCGGCGAGCGTGACTGGAATCGGGAATCTGCGGGCAATGGAGGTGTTTTGTCCGAGCAACACGATGCTTTCGGTCGGAACGGAATTCCATGCCGTAGATTTTGCGGAGTCGGCGACGCCGAACTTGGCGTTCACCGGCAGTGGAAAGATCGTGGTCGATGCGGGTACGGCTCGCGGAAATATTGTTTCGGCGGAAGGGATGCTCACGAAGTCTGGGGCGGGCGCACTCGAACTTTCCGCTCTATCCGATGGCGTCACCGGCATTTCGGTTGAGGATGGCTCCTTCACGCTTTCTCCGCTGCTGACCGCCGATAGCGCATTGCACTTTGACGCTTCGCAGTCGGTCGTGACGGAAGAGGATTCGGACGGCAAGTCAACCGTGACAGGATGGTCTGACGTCAATGAGGGGCGCGGAAGTTCGCTCGCGGCCATAGCCGGAGGATATGCGTTCGACAGGTCGCGGACGGTGAATCGTCCGTATCTCGTGCAAGGACAAGCAAACGGGCTTCCTTTGGTTGACTTTGGCGGCTTTGCCGACATGAACAATCTGGAAGGGTATGGCGCGGGCCTTCGATTCACGAAACCACTTGCCGGCGGCAAATCGTCGCTGTCGACAAATGACGGTTGGCTCCAGATGTTTGCCGTGTGGAAAGACGACGAGTCTGCAATGGGGCTGGATCTGGTCGGTGGCGAAGAGTTTGTGGGACCATGCCTATTCGGGTCTAACTGGGTATGGACGCGGGGCAAGGGTGGCGGCGGAAGCGGATTCCCAATCGCCGGAACGTCATCGTCCGATTTCAGACAGAGCCTGAAGCTGGATGGGGTTCAGGTGCCATATGTCGAGTGCGGTACTCGCAGGGTTCCATCCGGACTGCATCTCCTTGATTCGCGGCCTGGATGTCAGGATGGGCTTGGAGGCGTTCAGGTTGTGGGATGCAAGATAGAGGCGAAGACGAGCTCGTACTACGGCGGAGTCAAGTTTGGCGAGTTCCTGTTCTTCCGCCATTACATCCCGGACGGACAGAGGCAGAAGATTGCCGCCGCGCTGTGGAACAAGTGGTTCGGGACTGAAAATGCGAACCTTTCGCTGAGGTATGAGTTTGATGTACTATCCGTTGCGACAGGGGCCTCGGCATCTTTCCCGTATGCGGATGTTGCGGTTGACCGCCTGACGGCTTCGGGTGAGGTGTCCGCAAGATCGCTGGCCTTGGCTGACGGCGGGCGGTTGATCGTCACGGGCGACGAGCATGGCGTATCTTGTCTGACCGTCAACGCGCTGCGCTTTGAAGGGACGGGCACAATAGAGTTGTCGTCGCCAACGCTCGGCGAACGTGTTGAGCGGGCGGTCAAGGTCATTTCAGTTCCCAATGGGCCAGAGAAGCCCGTAAGGGTGCCGCACTGGCGTGTGCCGTCCGGCGGGGCATTTGCCGGTGGGCTGATGGAACGCCGCAGTGACGGATATTATCTTGTCCCGCCACGTGGTGCGACAGTGGTGATACGGTGAGGTAGATGGTAGTGAGAATTTTCGATTGCATTTAGTTATTTGGGTATTTGATTCTACCCCTACCCAACTGCCAACTACCCACTACCATCTATCAACTACGATCGTTTTTATTTAACACAGAGTCACGAAGGCACAGAGGGGTTGGTGTTTTTGGGGGAATGAGGTTTTGGCCGTAAAATCTAAAATCTACATTTCTACACTTCTACACGGCCATTTTCTCACGACGGCGATGGCGGACAATAACCAAATCATCAAATGACTAAATGCAATTGCAAATCGCCCTACCAGATCATCAATGAAATCATAACTTCTCACCCTCTCAACTTCTCAACCTCATCATGCAATCGCAGATCGTAAATCGAAAATCATTCTACCCACTACCATCTACCCACTACCAACTATCATCTACCAACTCCCCACCAAAACCTAAACCCTAATTCATCTGATTTGTGGTATACTTACGGACATCGAAAAGAAAGGAATTGTTGCCTAATGCAAAACAGACGTGATTTCTTAAGGGGTGCGGCGGCGATGGGCGCCTTCGCCATTGTGCCCGCCAGCGTGTTGCGCGGCGAGACCGCACCATCGAACCAGCTCACCCGTGCGCTTATCGGCTTCGGCTCGATTGCGCATTCCGCGAACCACCTGCCTTTCAAGGGTTCGCGCCTCATCGGCCTGTGCGATCCGTACGAGGCCCGCGTGAAGGCCGGCCTCAAGGCCGCAGCGGACAAGGGCTTCGGCAAGGTCAAGGCGTACGGAAACTTCCTTGAGCTGCTTGCCGACAAGGATGTCGATATCGTCCACATCTGTACGCCGCCGCACTGGCACGGGTGCATGAGCGTAATGGCCGCGAATGCCGGCAAGGACATATGGTGCGAGAAGCCCATGACGCGCACAGTCGGCGAAGGCAAGCGCGTGATGGAGGTGGTGAAGGCGAAGAAGCGCATGTTCCGCCTCAACACGTGGTTCCGCTTCCAGGGCACGTTCTACGGATTCGGCACGACGGTTGAGCCAATTAGGCAGGTTGTGGAGAATGGCCTTCTCGGAAAGGGGCCGATCAAGTGCACGTTCGGCGCCGGGCAGGGCTTCAGCTGGAAGTTCTTCTGGTCTGGCCGCGTGAACGCCACTCCGGAGCCGATCCCGCAGTGCTTCGATTGGGACATGTGGCTCGGCCCCGCGCCGTGGAAGCCGTACACGGCACACCGCGCCGGCACGTCGTTCCGCGGATACTGGGACTACGATTCGGGCGGGCTTGGCGACATGGCGCAGCACTATCTCGATCCGCTCCAGTATCTCCTCTGCAAGGATGATACTAGCCCGGTGAAGGTCGATTACGTCGGGCCGAAGCAGCATCCTGAGGCTGTGGGCCGCTTTGACCGCATCACGCTCACGTATGCGGACGGAACGGAGGTTGTGCTTGATGGCGACGAGACGCTGAAGGGCGAGCCTCTTCTGCGCGGCTCCAACGGCCTGTGCGTGTATCCGAAGGCGAAGGGCGGCAAGACGCTCCGCCTCGTCGATGCCAGCGGCAAGGAGCTGGATGCGGAGAAGATACTCGCGGATCTCCCGAAGCCCGCCGCACAGCAGACGGACTTCATCGACAGCTGCAGGAACCGCAAGACGTTCGCGCTCAACGAATCGAACGGCTTCCGTTCCTGCACCATGTTCAATCTCGGCATCGTGGCCGAACGGCTTGGGCGCGGGTTCAGGTTCGATCCGGAGTCGCTGCATGCGGTCGACGATCCCGCCGCCGAGCGGTTCCTCTACCAGACCATGCGCGAACCGTGGCGCAAGGAGATGTGGGGCTAAGGTGTTCAAAAGGAAGGAGCGATGAATACAATGAAGAATCTTTTTTTCGTGACGGCCTTGGCCGTGGGAATGTCCGTAGGCGCAGCTGACCCGAATCCATTTGCGGACTATGGTGCCGCAATGAAGCCAACCAAGTCCCATCCGATGGCGGTGGAGTGGCATGCCGCCAACCGCGATGCGATCGAGGCCGAGACCTCCGACGACAAGCTCGCCTCGTTCGTCGAGAGCGCAGAGAGCGCGTCCGCCCTGCTCGCCAAGGTGAAGCCCGCGTACGCGACTGATCCGATGGTGGCGGCGCAGGTCGCCGCCGTGAGCCAGTACGTGATGCGGGCTGATCCGTCGTGGTGGAAGTTCTGGTCGTGGTTCTCCGACTCTCCACGTGAGATCTGGACTGCCGCGCTGCTCGATGCCGCCGCGAAGGGTGGAGACCAGTACCGCACGATGTTCTTCCTCGACCAGCTGCGCTGGTGCGGATTTGCCGAGCAGGCGTGCGCCGTGCGCAAGATCGGGAAGGCGTCGAAGGACTGTGCCGTAAGGCAGATGGCCGACATCGTGGCGACGGAGCTGTGTCCGGCATCGGCCAGCAAGCCTTGCGCCAAGGGACGCTGCTGCCCGTACGGAAGCTGGGCGCTTACCCTGCCGTTCGACACGATGAACGCCGGGCACCTGATCCTTTCGAAAGGCGAGGACGGCAAGCCAAAGGCGGAGCTGCTGTGGCGCTGGGGCAGTCCGTTCACGGTCGCCGGGGATGACCTGAAGATCGGAAAGGGATGCGTGACGCTTACGTTCGGCAACCACAAGCCGAAGGATTTGCCCCAGGACAAGAGCGCGTGGAGGCGTGACCGCGTGGAAATGAAGATCCGTGGCGACTGGGCCGCGTGCACGCTTCAAAAGGTGGACGGCAACGGCAAGCCCGTGGGCGAGTCCCAGACGTTTTCGGCGAAGCGCAATCCGCCGATCGTCGGGCCGGCTCCCGACCTCAAGGCCGCAGTGCGCGGCAAGTCGGTGAACATCCTTGCCGGGACCATCGCCGACTTCGAGCTGATGGAGCCTACGAAGGTCAACGGCTGGACCCTGAAGGACGGGGTTCTCTCCAACCGCATACAGCGCGACGCGAACGGCAAGTCGCTCCACAAGAACGGCAACCTGCGGACGAAGCGCGCCGACTTCTACGACTTCAACCTCAAGTACGATGTGCGCGTGCTGCCGGACTGCAACTCTGGCGTGTACCTGCGCGGCATCTACGAGATACAGGTACTCGACAGCTACGGCAAGCCTGTGGACTGCCACAACATGGCCGCATACTACGGGCGCGTCACGCCTCGCGTGGCGGCGGAGAAGAAGGCCGGCGAGTGGCAGACCGTTGACGTTACGCTCTACAAGCGCCACCTTACGGTTGTGCTGAACGGAGTGACCATCATCGACAACGTTCCGGTTGTTGGGATTACCGGCGGCGCAATGACGGCGAACGAGTTTGTGTCCGGCCCGCTCTACATCCAGGGCGACCATTCCGACGCCGATTTCAGGAACATGATACTCACGCCGCTCAAGTGATGGCGGCGTGAGATTGAGATGCGGCGGCACAAAAAGCCTATTCGCAAGCCAAACGGAAAGGGAGGGGGAAAGTAAATGGTCGGAGCGACGAGATTTGAACTCGTGACCTTTTGCACCCCAAGCAAACGCGCTACCAGACTGCGCTACGCCCCGACGGTTGGTCAAAAACGGCGCAGATTATATCAAAACGACCCCACTGGCGCAAGGGGCATTGGACTTTAAGGCAAAACAACAGGAGAACCACGGAAATGAGTTACCAGGAAGCGAAAAAGAAATACGCCGTGCTCGGTGTCGATACCGAGAAGGCGATAAGCGCACTTCAGAAGGTTTCGATATCCATGCACTGCTGGCAGGGTGACGATGTCGGCGGATTCGAGAATGCCGGCTCGCTCACGGGCGGCATCCAGACGACAGGCAACTATCCGGGCAAGGCCCGCACCCCGGAAGAGCTGATGGCCGACATTGACGAGGCCCTTTCGCTCATTCCCGGCAAGCACCGCATAAACCTGCACGCGTGCTACGCGATATTCGAGGACGGCAAGAAGGTGGAGCGCAACAAGCTTGAGCCGAAGCATTTCAGGAAGTGGGTGGAGTTCGCGAAGAAGCGCGGCCTCGGCCTCGACTTCAACCCGACGTTCTTCTCGCATCCGCTCGCCGACGGGCTTACCCTCGCGAGCGAGGATCCGAGGGTGCGCAAGTTCTGGATCGAGCACGGCATCGCCTGCCTCAAGATCGCGGAGTACTTCGGCAAGGAGCTTGGCACTCCGTGCGCCGTCAACTTCTGGGTCCCGGATGGCTTCAAGGACGAGCCTTCGGACCGCTTCGGGCCGCGCAAGCGCCTCAAGGAGTCGTACGACAAGATCTTCAAGTACAAGTACAACAAGAAGTACTGCATCCCGACGATCGAGTCCAAGCTCTTTGGCATAGGCGTTGAGAGCTGCACTCCCGGCTCGCACGAGTTCTACATGTGCTACGCGATGAAGAACAACATCCTGTGCCTTCTCGATACCGGACACTTCCACATCTCCGAGAACGTCGCGGACAAGATCAGCACTCTGCTGCTCTTCTCCGGCAAGGTGGCGTTCCACGTGTCGCGTCCGGTCCGCTGGGATTCCGACCACGTGATCCGTCTTGACGATGCGGTGACCGCCTGTGCGCACGAGATCGTCCGCAATGGCGTGGAGAACTTCATCATCGCGCTCGACTACTTCGATGCCTCCATCAACCGTATCGCGGCATGGGTGCTTGGAATGCGCAACATGCAGAAGGCTCTACTTCAGGCGATGCTTGAGCCGCAGGAGACCCTTAAGGCCCTACAGGATGCCCGCCAGTACACCGAGCAGCTTGTCCTCCAGGAAGAGCTAAAGTGTTACCCGTGGCAGGAGGTGTGGAAGGAGTTCTGCACGAGGGCGAAGCTCCCGGCGGACGAATGCTGGATGGCGGAGGTGCTCAAGTACGAGCGCGACGTGCTTTCCAAGCGCCAATAGGAGGCAATAAAATAACCAGTTGCGTTTAGC
>CAVJWR010000081.1:0-6353 GCA_963653155.1 Limosilactobacillus gorillae
GCTCTTGGACGTTCACCATCCCGGCGAACACCACAGCCACGGTCAAGCTTCCGAACGGAAAGTCGGAGGAGCTTGCCGCCGGCACGTACACCCGTACGCTTGTGTCCGCAAAGTGAACAGTCTAAAGTCATTGCTTGACAACAACAAAACAAGGAGACATCAAGATGGAAATAGAGATGATGGGTGACGTTAAGCTTGAGAAGCTCATTGGCAAGGAGCAGATGGCTGACAAGCTTGGTCTGTACGCACGTGTGGTAGTGCCGCCGAAGAGCGCGGTGCCATATCACCAGCACGTCGGCAACGGCGAGGTCTACTACTTCCTCACTGGCGAGGGCGAGTACAGCGACAACGGCGTTGTGCGCACTGTAAAGCCCGGCGACGTCACATGGACGCCAGACGGATCGTCGCATGGTGTCGAAAACAAGGGTGATGTCGATCTCACGTTCATGGCCCTCATAATCAACAAGTGATATCGCGATGACGGTCACGCTTTCTATCGACAAGAACGTTTACGGCGGCGAAGGACTCGGTAGACTCGGGGACGGACGCGTATGCTTTGTCCCCGGGGCTTTTGCGGGCGAGACCGTCCGTGCGGAGATCACGGAACAGAAGAAAAGCTTTGTTCGGGCAAGGTGTGTGGAGCTGGTGATCGCATCGCCAGACCGCATCGTCGCGTTCGGAGCCGAGTCTGATGGCGGCACGCCGGCTGTGCCGGGCATGGTGTACTCCGCCGTAGACTATGCTGCCGAGCTGAGGTTCAAGGAGTCCCAGCTCGGCAACTTCCTCGAACGTATCGGGCAGTCGTACCGACACATCGAGGTCGTGGCGGGGCGCAGCGAGAACTACCGCAACAAGGTGACTTACCATGTGCAGCACGTCGGCGGCAAATGGCTGATGGGCTACAGGCGGCAGGGTTCGCATGACGTCATTGATATCACGTATGATCCTCTCGCGTGCAAGGAGATCAACAAGGCGTTGCCTTCCGTTAGGGCTGGAGTGCTTTCGATGCTTACGCAGGGTGCGCAAAGCGTCCGCAGGGAGTCGCGAGAGCGTTCAGCCGTCACCATAAGATGGACTCTTGACGATGGTGTGCGCTGGTGGTTCGGGGATCCGCCGGAAGGCCTTTCGTTCGTCGAGCGCACTTGCGGACTCAGGTTCGGCGTTTCTGCGGATGGCTTCTATCAGGTCAACCCTGAGATCGGCGAAAAGCTTGTTGCGGCTGTCGCTTCCGCGTATGCGGATGAGGTGGATGTCTCTCCGGACATTGTGGATTTGTACTGTGGCGTCGGAGTGTTTGGCCTTTGCTGCGTGAATGGTGTACGCGGAAGGGGCTTGGCACGACAGCCGCGAATCGTTGGCGTAGAGAGCGGTAGGGATGCGGTTCGGTTCGCTAAGGAAAACGCCAAGGTTGCCGGCATCGCCGCCAACTTTTTCTGCGAGCGCGTAGGCGGTAGCCTTTCGCGCATCCGCATAGGCGAGAACGCTACGGTCATCGTCGACCCGCCACGCGGCGGCATGGAGCGGAACGTTCCGGCCTTCCTCGCCAACTCTCGTGCAAAGCGCATCTTTTACGTTTCGTGCGACCCGGCTACGCTCACGCGAGACCTTCAGTCTATGGTCGGCAAGTATCGGATAAGGCGCGTAAGGCTCTTTGACATGTTCCCTCGCACCGCACGGTTCGAGACGCTTGTCGAGTTGGAGAAGTAGGTTTCAAGCTATATTATGAAGCCTCAACTATTGATTGGAATAGTTTTGCTGTCGTCTCTTGTAGATGCAAAATGTCAAGTTGCCGATGAGTCGGAAATGAAGAAGATAAAAAACATCAGGACTGCTGTCTCTCTATTTTCAGGGGCAGGTGGATTGGATATTGGCATGCGACAGGCGGGATTTGACATTCGAGCCTGCATTGAAATTGATGTGAATGCCTGTGAGACGCTTCGCCATAATATATCAGCACAGGGAGATGCAACGAGAGTATATGAAGGGGACATTAGGAAGCTTGAACCGTCAAATGTGTTGGAAGACATCGGAATAGAATGCGGGAAATTAGACTTGCTTTTTGGCGGTCCGCCATGTCAGGCATTTTCGTTGATAGGCAAACAACGGGCGCTGGCTGACGAAAGAGGGATGCTTCTTTTTCAGATGACAAGGTATGCTGAAGTAATGAAACCAAAGGTCGTCATGATGGAACAGGTGAAGGGAGTATTGTCGGCTAAAGATGCAGATGGGAAAAAAGGTGGTGTATTTGAAAAGCTACTAAAAGAATTCGATAGACTTGGTTATGTCGCAAAATATAAGGTTTGTCTTGCTGCCGATTATGGCGTTCCGCAATTACGTGAGCGGGTGATATTGATTGCAACAAGGGACAAGAATGGATTCGAGTTTCCGTCTCCGACACATAGAAACCCCAAGTCAGACGAGTTGTTCTCAGACAAGTTACCGCCATGGAAAACAGTAGGTGAAGCACTTTCTGGACTTCCCTGTGCATGGCCAAAGGAAAAAGGAACGACACAATATCCAGACGAAGCTCGCAATCATGTGGACGTTACGCCAGATCGTGATCGAGAGCGAATTAGATATGTACCGGAAGGTCTTTATCTTGCGTCTCAGACACATTTGCCAGAAGAAATATTACGTGGACTTAAGTCGAGGGACACGACAAAGTATCTGCGTCTGAATCGGTCGGGGCAATCGAATACGTTAAGGTGTGGAGAGATATTCTTCCATCCCACTGAAACTCGGTATCTGACGCCACGTGAATATATGCGGATACATGGATATCCCGATGAATATCTCCTAAAGGGTCCGATTCGCTCACGGACAGGAAGCGTCAAGAATCTTGATCAGCATCGACTTGTGGCAAATTCCGTTCCTCCACCACTCGCCAAAGCAATGGGTGTGCAGATTATGCAGTATCTCAATCAATCGGAAAGATTAGCCAAATGAAGGACTGTTCTCAAATATTTGAACTCTACGGGTATCCAGTGGATTCATGGTCGGCTGAAGCGCAAGATAATTTGAGCCGCTGCAAATGCCCATTCATGAATGCGGAATGTGATGGTGGTGGCAATAGGTTTTCTTCTGGGATATCGCTTTCCGCAGACAGTCGTCTCCGTCCATTTTTCCCAGGAAAGCGTCTCATCCAATCTGGTGTCTGTTCTTTACAGTTGCATAAGGGGGCGCAACCGTGGATAGTTTGTCCGAGGAGATTATTGAATTATCGTTCTGACGTTGCTGCAAACCATCAGGATGAGATAAAGGATACGCTTTGCAATAAGTCAGGTCTTGTTAAGGGTATGCGGTATTCTGTCTGGTCGGAGGTGAAAGTCAAGTGCGCTATTACAGAGAATGGAAGGACGGGGCTTTTTGACTACACGTTTGATTACGTTATTACTGGGCGCAAGGCAAAGCCTGTGCAAGCCATTAGTGATGAATTAGGCATCTCGCACGCGAAGACTTTACGGATGCTGGCCGATTCTGGATTTACGACGACGTTTCGAAATAACACGACATTTTGCGAGGATTATCCAGATTTGCCGCTCGTCATTGTGGAAGTTATGACATCCAGCACATGCGGAGGAAACAAGAAAAACAGAACTCAGATTGCGCAACTTTTTGAAGACACTGTTCTTCGCCTGAATGGCGTTGACGTGAAGCCTGGTGGGCCAACCATAAATTACCGCCAGGTTTGGGCACGAATGGTCAGCCAATTACTCGTTAAGAGCCAGATTGGCAAAGCGTGGGGTGGAACAACTTTTTGGGTTTTGCAGGATTTGCTTGCTAAATACATATCCGACACTACTGCATTGAATTTCTCCGATTTTCTTGCAGAGCATAGTGATGAGGTAAATGTCATATCAGGAGGATATGGAGATGAATTGTCCGCAGAGAATAGGAGTGAAAAGATCATTAAAATCAAGGATGTAAACTTTTATTCCGGAAAGGTTTCCCCACTAAGATCTGAAGATAAGACATTCTCAGATATCATCAGGCTTGGGTGTACACCTCCACGAGAAGAACTCGTTAAGAGGTTACTAAGCAAGAAGCCATGTGCATCGTTTGTGTTTTGAACTGGTTGTTGGGTGAAAGCCCAAAGGAGTTTTGATGAAACGGAAAGTCTCAATGGTTTTTCTTGTGGCGTCTGCAATATTGTCGTTTTCTCATGTTTGCCATGGAGAGGCACCATACGATTTTCGGAAGCGGCTTGAGGTTGTTCACGAACCCAATGCTCGTGACGTGAAGGCGAAGCCTGGCGATGGCGAGTTCGTGTTTTCCGATGGAATGGTCGTGTCGGTACCAAAGGACGCGGATGACGTGATGGCTCTCGCCGGCAAGGACTTCTGCGACTACCTTGACGTGTCCATGGGCGTTAGCGTGCGTTTTCAGCGAGGAGGCACTGGGACCGTATCCGTAAGCATCGACACGACTCTTCCGGCTCGCGAATACCACATTGCGGTAGATGAAGACGTGAGCATATCGGCAGCGGATTCACGCGCCGCCGCGCAGGCGCTGTATCACCTTGAGGATCTGATGGGGTTGCGTCGCGCGCCATTCCTGAAGCGCGGCAATGAGACGCGCCGCCCGCTATTCTCCCCGCGAATGACGCATTCGGGATGGGGTGTGGATATGTTCCCCGATGCGCACCTTTCGCAGATGGCCCATGCTGGGATGGATGCCATTCTCCTATTCATAAAGGACATTGACGTCACAAAGGGTGCAAGCTACCTTGATGTGCGCGATACGATGCGCCGCGCCAAACGCTTTGGACTGGATACGTATCTGTACAGCTACATAATGGCGTTCGTGCATCCCGACGACCCCAACGCCAAGGGAATATTCGAGTCAACGTATGGCAGGGTCGCCGAGGCCTATCCAGAAGCGAAAGGCATCGTGTTCGTAGGCGAAAGCTGCCAATTCCCGACAAGGGACAGCCGTGCACAGCCAGTCACTTGGCAAAACAAAATACCGGGCGATCCTCGTCCATCAGCGGGTTGGTGGCCTTGCAGCGACTATCCGGACTGGGTGCGTGCCGTGAAGTCTGCGGTGAATGCCAAGAGTCCCGACATGGAGATAGTGTTTTGGACCTACAATTGGGGCCGTCAGCCGGTTGGGCCGCGAATGGAGCTGATAGACCGCTTGCCGAAGGATGTCACGCTCATGGCGACTTTCGAGATGTTCGAGCCGCAGGTGAAGCGAAACGGACTGAACGCACCGAGCGCGGACTATTCGCTTTCGTTCGCCGGACCTGGCAGGTACTTTGCCTCGGAGGCCGAACGGGCGCACAGGAACGGGCTGAGGCTCTACACGATGTCGAACACTGGCGGACTCACGTGGGACTACGGAACCATCCCGTACCAGCCGTGTCCGTTTCAGTGGGAACGACGCTATTCCGGAATGCGCAAGGCGCACAGGGATTGGGGACTCTCTGGACTGATGGAATGCCATCACTACGGTTGGTTTCCGTCTTTCGTGAGCGAACTTGAAAAAGAAGCGTTCACCGAGGGCGGAATTCCGTTCGGACGTCATCTTCGAATGATTGCCGAAAGGGATTTCGGGGCTGAAAACGCCGACCGGGCGGTTGAGGCGTGGAAACTGTGGAGCGACACTGCCACGGACTATGTGGCGAGCGACAGAAACCAGTATGGTCCGTTCCGCACGGGGCCATCCTATCCGTACAACTACGGTGGCACCCACATCGGAAACGACGAATTCCCGATATCCCGCAATGCTTCCAACAAGGATATCGCACGGTACAATTACCTTGACGTAAGCAGCTATATCGACAATGGCGAGATCAAAAGCCTGGACATCCCCGGCATGGAAAAGGAGTTCGAGCTTCTTGAAGGCATGGAGGCGGCGCTTGGACGAGGCGCAGACATCTTCGACTACATTGCGAACGCCTTGCCTGATGCCAGGGCGGAGAAGGCCCGTCGAATGGCGACGCTTGGCCGGTATATGCAGCGCACCGTAATCACTGCCATAAACGTCAAGCATGGCGCGATAGCGCATCGCGCCAACGACAAGGCGGGAGTGCTAAAGTGGGCCAAACGGGAGTACGCGAACGCAAAGGCGGCCTTGCCGCTTGTCGAATACGACTCCCGCCTCGGATGGGAGCCGTCAATGGAGTACGTGGGTGGCCCGGAACAGATCCGTTGGAAGCTTGAGCGCATGGAGAAGACGTATTCGCCGGATGTCGCTTGCGGTGATAGATGAGGGAGCCTGCCCGGCTGCACTCCTTTTTGAGGTCTGTTAACATTCCCTTAACACATGGATGATATCATCATCGCGTTTTTGGTATAATCATCTGCATTTGAAAGGACAAGTCAGAAATGCTGAAAGTTGAAAACCTAAAG
>CAVJWR010000081.1:6363-14795 GCA_963653155.1 Limosilactobacillus gorillae
AAGAAGGACTTCGGCTCCTTCCATGCCGTGAAGGGGGTATCCTTCAGTGTCGGCAAGGGCGAGGTTCTTGGATTCCTCGGCCCGAACGGCGCCGGCAAGTCGACCACGATGAGAATGATTACCGGGTTCATACCGCCGACATCTGGCACTGCGACGATCTGCGGGCACGATATCATCAAGGATCCGGTCGGAGCGAAGTCATGCATCGGCTACCTTCCGGAGAATGCGCCGTCTTACAGGGCGATGACCGTAGAGGCCTTTCTGGAGTTCATCGCCAAGATTCGCGGTTTCCATGGCGCGGAGGCCAAGGCCAAGGTTGAGGCCGTCATCGAAAAGGCCAGGCTGACCAACGTCGCCCGGCAGACGATCGATACGCTTTCCAAGGGCTATCGCCAGCGCACGTGCTTCGCACAGGCCATCATCCATGATCCGCAGGTGCTTATCATGGATGAACCTACCGACGGGCTTGATCCCAACCAAAAGTTCGTTGTTCGCGAGATGATCAAGGATATGGCGTCAGAGAAGGCAATCATCATCTCCACGCACATTCTCGAAGAGGTTGATGCCGTATGTACCCGTGCGATAGTGATCGCGCACGGTGAGATCAAGGCGGACGGCACCCCGGACGAGCTTCGCAAGAAGGATCCATCCGGCAAGCTTGATGTCGTGTTCCGCAAACTTACGATGGAAGAGGAGGTTAAGTAAGCCATGTGCAAGTGTAAGGGCTGCAATGTAAAGACGGTGTTCGGGCGCGAGTTCAAGAGCTATTTCGATTCGCCCGTCGCATACGTGTTCCTCGTGGCGTTCCTCGTCCTCGCCGGATTCCTCACATTCGGCGTGGCGATGTTCTATGAGCGCCGCCAGGCTGATCTGACCCCATTCTTCTTCTGGCATCCTTGGGTGTACCTGCTGCTGGTCCCGGCCGCCACGATGGGATCGTGGGCCGAGGAGCGGCGCAGCGGCACGGTCGAGCTTCTGCTCACACTGCCGATAACGCTGACGCAGGCACTCATAGGCAAGTTTCTCGCCGCATGGGCCTTCATTGGCATTGGCCTTGCTCTCACGTTCCCGGTGGTGGCCACGACCGCGTGGTTGGGGTCTCCGGACTGGGGGGCGGTGTTCTGCGGCTATCTCGGCAGTTTCCTCCTTGCGGGCGCGGCCACGGCGATCGGCATCTTTGCGTCGTCCCTTTCGCGCAGCCAGGTGATCGGATTCGTGTCGGCGCTCGCCATCACGTTCGCCTTGCTGATAATCGGCTTCGACCCGGTTGTCAATGCGGTCGCGAACTGGGGTGTGCCTGCGGCAATCGTAAATGCCGTGGCGTCCTGCTCGCTGATGTCCCACTTCGAGTCGCTGCGCCGTGGCGTGGTGGACTTCGCCGACATCGGCTACTATGTGGCCGTGATCGTGTTCATGCTTGCGGCGGCGCATGCCGTTATCGATGGGCAGAAGAACGGCAAGGGCAAGGGAGCGTTTGGGCTGATCCTTCTCGCCGTCATTCTCGGCGCCGCCGACATGATAGTCGCTTCGCTTCCCATAAGGGTTGACCTCACGGCCGAGAAGCTGTATACGCTTTCCAAGGGGTCGAAGGCTGTCCTCGGCAAGCTTGACGAAGATGTGACTCTCAAGTACTACTTCAGTACCTCTTCCGCTGAAACGCCAATGGCGCTCAAGACGTATGCGACCCAGGTGCAGAACCTCCTTAAGGAGTATGAGCTTGCCGGCAAGGGCCACGTTGTGCTTGAGGCCTACGATCCGAAGCCCGATTCTGACGCCGAGGAGTGGGCCCAGCGCTATGGCGTGGAGCCACAGAACGTGACGCCGTTCGGCCAGCCCGTCTATTTCGGACTTGTGGCGGTGTGTGGAGACAGGGAGGAAACCCTCGCAAGGTTCAGCCCCCGTACGGAATCGACGCTTGAATACGATGTGACCCGCCTTGTGACTCGCGTTGCGTGGCCCGAACGTCCGGTGATCGGCCTGATGACCTCCATCAGTGGGGTGATGGGGCAGGAAGCCAACCAGATGATGATGATGCAGGGGCAGCGTCCCCAGCCTGGCTGGGCGGCATTCACCGAACTCGCCAAGGACTACGAGGTGCGTGAGATCCCGACGACAGCAGAGTCGATCAATTCGGACGTGAAGGCTCTCGTGGTGCTCCACGCGAAGGATCTCTCCGAAAAGACGCTCTTCGCCATCGATCAGTTCGTCATAAAGGGCGGTCGCCTGATCGCGTGCGTCGATCCGTTCAGTGTGATGGACATGCTGGCGTCGCGCAAGCAGCAGAACCCGATGATGATGCAGATGGGCGGTGGTGATGGCCCCTCGACACTCGGCAAGCTCTTCGAGAAGTGGGGAATCGCTTTCGACACTTCGAAGCTCGTTGCGGATCTCGCGGCCGCCACGAAGCTTGGCACCGGAAACGGTCGCGCCGAGGAAAATCCCGCGTTCCTCTCGCTTACGGCAAAGAACATGGATCAGGGCGACATCGTCGTGTCCGACCTTACCCAGGTGATGTTGCCGTTTGCTGGTGCGCTTTCTTTCGCCAAGACGGACGGACTTACCTTCGAGCCGCTCATCACCACATCCGCCGACAGCGCTTGCCTTGTGGATCGCATGGGTGCGCAGTTCGGCATGGGCGCAATGATGAAGGAACTCAATCCCGACCATGTGAAGCGTACGCTCGCGGCGCGTCTCTCCGGAACGTTCAATACCGCGTTCCCGAAGGGGCCGGACTACAAGGAGGGATCGACCAACGCGATTCCTGAAGTGGTCGCGTCTGGCAAGGGCGCAGTGGTGATCTTCGCCGACTCCGACTTCCTGGCGGACGAGTTCTGCGTTCAGACGATGAACACGATGTTCGGTCCGATCGCCCAGCCGATCAACGACAACCTCGTGCTTTTCGCGAATGTCATCGAGCAGTATGCCGGACGCGAAGAGCTCATCGGCGTGCGCTCGCGCGGGCCTTCCAACCGTCCGTTCGTGAAGGTGAACGAGCTTGAGGCGAAGGCGATGGCCAAGTGGCAGCGCAAGCAGAACGAGCTTGAGGCGGCCCTCCAGGAGACGCAGCAGAGGCTCAGCGCCCTTCAGAAGCAGAAGAGCGGCAATGACCGTCTGATTCTCTCGAAGGAGCAGCAGGAGGAGATACAGCAGTTCCGCAAGATGCAGGCGAATACGCGTCGCCAGCTCAAGAATGTCCGCAAGGAACTCACTTCCGAAATCGACAGCCTCGGCCTTGCGCTCAAGGTGATCAACATACTCGCCATGCCTCTGCTCGTGATCGTGTTCGGCATCTTCCACGGGCTGAAGAGAAGAAGGCACTGAACTTATCGCGAACAAAAAGTCATTAGGAGAGAAGAGATAAAATGACAACAAAGAGTCTCGTTATTCTTGGAGCCGCAGCCGCCGTTCTTGGCGGTGCGGCATACTTCTGCAATTCCGGACGGAAGATCAAGGCACCGTCGGTCAACGGAAAGCAGGTGCTTCCGAACTTCGACGTATCCGATGTCGCGAAGGTCGATATCGGCGGAGAGAAGAAGCTCACGCTTGCGGCGTCAGACGCGGGCTGGACGATCGATACCCTGCATGGCTACCCGGCTGATGTGACGAAAATACGCGAGAACCTTCTCAAACTGAAGGATCTCACGGTAGGTCAGTCTGCCAATGGACAGAAGATCGACGTCGGGACGCTTGTCGAGATCAAGGACGCCAAGGGCAAGGTGCTTGCCTCCACGACGCTTGGCGGCAAGCACATGTCTAAGCCGAAGGGACAGTCGCCCTATGGCGGCGGTTCGTATCCTGATGGCCGCTACGTGAAGTATGGCGATGGGGTTGTGCTTGTGAAGGATACTCTCGATGCGTTCGACGGCGATCCGAAGAAATGGTGCGAATCCCGCATCTGCTCCATTCCGTCGTCAGACGTGAAGGCCGTGACGTACACGAAGGACGGCGAGACGGTGAAGCTGTCGCGCAAGGATTCCACCTGGTCGCTTGAAGGGCTTGGTGACAAGGAGGAGCTACTCGATTCGTCAAAGACGTATTCGCTCGACTCCGCTTTGTCGTACCTTGACTTCAGCAGTGTTGCCGATCCGAAGAGGCCTGAGGCGGAATTCGGATTCGCGACTGGATCCGTCTACACGGTGTCGCTCAAGAACGGGCAGACGTATACGGCTAAGGTCGGTGGCGCTTCCGGTGCCGATCGCTACTTCAAGGTTTCGGCATCGTTCTCGCCTGTCGGTACGAACGCCACCGAGAACGCCACACTTGAAAAGGCTGTCAAGGACTTCAACGACAAGATCGGCAAGTGGACGTATCTGATATCTTCCTACTCTGCCGATTCCATGAGCAAGGCCCGTAAGGATCTTGTCAAGGCTAAGGAAGAGCCGAAGAAGGATGAACCCAAGAAGGAAGAGAAGAAGGAAAAGTAGGATTGCCACAGATGCATCTTGCTCGAAGGAGGCGCGGGAACGCGCCTCCTTCCTTTGACGAGACATAAGGATTTCCACCTTTTACCACAATGGACTTGCCGCATTACAACAATGATTGCACGGTGCTGGTGACTTCGTGCGATGCGTATCGGGATATAGAGGTCCCGTTTGCCGCGCTGTTCCGCAAATATTGGCCCGATTGTCCATTCAAGGTACTTCTCCTTGCGGAGACAGGACGCCCGGAAGATGGCGGGTATGAGGCGTTTGACGGGATCATCGCTACGGGAACGGGCAAATGCTGGTGCGAGATGCTGGTTGAGGCCCTGTCACGCATATCAACGCCATACGTCCTTCTTCTGATGAACGACTATTTTCTGTCGGCACCAGTCGATACGTCCCGTTTGCTCATGCGGCTTGGGCAGGCAAAGGCCTTTGACGCAGCCAATCTGCGTCTCAATCCCAATCCGCCCGGACGCAAGCCATGGCGAGACACGGATCTCCTTGAGTTCCCGAAGAATGTCGCATACTGCGTCACGTGCCAGACTGGCATATGGAACAGGGAGTACCTGAAATGGCTTGGATGCAGGAACAGGAGCGCATGGGAGTTTGAACGCTACGGCTCTTTCATGTTGGCTGGCGAGAAGCGTCCATTGCTTGTCACCCGCACGAGAGAGTTCCCGTTTGTGGATGCGGTTCACAAGGGCTATTGGGAGAATGTCGGCATTCGCCTTTGCGAGGAGAATGGAGTGCCGCTGGACTTTGCGAAAAGAAGTCGCCCTCCGCTTTCCGTTCGCCTTAGGGAAGCCCTTAAGACCTTGGTGTTCGCCGTATTGCCGGACACGTTGATCGTAAGGCTTCAGAACGCTTTCTCCATCGGCGCTAAAGAGCGAAAATAGCCGCTTGCCGCTTGCGTCTCACGGCACTCTCGTGGATTACTGAGACGTAATTTCTCCATTGATATGATGGCGCAGTTGCGTTATAATGGCATCATTTCCTTAATCATACTTTGATTCAGGTCCTGTCTTTAGGGAGCGAAAATGCGCGTGGCCATTATGTCAGATGCGATTGCATGCGCCTTTGCCGCATCGCTATGCGTGTCGGCGATGGCGGACGATGCCGTAGGCGTGTTCCGCGTCGAAGCCCCGTCCAATGAGTTGACGGCGGTGGCCATGCCTTTCGAGCCACTGTCGGCAGATGGCGTTTGCCGGTTCCTTTCCGGCGGCTTTGCCGTCGGCGAGGATGGCCGACCGGATCGGCTGTATCAGGTCTCTTCCCGTGACGGAACCGTCGCGGAGTCGGTGTGGTCTGGCGGCGCGTGGCTGGATGCGGAAAGCGGCGCGACGAGCGCCGTCCGCGTAACGGCCGGGGACGCGCTGGCGTTTCTGCCGGGTCTGCCGGAGCCGGCTTCCCTGTACGTGTTCGGTCGCGTTCCGTGTTCCGGGAGCCTTGCGTCCACGCTCTTTCCCGGATGGAATCTCCTGTCGTACGGATACCCTGCGCCAGCCAGTCCGTTCCCTTCGCTCCCCGATGGCGTTTCCGGCCCGTTTGGCGCGGAAGGGTGCGACGCGGCGACGGGTGCCGTCCCATGGCGTTCCGTGTTCTGGGTATCCAACTCGAACGATGCGGCTGTAGGCTGGTCGCGTCCGCGCCCATACGGGCCGTTGACGTCCGGCAAGCCGAGGATAGTCGGCATGGACGTCGATCCCGATAGCCAGTCGGTTGCCTTGGACGTGGACACGGGAACTCACGCCACCGATCTCCTGTGTCTGCGCACCGATGGCGGCTATGGCCTTGAGGAACGGTGGACACGGGTCTGCCGTCTTCCGGGGGATGAGGACTTGATCCGCCAGAATGCTCTGCTCGCGGGTGACGGTCTCGGGGCTGCTTTCTATCTGGCCGCAGACGCGACGCGGGATACGGACGGGGATGGCCTGCCGGACGCGGTTGAGAGGCTGGTCTACGGCACATCCCCTTTCCTGGCGGACACCGATGGCGACGGCGTCCGCGATGGTGTCGAGATCGCCTGGGGGCGGGACCCGTTGGTGGACGAGGGTATCGGCGGAGGCCGGTTTGTGGAGACTTTCGAGTCTCCGGGCGTGATTCCGGGGCCGCTGGACGGGCAACGCGGGTGGAGTGCGACGCATCCGGCCTCGGCGATCGTGCAGACGAAGGTGGCCCATGCGGGCAAGGCGGCCCTGAGCCTTTCATGCGAATCGGATGACGGGGAAGGCCCCCTGTTTGTCGAGCATGGCGTCACGAACGCCGATCGGGTCGTATGGGTGGATGCCTACCAGATTGCCCAGGAGGCTGGGCCTCCCGCCCAGATGGTGGAGGATATTGCCGGGGGATGCTGCTTTGCCGCAGACGGCTCCGTATTGGCTCTGGATGGCGTTTCGTGGCGGACGAACACGGTGCGCACTGTTCGGCTTGGCGAATGGGTCCGCGTGACGCTTATGCTTGACTACCCGAACCGGCTATGGGATCTCTACATCGACGGGGTGATCGCGGAAAGCGGCTTGCGGATGGGCGGATCCCGTGCGTTTCGCGGTCTTGGCTTCGTTGGCGACGGCGAGACGGTGCTGGACGATGTGGCCGTCTCGGAGCGCCGCCCGTTTGGACTTTCGTCTGACGGGGACGAACTGCCGGACGAGTGGGAGCTGTGCCACTTCGGTTCGCTGGACAGGGACGGATCCGGCGATGCGGACGGAGACGGCCTTTCGGACCTTGACGAGTTCCGCCACCGAACAGATCCGCTTAGGAAGGACACAGACGGGGACGGGCTTTCGGATGCCGTCGAGATAGGCTTCTACGGGACGTCGCCGACTGCCGCCGACACGGACGGCGACGGCATATCGGACGCGCAGGAGCTTCGCGATGGCACAGACCCCCTCTTCGTCGGCGGAGACGACGGGTCGGCGTTCGAGGAATCCTTCGAGGCTCCGGCCGTCGTTCCGGGTGCGCTTTCGGGTCAGAACGGATGGCAGGTGAGCGCGGCTGGCTCGGCGATGGTCCAGGAAGTCCATGCCCGCACCGGCGCCGCCGCCCTCATGGTCCGTAGCGAAGATGAGCCGGATGGCGTATTTGTCGAGCATTCCGTCACGAATGCGGACAAGGTCGTGTGGGTGGATGTCTATCAGGTTGTCGTGTCTGCCGAGACCCCCGATCTGCTTGGCTGCGACTACAGCGGGGCGTGCCTGTTCGACACGGAGGGGCGGGTGGTGTTCTGTGACGGCGGCTCGTTCGTCACGAATGCGCGGATGAGGGTCGCCCTCGACACATGGCAGCGGATTACGATGCGACTTGACTATGTAGGCAGGGAATGGGACCTTTATGTTGGCGGAGTCCTTGTAGCGAAAGGACTGGGCATGGGGCCTGGCGCGGACTCATTCCGGGGATTCGGCTTCGTTGGGGACGGCGAGGCGCTTCTGGATGATGTCAGGGTGACCAGGATCCGTCCGCAGGGACTCTCCGCCGACGGCGACCGGCTGCCGGACGATTGGGAACTCAGGCATTTCGGGAACCTTGAGCGTACGGGATATGGCGATGCCGATGGGGACGGAGTGCGCGACATCGACGAGTGGAGGGCGGGGACAGACCCCCTGAACCCAGATACGGACGGCGACGGGTTGCCAGACCGGTGGGAGATAAGGTGCGGCACGGATCCGAATGACCCGTCCGACGCGCACGCCGATCCGGACGGAGACGGCATGGACAACATGGATGAGTTCCGGCTGGGGACGGATCCCCTCGTCTTCGAGCCGGACGTGCGCGTGCGCAGGGAAGGCCTCTGGGCCGTACGGCTTCCGAACGGGGACTACACGGGGACGTTCGAGGGCTTCGTCTGGATTCCTGCGGCAGGACTCTACCTGTTCCACCCGTCACCGGCATCTGCGGAAGTGTACGTCGACGATTCCCAAGTTTCGGATTCCGGGATCGGGCTGTCCGCAGGTTGGCACAGGCTGAGGGTCGTCGCATCCCCGGGGGATGTAGGCTTGGTGTCGCTTGAGT
>CAVJWR010000082.1:0-14614 GCA_963653155.1 Limosilactobacillus gorillae
CCGCCGCGATGGGTGATGGCGTTCGGATAGTCGGTGCGAATCTCGTCGAAGAGCCGTTTCGCCTCGTCCGGCTTGCCGGTTCTCTCATACAGCTTTGCCAGATACCAACGCGCATATGGCGCGACTTGCGCACGCTTACTCCCTTATAAGTCTGCTTTATTTCCCATTGTACTCACTACCACCGCATTTATATAAATGCGGTGGTAGTGACATGGCCTACAAGTCTCCAATGGTGAATGCCAAAGCAAAAGACAAAAGTGCGGCACATGCGCATAGCGCAGCCTTTTTATGGTAGAATTTGCGGCATGTTTCCAAAAAGAATAAAAATCTGTGACGCTTTCGGGATACCGGTATATCTGGATGTCTCGCTCATCTTCCTCCTTCTCGTGTTCGCCACGGATGGTGGCCCGTTCATACTGTCGATGGCTTGTGCGCTGATGCTGCTCGTCTCAATAACCGCACATGAGCCTGGCCATGCGCTCACGGCGCGGCTGTTTGGCTATGGCACACGCGACATCACGCTGTCATTGCTTGGCGGATGCGCTTCATTGATCGCGCTACCCCGCAAGGCCTGGCAGGAACTGCTTACGGCAATCGCAGGTCCAGCGGTCAGCTTCGCGATTTCTGGATTGGCATACCTTTCGCTCCTTTTCATCCCGATGGACAGATGGACTGCCGCCTTGCTTTTCTATACCATGTGGATGAACCTGATGCTGGGCGCATTCAACCTCCTGCCGGGATTCCCGATGGATGGCGGCAGGGTGTTCCGCTCGCTCATGCGGGCGTTCATGTCGCGCACACGCGCAACCTACATCGCTATGATTGTCGGGAGAGGGGTTGCCATACTGTTGGGGCTATGGGGACTTCACCGCATAGTCAATGGCGGCGGATGGGGATTCGTGACAATACTCATCGCATGGATGATATGGCGCGAAGGCTGGCGGGAATACCAGATGGCGCGAATGGAGTCCGGCTGGTGGGGCGGCGAATGGAGCGCCAAGGTCTCGCCTCCGCCATATGGCGGGGATGATGACGAGGTTCGAATCCGAGAAGATTGATTCCCTGGCAAATTGAAAGGCCATCTTATAAGATGGCCTTTTTCATGGGCAAAAAAAAATCCCGCGCGGCCCATGGCCGATAGCGGGTTGCTTCAATTCAAGTAAACCGATCTTCCATCCACTTTCTCTACCGATGGATGGTGGAGAAGAAGAGATTCGAACTCTCGACCCCCACGTTGCGAACGTGATGCTCTACCAACTGAGCTACTTCCCCATTACCAAAAACGCCGCGTAGTATACCAAACCACAGATGTGGACGCAAGAGGGAATATGCAGGTTTTTCGCGACATTCCAAATGCGAATGCCAGAACTGTACTGACGAATGCCAACAGGTACGACTACACGATACGCCGCACATGAGCCTCGCCTGCGTATACGGCAATGCCGTCAACGTCAAGCGATCCATCTGGCAATATACCGCCGCACATTCCGGTTGCGGGACTATCGTCGCCATCCACCCGACTCACGGAAACAAGACGTCCCTTAAGGAAATCAAGGCGCGACACGTCTGGCCAGAGTCCGGCAAATCCGCTTCTGCGCCACACTTCAAGAACCGCATCCAACCGCGCAAGCGTTCCATTGCGCACTTCCGATATCGGAATTGGCTGCACACCGCATTCTCCACCGCATTTGGCAAGCTCAAGCCTCAGCGATGTAGCCCGATCGGATATCTCTGGCGCAAAAACCGTCTGATTTACGTTTATGCCCATTCCGGCAATCACGCAATCGCCATTCCTTTCGCACAGGATTCCACACACCTTGCGGTCATCGACAAGTATGTCATTCGGCCATTTGATCTTCACGCAATCGCATCGCACTGCGTCTTGTCGACACAACGGCACATCAAGCCGCTCCGCAACGCTGTGTGCAACGGCAAGGCCGACTACTATCGGCAATGTGGCCACCTCTTCCGGCGGCATCCCGTCAACGCCGATGACGGCCGACATCATAAGATTCACCCCAACCGGCGACAGCCAACGGTGGTCAAGCCGTCCGCGACCTGACGTCTGCAGATCCGCGGTGAACACATCGCCAGGACGCCCACCAAGCGCATCCACATTCGTGGACTCGGTTACGCCCTTGTGCAAAATCCGCCAGACAGTTCCGCCACCAGCCATATTAAATATCTCGCGTAGCCATAAGCTGGGCGATTACGGCAATGGTGGCGGTATCCGTACGAAGTATCCGGCTTCCGAGCGAATGTCTACGGAACCCCTTCCCTTCAAGGGCTGAGACCTCCCGATCAGTCCAGCCACCTTCCGGCCCAATGGCAATCACGGTACGAGTTCCGCCCACATCGACTCGTTCAACGCCGGATTGCGCAGTGTTCTCGCTCCCCGGATGCGCAACGACCTTTTCGCATCCGGAAAACTCGTTCCCAATGGCGGTTTCCAGATACCGCGTGAAGTTCCGCTCGCATCGGATCACGGGCACCATGGACGTTCCACTCTGCATTAGCCCATCCACCAAAAGCGGACGGTACACAGGCTCCTTCATGATCTGCGCTCCCCAGAACGACTTCTCGACGCGGTCGGCACCAACAAGCACGATCTTCCCGACCCCAAGCGCGGCAAGCTGCGGCAAGAGCCGTTTAAGCGTCCTGGGGCGCGGCGGCGCAAGCACAATGTCAAACCACGGCGGCTTTGGAGGAATTTCATGGGAACACTTCACCACTACCGTGCCGGTGAGCAATCCGCTTCCGCGCTGTGGAGACCCGGCCTCACGTTCATGCAGTCCACGGATTTCCGTAATGACGGATGTCCCGACGCATCCGTCCAGCTCACCAGTCTTCAGGACATCGCCAACCTCGCCGTGCAGAACATTCAGCACATGCTCCGCACGCTCGTCGGAAAACGAGGCGAAGCCATCGACGACTTCGCTTTTCTCGAAAAGGATCCTGTTCATTCCTGCGATGCCTACAGCCGGGACCACGCTGTCAGCGGACAATCGCCTTGCGCGCTTCCGCAAGGTCGGCAAATTCGCCGGATGCGATCAACTGGACGATGAGGTTGCCTATCGCCGTGCCTTCCGTGGGCCCGGCCACAACTTCAAGCCCTGTAGCCTTCGCGGTCAACTCGTTCAGATAGCCATCCTTTGATCCTCCACCAACAATGTTGAGCGTCGTGTAGCTCTTGCCGGTGATGGAGGCGAGCAGTTTCGCCTCCTTCGCATAGCTGTGCGCAAGCGAAGAGTAGACGCACTGAAGGAGTTCGCCAACAGTCACGGGGACTTTCTGCCCGCTTTCGGCGCAAGCCCCGCATACGGCAGCCGTCATGGAATCTGGGGCGAAGAACCGCTTGTCGGCGGCATCCACGACAGATGGGAAATCGCCAGCCTCGCGAGCAGCCTTCTCAAGGTCGGCAAACGAGTATTTCCTTCCACGTTCCCAATCGCCGATGCCCGCAAGTGCGGCGGCCGTGGCCGCTCCGCCTTTGCCCTCCACATACGACACGCCATTCAATTCGCGACGGATGGACTGAATCATCCACAAGCCCATTATGTTCTTGAGGAAACGGAACCGCTTCCACGCTCCGCCCTCATTCGAGAAATTGGCCTCGCACGATTCGGAGGTCGTTATCGCCCTGTCGTTCTCGACGCCGATTATGCTCCACGTTCCGCTCGACAGGTAGATTGCCTTGTCATCGCGGGCCGGAACGGCAAGGTACGCAGATCCCGTATCGTGGCAAGCCGGAATCACGACTTTCGCGTCATAGCCAACCACGGCCTTGACCGCACTTGTGAATCCTCCGAGCACCGTTCCCGGCATCGTGAGCGGCTTGAATATCCTGTCAGGGAGTCCAAGGCGGGCAATCACGTCCCTGTCCCAGTCGCAAGTATCCGCATTGACGAGCGATGTCGTGGAGGCGTCAGTATACTCGTTGGCCATTTTGCCCGTGAGGACATAGTTCAGGTAGTCCGGGATGAGCAACATGCGGTCGGCCCGTTCCAGCTGCTCTGGATGCTCTTTCTTCAGGGCCGCAAGCTGGTAGATCGTGTTGAATATCGCCTTCTGTATGCCGCAGTGCGAATACAGCTCCTTGAACGGCATGACGGAATCGACATATTCCGGCATGCCAGTGGTGCGTCCATCGCGGTAGGCGACGGCATCGCCAACCGGCAAGCCCCGGTCGTCCACAAGAACAAAATCGACACCCCACGTATCAATGCCTACCGTCTCGGGAATCTCGCCTGCATCTGCGGCAGCCTTGCATCCGGCCAGTACATGCCGAGCCAAGGACTGGATATCCCAGCAGTCATGCCCATCCCGCACAATCTGCGAGTTGTCGAAACGATATATCTCCTTGAGCCGTATCTTTCCGTCTTCAACCCAACCCAGTATGTGGCGTCCGGAAGATGCGCCTATGTCAACCGCAAGGTGCTTTCTCATTTCCCGACCCTCTTCATCTTGTATCCGGCATACGTCTGCGTATTGTAGAGAGACTGTCCCTCTGGAATGGAAAGGCCCATCGACTTGCGTATCTTCAGGAAATCCTGCACACTCTTCTTCCCGACCTGCTGAAGTGGCTTCTTGTGGAGTCCCGCAAGCAGACAGCACTGGCAAAAGGCATCGGCGTTCTCCGCAAACCACTCCGCCTCCTCTATGTCACGCCCGCCGCAGACAATGCCGTGGTTCTCCATGAACACCACATTAGACCGCTTGGCGGCTTCGGCCACATTTGCCGCGACTTCGTCAGTCCCCGGAGTGCCGTACGGGGCGAGCGGGATCTGACCGAGGAATATGTCTGCCTCCGGGTTGATGCCGTTTGGCGGTACCTGACCGGCGAATATGAATGCGTTGCAGTGCGGCGGATGGCAATGCATGCAGGCGTTCATGCCGGTCGCCTTCATCATCGCTATGTGTACCTTGACCTCGGAAGTGCGCGGACGATATCCGCAGAGCTGACCGGCGTTCATGTCAACGAGGCAGATATCCTCCTCCTTCATGAAGCCCTTGCAGCAAAGGGTCGGGGAGCACAGAACCAGATCCTCGCCTACGCGCACGGAGAGGTTGCCGCCGTTGCCATCCGTATATCCTCTGGCGTAGATGCGACGACCCATCTCGCAAATGTCCTGCTTCACCTTGCGGATTGCGGCGCTTTTGAAAAACGCATCCAGCTCTTTTCTCGTACGGGGCTGTTTCTTGCCCTCCCAGTGGTAGGCACGATCCACAAGCGGCGGATTGATGTAAAGTTTGCTGTCCATTATTTTTAACTCCCTTTGTGCGGAGAATTATATCACATTAATACATACTCTCCGCATCCCCTTCCTTGAGTAAATCCATCAGAACTCGAAGAGGCAACTTGGGACATCCTGCTCAAGCAGATCAAGGGATACATCGCACCGGCCAAGCTCCGCAAGCGCATCCGAAAACGCGTGTCGCACCAAAGAGCCGGAATTGCACTCCATCGATATGTGCCCCAGAAGCAGATGCCTGAGGCAAGGCGGATTCGTCTCACGCAGAAGCGCGGCGGCATCCTCGTTCGCAAGATGGCCATTTCTACCGCGAATCCTCTGCTTCAGCGAAATCGGCCGCGCACTCTGCTCAAGAAGCACCGGATCATGGTTCGCCTCAAGCACCGCACACGTCGCATGGGCAAACATCTCCCTGACGTTCGCCGTGACGAAACCCATGTCCGTGCCGACAAACAGGGTCTTGCCGTCCGATTCGATGAAGTACCCCACAGGATCTGCGGCATCGTGCGGGATCGAAAACGCCGTTACCGCCAGCTCTCCTATCTCGAACGGCTCGCCATTCTCGAAAACCGTCCATCCATCGTCCACACCACATCTCTTTGCTATCGCATCTGCGGTGTCGCCGTTCGCGAAGAGCGGCACGGATGGATGCCTTGCATGGAATGTGGACACTCCACTGCAGTGATCCGAATGGTCATGCGTGAACAGGACGGCAGACACATCACCGGCCTTCAACCCGCAAGCCGACATGCGCCGCGTCAGTTCCCTGTACGACAGTCCAAGGTCTACGAGTATCAGCGTACCGCCAGAACGAACCGCCAGCGAATTGCCCCTCGACCCGCTCCCGAAAACGCGAAGCCTCACCCTAAAGCCCTACCGCCTTATTCGTGTATCCGGGCGTTTGCCGCCGCAACATTATTCGCGAGCTCAGCCTTATGGACCCTGAACCGCTCGCGAAGATCCGCATCCGCCGTGCCAAGAATCTGCACAGCCAAGAGCGCAGCGTTCACAGGTCCGGCACTGCCGCACGCGACACACGCCACCGGTACGCCAGACGGCATCTGCACAGTCGCATAAAGCGCATCAAGCCCATTTAGCGCGCCACCGGCGACGGGAATGCCTATGACAGGCAAGACAGTGCCGGCAGCCAGTATCCCGCCGAGATGGGCAGCTCCACCAGCCGCCGCAATGATCACCTTAAGGCCGCGAGACTCGGTGCTTTTCGAATACTCAAGAGCAACATCTGGGGTGCGGTGCGCACTTATGACACGAGTTTCGTACCCAACCCCAAAGCGGTCGAGCGTATCGCATGCCTTTTTCACCAAGGGCCAGTCCGAATCACTGCCCATCACAATTCCGACCAACGGTTTATCCGAATCCATCTTTTCCTCCATTCACGCAAGACAGGCCAGTCGCGTCACGAGCGTTCAAACGCCCTGTGCGCAATATCCTTCCTGAAGAAAGCATTGTCGAACGATATCTTTCCAACCGCCCCATATGCGGTGTCAACCGCCTCACGCAGGGTAGCGCCCATGCCTGTAACGGAGAGTACGCGTCCTCCATCCGTAAGCGTGTCGCCGCCGACGGCCTTCGTTCCGCAATGGAACACTATGGCCCCCGGCACGGCTGAGGCATCTTCCAATCCTGCGATTGGCTTGCCCTTGGCGTAGCTTCCCGGATATCCGCCAGAGGCAATCACCACGGTCGCCGCCGATTCGGGCTTGACCACAACATCCCCATCCTTAAGGCACTCTGTCGCCACATGCATCAGCGTAGCGGCGAAATTCCCCGCGAGCCGAGGCAAGACGACTTCCGTTTCAGGATCGCCAAAGCGGGCATTGAACTCAACCACATTCACTCTGGAGCCGCTAAGGGCAACCTTGCCGCCCTCCGGCGTAACCATCAGCCCTGCATACAGCACGCCCCGGTATGTGATGCCACGCCTCTTCAATTCGTGCACCACAGGCATGATAATCCGCTCCTTGATTTCAGGAAGCATGCCGGCTGTCACCACTGGTGCCGGGCTATACGCCCCCATGCCGCCCGTGTTGGGTCCCTTGTCGCCATCAAACACACGCTTGTGGTCTTGAGAACTCGGCAGCAAAACGGCATTCTCGCCGTCCACAAGGGCGAGTATCGAACACTCCTCCCCATCAAGGAATTCCTCGACCAGCACCTCCGCGCCGGCGGCGCCGAACTTGTTGCCCACAAGCATATCGTCTATCGCCGCTTCGGCCTGCTCCAGCGATTCGGCGACGACAACGCCCTTGCCGGCAGCAAGCCCATCGGCCTTGATCACCACCGGCAGACCATAGGAAGGAAGAGCCGCCTTCGCCGATGCCGCATCTGAAAACACTTGCGCCCGCCCAGTAGGCACACCGGCCGACTGCATAACCTCTTTCGCGAACCGCTTGGAACCTTCCATCCGGGCACCAGCAGACACCGGACCGAAAGCTACGACTCCGATTGCCTCCAGCGCATCCACAAGGCCCGCACACAGAGGCGCCTCCGGGCCGACCACGACCAGATCGGGATGGTTATCCCTGCACCAATCGACGATTGCCGGGACATCCGTAGCCTTCAGCGGAAGGCACTGTGCGATCTCCGCCATGCCGGCGTTTCCTGGCGCACACCAAAGCTCATGCCTCTCGGCATCCTGCGACAAGCGCCACGCTATCGCATGCTCACGTCCACCACTTCCTACAACAAGAATTCTCATGGCTCGAATTATACCACATCTGACCGTTTGACATCTGGACGGGAAGCCCGCTGCTCGCGTGTGCGAAGCTGCGTGAGTTCGTCGTCCGTAGGGGATTTCCTGAAATAGCGGTAGTTGAGCACCCAGCATGACGGATGCCGCCGTATCACGCGAGCGAGATCATCCATGCATGACTGCGTTAGTCCCCACACATCCCGTGCAGTCTGGGGCGAGTATGTCGATACGACCTCGCACCGGTAGCGTCCATCCCTAAGCGGACGGCTCCAGGCGACGGCCACAGGGGCCTTGCCTTTCGCCGCAAAGAACGCGGGGGCGGCCGAAACTGGCATCGGACGCCCAAAGAACCGCACCCACACTCCACCGTTCTTCGGCTTCACGACCTGATCCACAAGAAGCCCAAGGGACTTCCCTTCCTTCATCCCCTGCATCAGCGGACGAAACGCGCCGTCGGCATGCACGATCTCCTGTCCGATGGACGTACGGGACTTCATGAGAAGACGCGTCATGCCCGATGTGCCGATATCCTTCGCCACCGACATCATCTGATGGCCCTCAAGGAACGCCAACTGCGAAAGTATCTCCCAGCACCCTATGTGTCCAGACACGGTCACGGCAGGCCTGTTCTCGGCGAGGAACCGATGCCCGCGCTCCGACATCACGCCCGACTCTGCAACCCGCCTTGCCGCATTCCGGCACGTCCAGAATGCGTGGCCGACTGTCCGGGCCATATTGCGGTAGCTGCGGCGGATTATGACCGACTCCCGCCGCGTAGGCGGCGAAAGGCGCAGCCACACGTTGCGGGAGAACGGGAGTCCCCTCACCTCGTCGCCTCCCGTCACCACCCGCAGATTGAACAGAGCAAGCCCCCTCCCTGAAACGTCAAATGCGTACATCACCATTGAGATGAAGTCACACAAGGCAAGCATGCAACGACGCGGAAGCACCGAAATCACTGCGATGCCAAGGCCTATGCCCAACCATTCAAATGGAACGCGCATGATGCGCACAAGCCGCTTGACCCTGCGACGAGCACTCACCTGTACACCTCCTCGCCCCATTCGTACGGTTCGGAGAAGTCCTCCCCCGTCATCACCTCTACCATGTATTTCAGCACCCTTTCGCCGCTGAAAAGCCTGTGGTACTTCACACGTCCGGCGGACGCAATCCGCGCCCTCTCGCCATCATGGGCATGGTAGTACAAGACCTTATCGGCAAGATCGGCGGCTCCATCGAACCATATGGTCTCGTCATCTGAGAAGAACCGCTGCATTTCGTTCTCGGAGGACTGGAACGTGAGAATTCCATAGCCCATCAGGTGCGCAATACGGTCGGACGAATACCACTTGTCTCCCTCTCTGCGGTTCAGGTTCAGGGACATCTTGCTGGTCGCGAGCACATCCTCGTAGTCCGCCCCCCAGATCGACGGCCTGTTCCTTCCGAATATGTCCACGCGAAGCTTTCCGTCAAGCTTCGGCAGAAGTTCATCGAGAAGTTGCCACCTCGGATCCCCCTTTCGCGGATTGCCCGCGAAGAATAGGTCTCTGGCAAATTCCCCCTTGGTCCCATTGTCCTGATTCTCCATCGATGGGTCTGAAGGGTTCGGCATGTAGGCGACGGAATTGCGGCCAGTGGTCCAGGCCTTTAGTGTCTCGCCTGCCGTGGTCGCAAACAGCGCATCGCAAGATTCCATGCGTTCATCCATCTGGGCACGGGTGCGCTCCTGCCAAAGCGGATCGACATTGAAATGCGCTATCCTTATCCCCGGCAAGGCATCGCGTATGGCATGGAGAGTGTCATTCGAAATGTAGTCGCAATGTCCGAGAAGCATTATGTCTGGACGGAAGTTCCTGGCCGTGAGGAGCAGTTTGGCATTGGCTATCTTGCCGCCCAAGGCGCGTATGCCAAGGGGCGCGAGCAGTCGGGCCATATCCCTGTCGGAGAACTCGCATATCCGCCAATCGTTCCGGATCGCTCCACACATCAGCTTTCGCCCAGGCCCCATGCGAAGGTTGCCATAGCGACGAATCATGAGGTTATCGACAAGCAATATTCGATGGGGGTGTGCGGATTTCATGGCTTTATCCCGTATGATTCCCTTGACTACAATCTGGCAATGTTCGCGCCAAGACCGCCAAGCTCCTTCTCTACGGCCTCGTATCCGCGATCTACGGACTGCGCATTCAGTATCGTCGTCTTCCCCTTTGCGCACAGCGCGGCAAGTATGAGGGCAATGCCTGCACGGATATCCGGAGACGTCACCGTTGTCCCACGAAGTTGCGATGGGCCGGTCACCACCGCACGGTGCGGATCGCACAGCACGATCTTCGCGCCCATCTGGATGAGATGGTCAACGAAGTATAGACGGCTCTCGAACATCTTCTCGTGGAAGAGGCATGTGCCACGAGACTGCGTGGCGAGGACGATCAGCACGGACATCAGGTCGCTTGGGAACATCGGCCACGGCCCGTCAGAAACGCTCGGTATGGTGTCCCCGAGGTCATACCGCATCCTCAGCCTCTGCCTCGCCGGAAGATCGATCGTACCCCGCTCCGCATCGGCCGTCCATTTCAGTCCGAAGCGGCGCAAAGGTCCGGAAAGTATGGAGAACTGATGCACATCCACGCCAGTGAGCGTAAGGGCTCCGCCGGTTATGGCGGCGGCCACGAGATAGCTCACAGCCTCTATGAGGTCTGACCCTATGCGCACGGTGGTGCCGTGCAGAGACTCCACCCCCTTAACGACGATTCTGTTCGTGCCGGCTCCAGATATCTCAGCCCCCATGCTGTTCAGCATCGCGCATAGATCCTGCACGTGAGGTTCGCAGGCGGCGTTGTAGATGACCGTTTCGCCCTCGGCGAGCGCCGCCGCCATCACGATGTTCTCGGTAGCGGTGACGCTTGCCTCATCAAGCACAAAGGATGCTCCCCTCAAGCAAGCGGAAGCGTCCCGCCCCCTGCGCCCAACGGAAAGCTGCATGTTCCGCTTCGTGTACTTGACCTTTGCGCCAAGCGACGTGAAGCCCTCGAAATGCGTATCGAGCCGACGATGCCCGATGCCGTCTCCGCCGGGAGGCGGCAGGGATACGCGGCCCTTGCGGGCCAGAAGCGGCCCGGCAAAAAGCACGCTTGTGCGTATCTTGGCGGCAAGGGCCGGATCCAGGCGGGCCGTCCGCAGATGCTTCGCGCATATGGTGACCCTGCCGGCAGGCACGTCTCTCGTCACAACCGCGCCGAAACGTTCGGCGCATTCGAGCATGCTTGCCACATCGGCGATCGCAGGCACATTCTCAAGGGTCACCGGCTCCGGCGTAAGCAAGGCTGCGGCAATCATCGGCAATGCCGCATTCTTGTTCCCCGGCACACGGTGAATGCCCCCGACGCTTCTGTTTCCCTCGATCTCAAATCTGCCCATATCCGCTCCCACAACGCCTTTGCCGTCACATTGCCTTCTCGATGAAATTGAAACACGACACCTTCACCCCGCAAGCCTTGAACGCATCAACCACGACCCTCAAACGCTCAGGCGACAGCTCACAGGCAATGACTACGCTATCGGCGTGTGTCTCGGACACGATACGCCTGGCATCCATATGGGGGCCATCGACGCGCACGCCGCCAACGAACTTTCCGCGCAAGAGTATGTCGTCATCCACAAGTCCAACGATTACGCGATCCATGTGGCTGGAATTGCGGACAAGCTCGCGCCTGAATGCACGATAGCGCAGCCCAGCTCCAAATACGAGCACACGCGAGACGCTTGGGCTATAGGAACAGTTGTGCACGTTCAGGTAGTAGAAATAGTCACGGAGGAACTGCCGCAACGATCGCACTCCCAGCATCGAGAACAGGACCAGTCCGCCATAGATCACCGGGAAGGCGAATTCGTGCCCCTCATGGTAGCCAATAAGCGCAAGGCATGCGGACGACACAAGCACTCCCAACAAGACCGCGAGCATCAGCCTCACGCAGTTCGAAAGCATAGCCCTCGCCCACACCGTAGAATATGCCCGCGACAGGACAATGGCCATGAACACCGGCACAATGCGGAGCGGAACCAGCGTGTGGAACATTTCAGGCGTAGGGCGTATCTTCAACAGGCAAAGCGCTGCATACCACATGACCAAGAGTATCGCGATATCCGCAAACATGAGGAGTGGAATCGCAAGCGCAGCCCTTCTGCGCCGAGTCTCACCCTGGCTGTGGGCCACGACATCGGCGAGCCGCCCCACATCAAGCAGCTCTACGCGAGACATATCCTTGACTATTATGAACATCGCTATCAGGAACGCAACTATGAACAATCCCGATGCCCTATCACGCAATGCAATCGTGCCGATCCCAACGAGGACGAGGAAGATCGCTATCGCATACATGAGCATGGCGACCTTCCGCTGCGAGGCAAGGCTGCGAAGCAGCCGATGGTGGCTGTGGTCGGCATCTGCCTGCATGACCTTCGCGCCCTCGGCATCCTTGGATGCGTCACCAGACATCCGTCTCAAGGCTGCCCGCACGGTGCGCCGGACGATTGCGAGTGCCGTATCGAAAATCGGTACACCCATGGCGAGCAGTGGCACCATGACCGACACGATCAAAGAGTCTCCAGTCCTGGTCATCAGAGATACGATAGAAAGGAAAAAGCCGAGGAACATGGCTCCTGTGTCGCCAAGAAACACGGAAGCCGGATTGAAGTTGTAGCGCAAAAAGCCAAGAACCGAACCTATGAATATCAGGTGTATGATCATCTGGCTCGGAGATTCCGTGAAGAACAGCGCACCGGCCATTCCCGCCGCCGCTATTATCGCAAGCCCGGAGGCGAGTCCATCCAGCCCGTCTATCAGGTTGAACGCATTGATCGCCCCGACAATCCAGAACACGGTAAGCGGCAGATCCAGCCACGCCGGGATTCCCGAAGCGAGCGTGTGGAACCCAATGTGGCACCAGAAGAACGCAAGGACGGCAACAGTCACCTGCCCAAGAAGCTTCACTGATGGCCTTAGGCCAAACTTGTCATCCAAAAAGCCAATCGCGCCAAGGCAAATTGACAGGCAAATCATGCGCACAGCAGTGCCGTCCGGCAACACTGGCGACAACGGCTTGTCCGACAGAACGATAAAGCACAGCGTAGTAACCGCAAACGACACTATGACGGCCACGCCTCCGCCACGCGGGATGGGAGTCTTGTTGACCCTCCTTCCGCCGGGCTTGTCGACCATCCCGAGCCTACGGTTGAGATCCCTCGCGATAGGCGTGAGAATGAGAGACAACGTGAATGCCCCCAGAAAGACAAGCAGGTACGGTAATATCACCTGCATCATCCATATGAAGGCAAATGCCGTCATATTGCGTCCTCCAGTGCGGCAAGAAACTCCAGCAGCTCCCCTTCATTGGCGCCAAACGCATGTACCGTAACCATAACCCACCTGTCAACCCTGTTCAGCACAGACCTGTCTATCACATCCCGGAATATCCGGCTCGTATGCGATGCCGTGCGAAAGCCCTCCTGATTGAAGAACGTATAGGCTTCCATGCCGCGAGCCTCACCAACACGGGCTATGTCAATCACATGCCAAGGCTTCCCCGAGACATCGAAATTGCGAGGGTTGGACATGACGTACCCCTGCGACGGCAGACAGAGCTCCGGACGGTGAATGGATGCGCGCGATGTGCCGCCAATGATATACGCAACAAGGAACTGCGCCCCATTCCTCGAAACGTACATCTTCTTCTCTATGCGAGTATCCTTAGGCAGAATGTTCTGCTCGGCCTCGGATATCCGCTGTACAGCCGCGAAACGCTCATCGTCGGTCGTGCATCCGGCGATGGAACGGAACGAAACCTCAGGAGCTTTGGCTATGGTCGCCACCGGCGTCCTGGCCTGAAAGACAAATACCGACGAATAGAACGCCGCCGCGACGGCAACCGGGACAAAATGCCACCTGCCACAAGCCGATTCCGCCTCTACGACGGCGGAAGGTTCGGCGTTGCCGCCCTTTGCTTCGCCACCAGTGCGAGCAAAGATGCGGTCTATGGCCTCTCCAGCCACAACCATGAGCAAGATTGCGACAGCAAACACAATGTATCCAGAATAGTCGTGGTAGAAGCCAGTCGCAATCTCCTGATTTACGCATGACGCCACAAGACAGATGGAGACTATGCGCACCACGTTGCCCGCCACGGCAAGCGGCACCGAACACAGGAACAGAAGCCACCGCCGAACCCATGTAGGCTGATTGAAATATGCATAGCCTGCCGTAAGCGCCATCAGGGCGAAAAGGGATCTCAGCCCGGAGCACGGCTCCGCCACATCTACGGCAAAGGCTCTCGCGCCACGGGAGATGACGGCCGTCCCCTCCCTTACGGCATCAAAGCCAAAGCCATTCAGCACCATCATCGCCACACTGCTCGCGAGATACCGCAAGTGGATGGTTACAATGTCAAGGAACGTGGCAAGCGGAATGCAAAACAGGAGGAATCCCGCAGGGAATACGAAAAGCTTCGCGAATCGCCAGCCAAAGAACGTCCACGGCAACGCAACGCACAAGCCTATGAATCCAAGTTCCTCAAGCCGGAGCTGCACTCCACGGGTACCAAGCAACGCCAGACAAAGGAACGGAAGGCTAGCCGCCAAGCCAAGCCACGAGAAT
>CAVJWR010000083.1:0-4251 GCA_963653155.1 Limosilactobacillus gorillae
CGCAGGGACGCCGCAGCGGATCGTAGCCGTGGCGGCGCAGACAGGTGAGTTCGTGATCGTGCGCATAGAAGCGCAGACGTTCGCCGTAGCGTAGCTTCAGTCGCCGCAGATCGGTGAGACGACGCGGAACCTTCTGCATCACGACGCGGTCGTAGAAGCCGAGCCGCCGCGGCACGTCGTCCACGCATTCGACCATGCAGCCCGCCGCCCGCAGGGTTTCCACCGCCCGCGCGGCAAAGCGTTCGAGGCCACCGTGGCGGTCAGGCGAAACGCCCATGAAGAGAATGCGGCGTGGACGCGGCGATTCTGTCGTCCGTGTAGACGGCACAACATCCGCCACCCGTGCGTCTGTCGAGACGACACGCGGGGCACGCCCGGCCGTTGCGTCGCGTAGCCCCCACCACACGGCGACACGCTGGATGAGTCGACGGCACAGGGCCACACCAAGCGCGCACAGCGAAAAAGCCCGTGCACGGAAGAGATACGCGCCGTCCCGCAGAGCTTCCGCACACGCTCCGCCCAAAACGCGCAACAGGCTCGGTACGGGATCGCCGAAAATCTGCGCCTCGGCGTAGCCTTCGCCATAGAACCGTCGCGCCAACTGCGCAGACGTATAGTTGTGCGAATGCTCGACGTGCGCTGTGGGGACGTAGCGGCGGCGGAAGCCCGCACGGCGGTTGGCCCACTCCACATCCTCGCTATACAGGAGGTCTTCGTCGAAGGGATTCACCAATAGGTCGTCCCGCCGGGCGGCGGACGACGCGAGCGAGAAGAAGCGCGGCCACTGGACGGAAACGGAGCCGTCCCCAAAGGCTCGTTCGGAATCCTTACACACGAGTGGTGTCGCGTCCGGACGCGGCAGCTGGTTGGCGAACGTCGCGTCCGCCGAACCGTCCACGAACGGCGCGACGAGGTTCGCGAGCCAGTGCCGGTCGAGCGGCACGGCATCCGCGTTGTTGAAGACGACAATCTCGCCCCGCGCCGCACGCACGAGCGCGTTCAGCGTCCGCCCCGGACGGTACGCACCCGCCGGACGCGCCACCAGCCGCACCTCGGACCGGGCGCGGAGAATGGCGTCCGTCCCGTCGGTCGAGCCGTCGTCGCACACCAGCACCTCGTGCGCAAACGGACATTCCTGCGCAGCGAGGGCATCCAGCGTCCGCACAAGAAACGCCGCATCATTTCGGCATCGCACAAGAACGGAAACCAATCGAATCTCGTTTGTCGAACTCATCGAAGTTCTACGCGAATAATTCTCACCGATTGCCCTTCACGCGATTGCGCACCTCGGCAATCTCCATGCGCCGCGTCAGCTCACCTTCAACCTCCTCAATGGACGGCATCTGCGACTTGAAGTCCGCAGGAATGAAACGTTCCAACACATAATCGGACACGCCAATCGGCAGCGCGGACGATTCGAGTGCGTACTGCACAGTCACGCGATCTTTCTCGCGGCAGATGATCAGCCCGACAGTCTGCCGATCCGTCGATTGTTTGAGCTGGTGGTTGACCGCTACCATGTATGTGCCAATCTGTCCAACATCGGTCGGATCGAACTTCCGCACTTTCACCTCGATGACATAGTAGCGGCGTTCGATGACATTGTAGAACAGCATATCGACCGCCCGCTGTGTTTCCCCGACCTGCAACTTGTATTCGCGTCCGAGATAGGAGAAGCCCTTGCCGAGCTCCTGTAGAAACTGTTCGATATTCTTGATCAATTCGGTCTTGAGTTCTTCCTCGCGATACTTTTCGTCCATTGCGAGGAAACTGAAGTCATAGGGATCCCTGAGCGTTTCCTTCGCGAGATCACTGTCTGGATCGGTCAATGCAATGTCAAAGTTCGTATCCGACTTCCCCTGCCGCAGATGGAGATTCGAGGCTATGTTGTTCTCCAGCATGGCCCGGCTCCATCCGTTTTCAACCGTCTTTCGGACATAAAAGAGAGCCGTGCGCTGATCACTCCCAAACTTGTCCATAATCACCATGTGGTGCCCCCACGGAACCGAGAAAATAATCCGACAGACATTCGGATAGTCGGACACGAATGACCGCAGAGGCAATTGTTCAGCAACTTGCTGAACAATTTGCGCATCGTCAGGCTTGACATGAGATTGTTCAACGACCTGCTGAACGATTTGTGCCGGCGCGTAAAGGTTGAAAAACCTCACCATGTAGTAGAGATTAACACGAGAAAAACACTTCGCATCCGGCATCCATACCTTTAGATCTGCGCTGACGCGATGCATGAACTTCGATCCCCACGGTTGATCCCTTTCGAGACGGACGATGTCCGCGCCAAGAGACCAGTAAAATTTCAGCATCTCGACGTTCACCGCCGTCGCCGCCTTGATCTGGCTCTGCTTGTACCGGCGAGTAATCCCGCCAATCCAAGCATTGTATTCGTTGAGGTTCATGTCTTTCATAGTCTACCAAAGCTCTGACTTGTTTCTCCTACTCTTCATTTATCGTCCGCCACCATTCACTTCCGCCGCACGTCGCAATGTTCTATGCACTGACCCCCGATAACTGCCTGTAAATCTCAGTTTTCATCATAAGCTTGACGCAAGAATGGCTTGGCCTTTTCGTAGTCGTCAATATTGTGAAGGCGCAGCTGGACATTTCCGGTCCCGTAATGGCCGATCTTGGTCACATCCCGCGAAAACCCCTTCTCAAACGGGAATTTTTTCGGATCAAGCTTCAAATGAAGAAACAGGTGGTCATTGAACACTTCCACACAGACAAAATTCGCGCTCTTTCGGAAAGCCTTGTAGTACTTAAGCTGAGACATCGTGATGTCATCACCAAAGCTCATGATGAAATTCTCGACAGTGCTATAAAGTTCCTTGATAGAATCGGGCACAGAGGCCAATTTGTCCACAAACGACACCTGTGCGGACGATGCCGTGCGCTCGCCCTTTTCCTTGCGCGTGCCCGTTACGTCGTTTTCATCAACCCGTTCAAGATAGAGCAGATCGGAGCCAAACATACGGTAACGGTAGAGCGAGATATTCGCATTCATCTGCTTGATTGCACCCTGATCATATTTTGTGAAATCGTTCGCCACGCAGACAACTCGTGCACTATCCCAGGCGATGTCATTCTTGGCAATGCGCTGCTTGCCCTGCTTCTCCTGCACCAGTACCACAAACGAATCCCGGTGATCCATAAGCCATGCCAGATAGAAGAGCCCCTGGCTCATCACATTCTCGCCCTTCGAGCGCTTATACTCGAAAATCACCGGCGCTTTATTCTCGTCAATGCCGAGCGAATCCATCCGGCCTTCGGGAATCGCATACTCTGACGCCAAGAATTGGACATTGAAGAACTTGTCCATGTTTTTCTCGATCAGCGTCTGAAGTTTCTTCTCCAACTCCACCGCCGAAGATTTCACTTCCTCAACTTTCTCCCCGATCCTAAACAACTTGATGTCCGCCATATATCCTCCTATTGGAAATCGTAAAATCGCCTATATCTCAATTCACTCACCTAATCAGTAATGTATCTAATTGGCCTACCTAATATCGCACGCGCAGTTTTACGTGGATTTATTTCCGTTAGTCTCATGCGATTCAGACTCCGGCGCATCACCATTATGGGCCTGTCTTGAATTCAAAATCTTGTCAACAAGTGCTTTCTCTTCTGCCCTATAATCATCCAAGCTCTGAGCGATCACGCGCAGTTTATTGACCCCACTGCCAAACGATTCGACAGCTCGCCGCAACTTCTCAATTTCACTTCCAATGTTGTCGATTGTTTTCTTGCCCGAATACACCGTATCTTGATGTAGTGCGAAATCTAAAACAAATGGGTCTCGATATGCTTTACCATCAGGACCTTGATAGCTGATAATACCTTTGAACACCAGCGTCTTGTTTATTTTCTCGATATCACGGAACGAACCGATGTTCGTCTGGTGAAATGCTCTTGGCACCAACATCTTCACACCATTTTCTAAAAAGCCAATCTTTCGCCCCTGCCATCTGTCAAAGCAATACGTTAAACGCGGTTCCACCTCAACAACGATGTCGTGTGCCGCCGTCAAGCCAAGATTCACCATCCGAACTATGTAAAATGGAATGTCCGGCACTATCTCCAGAACAATCTGGGGCCGCGAACGATTTTCTTCTATTTCCTTTATCGCCTTGATATTATTAGCGGCATATTGACATGACTTCCACGCACAATACACCAATACCACCGTCAATACAACCATGCAGAATCCTTGATTTGCATTGCACCACGCAACAC
>CAVJWR010000083.1:4261-5152 GCA_963653155.1 Limosilactobacillus gorillae
ACACATCGCAATGCATAATTAAGACAGGCGGCCAAACAAGTCATCATACAAGATCCCTCATTTTAGTTTTTGGATAAACTATTGAGCACCATGCGTTTGGTATTATAATAGCCGTTCTATGAACACGAGATGTACAGGAATTATCGCACGTTCTACTTCAAGTCCAACGGCGGAAGCCCCGGAGCACAACGTCTCGCATTTGTATACGCTAATGCCGCTCCAACTCTCGTAATCTCAAATGACTTATGTAATCCGCCCACCCATTCCTGTAATGCAGCAAGTGATGGTCGCTTCCCCCATTCATGCTCAAACGCTTTTTCAACCCCATTCTTCAATCCTGTATCTTTCTTATACAAAGCCAACACTTCTTTCATCGCGGCAATTTGACATTCACTAGGCTTGACCCGCTTGCTTATGACCGATCGATTCGTCTCATCCGGGACCGAGTTAAACAACGGCAGTTCTGCACATTCCCGCTGCGCAACAAAGGGAAGACGCACATAGCCAGGCATAAGTTCGTTGCGGACCAATATTTCAACCGGCAACTGGGAACTCGCCAAAATCTGCTGTGCTTTTAAATAATCTGACGAGTTCTTCTCTATACCAACACAAACATACCCATCCATTACTTCCGAATAATATTCAACTACGTTCTTAAATTTTCCAAGCGGTGAAAGAATTATCGCGTCAAGCATGTTTAGGTTCTCCATCCATGCCTCTCCTTGAGGTAATGACCGAACATTAAGCCGGGTATACAGATCATCCAACACCGCCAATCCCTTTGACAATCGGGCACCCAACACCGGGATCGGCCGAAAATTCGCAAATGCATACAATACCGTAAGCGCTGACAATTCATCATCATCTATATCGGAAACAATTTCAATCGCT
>CAVJWR010000083.1:5162-14607 GCA_963653155.1 Limosilactobacillus gorillae
GCTAATACCTGTATGTGTTTTCCGCAGCAACCGGCCATCCATTCTTGCTACTAACAACTCAGATAGCATCTCTATATCGCTTTTCCGATCAGCCGCAGCCGCTGAAGATTGCGCTTTGACAACCTCTCGCTGAAATTTAGGATCGGAAAAGATAACAGTATTGAGTTTCCTCTTGGAGATCTTCTCAAGGACTTGGGTAACAAGATCAGAGACTCGATTATACGCCACATCGTGTGCTTCATTTGTTAAATCTCTTATCGCATATGCGAGTTTCTCATCGCAAATCTCACGAACACGCTTCTCGCTAACGCCAACGATAATCTGCTGCCCAATTTGAGTCTGAGCCGAACCATCGCGCGATTCCTGAGTCTGGGTTATCTCAACCATGTCTGACTTCGCCCGTTTGAACCATAACCGCATTGTCACGACCTTTCTGTGTTTGTCGGATTGACTTATTAACACCAATCTTAAACCCGATAAAACCGCCGACACTACCGCCAACGACAAACGGCATGATGTATTTAAAAATCTCAATCACGATGTCTTTCATTACGTACTCCGCTATCATTTTAACCCAACAATTCGCGCATCAATTCACATCTTAGCCGCATCAAGAGATGTTTTACATTGATTTTCTTCAACTTGCGTACTTCGGCTCGGATTACAGAAACTTTGCTTGCTATGCGTTCCTGAACTGGTAATGAGGGAACTGGCACAGGTAACACCAAGACATCTTCGAGCTGAACACGTGGCAAGGTATTACCGGTCTTCAGCATCGCCATTACCTTTTCTACAGAAGCCAATCGAAGATAGACGGTGCCGTTGTCTCTCTCCCGCCTTTTGCGGTGCAGAAAGTAGCCGAGCCTCTTCGAATGCTACACGTTCACGCTGAAGTTCCCTCTGCAGCTCTTCTTCCGTCGGCAGGTCAAGGTGATACTTCACGGCGAAAAGGTTACGCTCGTGCTCGTTCAGCGTGTAGCGAATCACAGCCTCGTTGCGTTCCGACCCGAGTACGATTCCTATCGGCGGATTATCTCCGGGACGCATCAACTCGCGCTCATAATAATGCTTATAAAGCTGCATCTGCCCAATGTCCTGCGGCGTCACTTCGCCGACCTTCAGGTCTATCAGGACGAAGCACCGTGCGACATAATTGTAAAAGACAAGATCGCAGTGGTAAGTCTTGCCGCCAACCGGTATTGGCCGCTGCTCTCGTTCCAAACAGAACCCACGGCCAAGTTCCATCATGAACTTGCCGAGATGGCTAACCAACGCGGCCTGCAAATCACTTTCGGCATATGCACGTCTGATATCCATTCCCGCAAACTCAAGAATCGCCGGACTGCGCACAATGTCCTTCGCGTCGCGTTGCGTCTTCTTCACCAACTTTCCAGCCGTTTTCAGATCAATATGGTTAGCCAACAGCCGTTCATAGAAATGCGTTTCGACTTGTCGTTTCAGGACACGTACGCTCCATTTCGATTTTGCGCACTCCTCGAAATAATAGTCACGAGCCTCCTTCTTTTCAATCCGCATGAGCACGCGGAAATGAGACCATCCCAATTTGCTACACAGTGTGTAGCGTTTTTCAAAGGTCTGGAAGAACTGGCGCATATTCCGCAGGTTTGCCACCGTATAACCCGGCCCGAATTCGGCTGTCAGTTTCAACGACAGTCCCTTGATGAGACCGTCGCCGTATTTCGCTCGCGCCGCCCCACCCTGCTTCTCGACAATCTCTCGCCCGACGTTCCAATAGGCGAGGACCATCTCCTTGTTGGCGACAGCGTAAACCTTCGCGCGCGCTTTCGCGATATATGACCGAACGCGCTTGTACAACTCCGCCTCGACGGACTCCACGATCTCGACCTTCGGATTTTCAACAGAAGATCTTACCTTGCTCACTTTCTTCATTTTCCGTTCTTTCCGACGATTATGCCATAACGATAGGCAGAAACAAACGACACCCCCGAAGCGCGGCACGTCAGCAACCGTGCGCCGCGCTTTCGGTTTTTTGTCTGGCATCTCGTAATACTCGTTCTTGATACCCGACGTTGACCAGCACCAACGAATGTCTCTTATTTTCACTCTTCATATCACAAATATCCTTTCACCCTATGCCTATCAGTGTCACCTGTGCCGGAGGCGACTTCATCACCATTTCAAAAGTTTCTTGCATGAAATCTTCACCTCGCACACTTTCGCGCTCTTTTCAACGTATTATACCATATCCCAATCTGTGCCGGTTCTGCGCTCCACCTAAGGCGCAGGCCAAATCCATTATGTCCGTGCTTCCGCATAGATATGCGCAAGGGCGTCGATCAGGCGCGGCCAAGCGTAGGATCGGGCCGTCGCATAGCCGCCCGTCACTAGCCGTGCGGCGAGTGGTGGTGTCAAACGATCAAACGCGGCGGCGAGAGACCCCTTCTCGGACGGATTGAACAGAAGCCCGTTCTCGCCGTCGCGTACGAAATCGACGAGTCCGCCGACCGCCGACGCGATGAGCGGCACGCCATGCTGCATCGCCTCCAGCGCAACGATGCCGAACGGTTCGTGGACGGACGGCAACACGAACACGTCCGCCCGCGCAAACGCTGCATTCAACTCGTCCGAGCCCGGCGGCAGACCGCCGAGAATCATCAGGCGGTCGGACACGCCCAGCGTACGTGCGCGCGCCATAATCTCGTCGCGATACCACGGAGCCGTGACGGGGCCGACCAGTTCCACGGTGACGTCGGGACACGCCGCGAGAAGATCCACGAACGCGAGCTGGTTCTTCTGGTAGTCGATGCGCGAGAGGCACAGCACACGCGAAGCCCGCTCGAAGGGACGATGCGCAAATTCGTTCGGTGCCACACCATTCGGCAGATAGCGGATGCGCAGCCGGGGATAGCGCCGCGCAAGTGCGTCCTGTTCTGCACGCGAAATGCAGACGAGCGCGGATGCCCGTGCGAGCGGATCGAAGCGCAGTCCCAGCAAGCGATCCAACGCGCCACCATAACGTATCGTGCCACGCAAGGGTGCGAGCATCTGCGCACGTTCCTGGGGCGGCACAACCGCCGCACCGCCATGCAGGGAAAGGACAGACGGCACGCCGAGCCGTTCGGAGAGCCGGATCGCGCAACAGGCAAGACGTCCGCCCGCGTGGATGTGGATCACGTCCGGACGGAACGTCCGCACGGCGCGGAAGAGCCCGAATGCAAACGGATTGCCGCCCTTTCGGTCGAGCGCGTCGCGTGTGGACGCCGACAACGGGAAATACGGGTAGAAGTAGTCGAACGTCCGCGCCTCCTGTGTGCCCTCCGGCGGCTGAAGCGCGGACGTACAGAAGACGCACGGCTCGTCTTCGCGCCGTCGCTGTTCGGCGATCGTTGCGGCGACGACCGTTTCCGTACCGCCCCATTCGGCGCGGCTATAGCGACGGACGATGTGGGCAATGCGCATCACGCATTCTCCCGAAGCCGTTTCAGCGCGGCGGTCATCAGTCCGAAGTAGTCGCGTACGCGCGTGATATTTGCCGGAATCGCGTCCGTGGAGAGAATCGCGGCAAGGGAATGTGCTTCCGTCGGCTCGTAGCCATGCACGCCGTTGAGCGGCTTCAGGGTCATGTCGGACGGGACAATCTGCACACCGGGGTTCACAAGGAAAATCGCGTCGCCGAAGAAACGGTCGGCGCAGTAGATACCGTACCGTCGTTCCTCGTCTTCCGAGAGCCAATGTCCGTCGCCGGCAAACGGTGCGAGGGCCTGTTCAATTCGCGCCCGTGCGGCGGGCTTCAAGTAGGTGACGCGGAAGAGCGTCGAATCGTAGTTGCAGCCGTAGTCCACACCAAAGACAAGTCCCGTCTTCTCGACGGCGGACTTCAGGTCTATCGTCCGAACGAGCGGCGTCATGCCGTGGTCGGAGAAGACCGTGAGCCGCCATGTCCGCCCAGTCGCCGCCAACGCCGCCGCGAGCGATTCGAGGCGATGGCGATAGTCGACGAGTTTTACCGTGACGCGCGAGCTGTCCGGCGTCAGGGACTCGTCATGTCGAATCGCATCCAAGTCGGCGGCGTAGACGAAGAGGAAACGTGCGCCCGCACGAAGAGCCGCCTCGGCCGCCGGAAACGCCACCGCCTCGCCCTGCCGCCAGTCGGTGATGTGATACGGGACGCCGCTCTGTGCACACACGTCCGCCAGGTTCGCGAGGGGCGACATTCCGCCAGGAATGAAGAGGTTGCGCTTCTCGCCGTAGTCCATGAAGCCGAGACGATCCACCGACACCTGGTAGAGCTGGAAGTAACCGGTGAAGCCGAGTAGACGCTTGACGAGCTTCGAGAGTTGGTTGCGGACACGGCCTCGCGTCCAGAATGTCGCTGGACGCAGACACCGCATCAGCCGCGCAACACCCTTGAACGGCGAACCTTTCGGATCGAAGCGGAAAAGGCTCAGATGTCCGTGTTCGGCGGGCGTTGTCCCAGAGAGAATCGTCGGAATGGCCGTGCAGGAATAGCCAAACTGCATCTCAATCGGCCGACGATGCGGCAGAAGATCCTTCAGCCAATCCCCCGTCCCGACCAGATCCCATCCCAAGGCATCCAGAAAGACAAACACTTCAACTTCAGGTTTCATCTGAAATAATACCCACCCGTTTTCTTACTACCACGATGCTCAGCGGTTTAAAATGGCAATGGTCCATCAGACATGTCCTTTTCAAGGCGCGTCCAAAGCCATTTATCCAACGATGAAAGCGGCACCATGTCAAACGGCTTAAACAAGTTGCAGGGAACATTATCATCTGCACAGCATGTAACAAAGCGACTTCGCATATCCGAGCCAAACATCCGTGCCCTATCTACCCATTTATCAAGCTCCAACTTCCTGCCCGTCTTGGTCTCAAAGACATACACCCTGTCCTGAAACATTGCCACAACATCAAGCTGCATATCAGCCTGCCTTTTTTCTTGTTCAATCTTTGCCAGTTTTACATCGGTAAAGACATCAAATTTAAGGCGTTTCTGTCGCGCATAATCTTCCAAGGTCTTCTCAACAATCCATTTGTTGACAAGTTCAGCCCACGCCCCGTTCCAAAACGGAACGGCATCTTTCTTGTTCTGACGGGTTATCTTCAACTCATTTTTCGCCTTCTCGCACGAAACCCAGCCACACTTTTCAAACGCCCCGCACAACTGAATCAATCCGTTTTTCTCCATGCTTGTCAGTCCTTCTAACGAGAATGCATAAACAGCCTCTTCCATGTGCGCCAACTTCTTGACAAGTGGAATGGCTCGTGCACGATTGTTGAACAGCAGTTTTGCAATGCCAACATGGGTGGATTTCACTTCCTTAAACTTGCAGTTCAAAATCCGATATCCTAGATCAGCGAAATATGAAGCCAAGTGCTTTGTCTTTGCCGTAAGATACCATTTGTCCGATTCGAGGATACGTCGATTTCGATCCTTGACAATGGTCTCTATTCGATCTTCAATCAACTGCTTTGCCACAATCAAGGCTTCATAGTCTGAAACATTATTAGCCATAAACTTATCTTTCTATTCGTCCCTTCACTTCTATGTTCTTTTTTCCGGCTGATATGTCCGCATTATACCAAAATCAGCCGTCGGACAGCCCTCTCCGTCGCCGGATGCGCCAGAGGACCAGCGGGTAGTAGAGATACTTGAAATACGCCCGTGCGGGGAGATCGAGCAGAGGATGGATGCCGCATAGCAGCACAAGCGGCGTGGCCAGTTTCTTCGGGAAGCCCGCGTGGCGCGTCAACTTCAGATACGCGCGTCGTCCGCCCTTCTCCAGAACCCGCCGCAGACAGGCCGTCCGCACGTGCGCCGGGAACCCGGCAACGCCAACGGGGTAGTAGGCCGTGAAATAAAGGTCGAAGAAGAAGGACAGGTAACGCCGTGCCCAGGCGCGAGCGAGGCGCACGGAGGGATGTTGCGTGGCAAAGAAGAGGAAGATATGGCGCACGACTTCCGCATACTGGACGAAGTCCGTCCCCGTCACGGTCGTGATGGATCCTGGACGCCTCCGATAGACGAAGATGTCGAAATCGACCGCCAGCAGACGACGGGCGAACGTCAGGACGCGCACCGTCCATTCGTTGTCCTCGTACTTGAGGCCGGGTTGGAACGTGAGGTCCTGCGCGAGCAGAAAATCGCGGCGGCAGACGTTGACCGGAGCTATCGGCTGGATGTAGCGCGGCGATTCCGAGAACCAGACCATCACCTCCTCGCCCGTGAGGATACGGCCCATGTCCGAGGGGCGGAAATTGACGTGGCGCATGACGAACGTCCGCCCGCCCCGTTCGTCCTCCCGATACTCGGTCGCCGTGCCCTGCACGACCTCCGGCTCGCCGTGGGCACGAATCGCGGCGGCGAGCCGCGCCAAGGTCTCGTCCGCCAGCCAGTCATCGCCATCCAGCCAGACGACATACCGTCCCTTCGCGAGGGACAGGCCCCGGTTGCGCGGTGTCGCCGGCGAGCCGCTTTTCGGGCCGACAATGACCCGAAACCGCGTGTCCGTCGCCGCCACGGCGCGACATTTCGCCTCCGTCGCGTCGGACGATTCCTCGACGGAGAGAATGCACTCCCAGTCGGCGAACGACTGCGCACGCACGGACGCGGCCATGTCGTCCACATACCGCGCCACCTGACAGCACGGCACGATAATCGAAAAGAAAGGGTTTTCGTTCATTTTCTCAAGACCTTGGCGAGGATTTCACGGAGATCGCGACGGAAAAATGCGAGGACGCCACCACTCGCGACAAGGGCGGCAACAAGGCCACGCACGGCCAGACCGAGGAAACCGTCGTCGGGCAACGCCGTGCTCGCCCCCCACGTAACGACACACAGGCCGACCGCGAATGCGGCGAACGACAGCTGAAGACGCACGTAGCGGTTCAGGAAGCTTCGCCCTTCCGCATCCGTCCCCGTCAGGTAGTGGCGGAAAACGACCGCCCCCTCCCACGGGATCTCGATGACGAGAAACGCAAGGATGGTCGAGACGATTGCGCCGTTGAGCCCCCACACGGAAATGAGCGCAACGTTCAGCGCGAGGTTCGCAACGCCCGAGACGACCGGCTTGAAGCGGTCTTCGTGCCACAGCCCCAGTGCCGACTTGAGCATCTGCAAGACCTGTCGCGAATAGTTGACGTAAAAGAACACGACCATCAGCGCGGCCGTGGAGAACGGCTGCATCAGCTCCGGACGCTTCGCCGTCCAGAGTCGCATGAACGGCTGGTACAGGGCCAGCATCATCGCCGCGCTCCACGAGACGACGATGAGCGAGAGGACGTTCAACTTGCGGAACTTCTCCCAGACGGACGCGCGAGACTCCGTGTGGACGGCGTTCCCGAACCCCGCCGTCAGCGAATCGTAGATGACGTAGATGAAACCGCAGACGGACTTGTAGATCGTGTAGTAGTTCCCGTAGGCCGCGACGGCGACGAGTCCGAGGCACGACGAAATGACGAGGTTGTCGCTCGAATACGAAATGACCGTCCCCACGCGGTGCAGGAAAAGCGAGCCGACGTCCGAAAGCACCTTCCGCCGCCGTTCACGCGAGAGCCGTCCCGCGCAGACGATGTCGGGGAAGAGTCGGCTCGTCGCACGGGCCACGAGCAGATTCGTCAGCACCGTGAAAACGACGGTCGTCAGCACGTAGTAGTAATAGTTGCGCGTCAGGCAGAGGACGCCGAGCGAGGCCGCATACTGCGCGATCGTCACGCCCGTGTGGATGTGGGTCTGCACGTCCTGCCGCTGGTGAACCGTGAGGAGAACGCCCTTGTAGGCGAAGAGGAAATAGCTCAGGACGGCGTTCGCGAGGTGGATGAGGTAGACGAGCCGAAGATCGATGTCGACGGGCGCCGTGCCATGCACGAGCTTCGGCAGAAACGGCAGAAGCGCAAGGCCGCTGACGAGGATGAAGCAGCCGACGAGGCGGAAAACCGTGCGGTAGAAGCTGAAATAGGCGCAGACCGTCTCGCGGTCGTCCTCGGCAACCGGCTTGTAGAGCGCACAGACGATGGCCTGACCGAAACCAAGTTCCGCAAGCGACAGGACGCCGAGCAGGGATGTGAAAAGTCCGTTCAGGCCGAGGTATTCGGCACCCATCCACCAGATAAAGAGGGTGCGGTTGACGAACGGCAGAAAGAGCGTCAGCCCACGGTTGATCACCCCCGCGACGACGTTCCGCTTCGCGTTCGTTAAGATGTCGAGCTTCATGCACCCCTCCTTCTCACCTGCCATCCCACGAGCGGCCAGTAGACGAATCGGAAGAAGGCCCGTGCGGGGATGTCGAGGATCGGATGGATGCCGCACAGAAGAACGAGCGGCGCAGCCAGCCGCTTCACCCTTCCTGCGAAACGCGCAAGGGCCCGAAAATCGCGGCGTCCGCCGTCCCGCCACAGGCTCTTGAGACACGCCGACCAGTCGGACGCGGCAATCGCCGCAATCCGTCCCGGCTCGAAAAAGTAGCGGAAGAATTCCGAGAGGAGAACGCGCGCCCACGCCTCGGAGAGCCGCCGCGAGAACGGATGCATCGCATGGAAACGGAAAAGCGAGCGTTCGACCTGGACGAAAAAGGCGAGTTCACGTGCCGAAAAGCCGCTCGTCGTCACCGATCCGCGCCGATGGCGGTAGTGGTAACAGACAGTCCCATCGACGAACACGCGCCGTGCCGCGTAAAGGACACGCGGCATCCACTCCGCATCTTCAAAACGAATGCCCGGAATGAACGTCAGCGCGTGGTCCCGCACAAAGTCCGTACGCATCGCCATCAACCACGGCATCGGGAAGAACTTTGTACGCAAGCGGGCAATCGCGCACAGGGCCTCCTCACCCGTCAGGAGACGACCTTCCTCCGCCGCCGAGAAGTTGAAGACGCGCGAGACTTTCACGATTCGTCCGTCGGCGTCCTCTTCGCGTTCCTCGGCGGCATATTGAATGACGTCTGGCTCGTCGACTGCGCACACGTCGTCCGCAAGACGCGCAAGCGCACCCGCCGCCAGACGGTCGTCGCCGTCAAGCCAAATGATGTAACGCCCGCGTGCAACGGCAAGTGCGCGGTTACGCGGCATCGAGGCCGAACCACTGCGCTCGCCGAAGAGAACCTTGAAACGCGCATCCGCACGTGCCGCCGCCTCGCACCGCACAAGCGTATCGTCGTCCGAGCGTTCGACCGAAAGCAGACACTCCCAGTCGGAGAATCCCTGTGTCCGTACGGACTCAACCATTTCGTTCACATAGCGTCCCACGTTGCAACAGGGTACGATGACCGAGAAGAACGGCTGTTCAGCGATGGACGACATGCGCCAGCCTCCCATCAATCTCGTCCATATTCGATTTGCTTCCGTTCAAGATGTCAAGTTTCATAGGATGGATGATATCGACTTTCCTCTTGTCACCCCCTGAAGATGAAGAAGACCGCCGCGAAGATGCAGACGGTTGCGGCAA
>CAVJWR010000084.1:0-1057 GCA_963653155.1 Limosilactobacillus gorillae
GGTTCTCAAGTACATCGAAAAGCTTGAGAAGTCAGCCGGCAAGAAATTCGGCGACAAGAAGAATCCGCTTCTCGTCTCGGTTCGTTCTGGCGCCCGCGCATCGATGCCGGGCATGATGGATACGATCCTCAACCTCGGACTCAACGAGACGGTCGTGGAGTCGCTTGCAAAGCAGACCAAGAATCCCCGTTGGGCGTGGGACTGCTATCGTCGTTTCATCCAGATGTTCTCGGATGTGGTGATGGAGGTCGGGAAGAAGCACTTCGAGAAGCTTATAGACGAGATGAAGGCGAAGAAGCGCGTGAAGAATGACGTTGATCTCACGGCGACAGACCTAAAGGCACTTGCCGGACAGTTCAAGGCGGAGTACAAGGCGGCGATAGGCAAGGATTTCCCCACGGATGCCAAGGAACAGCTCTTTGAAGCGATCAAGGCCGTGTTCCGCAGCTGGGACAATCCTCGCGCGAACGTATATCGTCGTGACAACGACATCCCGTACAGTTGGGGCACGGCGGTCAATGTGCAGATGATGGCGTTCGGCAACCTGAACGACAATTCCGGCACGGGCGTGGCCTTCACGCGCGATCCGGCAACTGGCGAAAAGAAGCTCATGGGAGAATTCCTCATGAACGCGCAGGGAGAGGATGTTGTCGCGGGTGTGCGCACCCCGATGCCCATCGCCAAGATGGCCGAAGTGATGCCGAAGGTCTTCAAGCAGTTCCAGAAGATATGCGACACGCTGGAAGAGCACTATCGCGACATGCAGGACATGGAGTTCACCATCGAGAACCAGAAGCTTTTCATGCTCCAGACCCGCAACGGCAAGCGTACGGCGAAGGCCGCGCTCAAGATCGCGTGTGACCTCGTGGACGAAGGGATGCGTACCGAGGAAGAGGCCGTACTCATGATCGACCCGCGCAACCTCGATACGCTTCTCCACCCGCAGTTCGACGCCGTCGCGCTCAAGAACGCGAAGCCCATGGGGCGAGGCCTCGCGGCGTCCCCAGGCGCGGCGTGTGGCAAGATCGTCTTCACGGCGGCCGATGCAATGGCGTGG
>CAVJWR010000084.1:1067-14468 GCA_963653155.1 Limosilactobacillus gorillae
GTCGCCAGAGGATATCGAGGGCATGAAAGCCGCAGAGGGCATCCTCACGGTTCGCGGGGGCATGACGAGCCATGCCGCAGTCGTGGCTCGCGGCATGGGCGAGTGCTGCGTTTCAGGTTGCCAGGATATCGCGATGGACGAGGATCACAAGAAGTTCGTCCTTGGCGGCAAGGTGTTCAAGGAGGGCGACTGGATATCGATAGACGGCTCCACCGGCTACATCTACGATGGCGTGATACCGACGGTCGATGCGCAGATCGCTGGCGAATTTGGACGCATCATGAACTGGGCGGACAAGTTCCGCAAGCTGCATGTGCGCACGAATGCCGACACGCCACGTGACGCGCGTAAGGCGAAGGAGCTTGGGGCGGAGGGTATCGGCCTCTGCCGCACGGAGCACATGTTCTTCGAGGCGGACCGCATTGCGGCATTCCGAGAGATGATCTGTGCAGATACGGTCGAAGAACGCGAAATCGCACTCGCGAAGATACTGCCTTATCAGCAGGACGACTTCGAGCAGCTTTTCGAGGCACTTGAGGGGCGGCCTGTCACGATCCGTTTCCTCGATCCGCCGCTGCATGAGTTTGTCCCGCATTCTGAGGACGAGATCAAGCTGCTCGCGAAAGCGCAGCACAAGACCGTCACAAAGATAATGGAGCTTGTCGATTCTCTCAAGGAGTTCAATCCCATGATGGGGCATCGCGGATGCCGCCTGTGCGTGACGTATCCCGAAATTGCCCGTATGCAGACCACCGCAGTCATCCGTGCGGCGGTGAATGTCCAGAAGGCGCACCGCACATGGACGGTAAAGCCGGAGATCATGATTCCCCTTACGGGCGACGCGAAGGAGCTGAAGTACGTCAAGGACATCGTGGTGAAGACGGCGAACGAGGAGATTGCGCATGCCGACGTGAACATCGCCTACAAGGTGGGTACGATGATCGAGATCCCGCGTGCGGCCATCACTGCGGACGAAATTGCCGAGGAGGCCCAGTTCTTCTGCTTCGGCACGAACGACCTCACGCAAATGACGTATGGCTTCTCGCGCGATGACGCGGGCAAGTTCCTTCCGGCCTACTACGACAAGAAGATATTCGAGAACGATCCATTCTCGAAGCTCGATCAGGATGGCGTCGGCAAGCTGATGGAGATGGCGCTCAGGCTCGGCAGGGGAGTGCGTCCGAAACTCCATTGCGGCATCTGTGGCGAGCACGGCGGCGATCCTGCTTCGGTGGAGTTCTGCCACAAGCTCGGCCTTGACTATGTAAGCTGCTCGCCGTACCGTGTGCCGATCGCCCGCCTTGCCGCCGCCCAGGCAGCATTGCGCTGCAAATAGCCAATCACTTATATTGGCATAAAACAGGCGTTACGGCCTTCTGACCGTAACGCCTGTTGCTTTACCATCTTGCGTGTGGCCGTATAAAATGAGCCGCTTTATTTATGGTTAATGCAAGCTTCAGCTGTTTGGTAGGCTTTCGATGAAGGCGGAGAGGCGGGAGGCGGCGATCTTTAGCTTTTCCATCGATGTCGCATAGCTCATGCGTACGAAACCCTCTCCGCAACGGCCGAAAGCAGAGCCCGGCACACAGGCGACTTCATGCTCATTGAGCAAACGTAGGCAGAAATCCTCGGACGATAGGCCTGTCCCGCGAATGTCGGCAAATACGTAGAACGCGCCCTTGGGGAGTAGAGTCTTCAATCCCATGCGGTTCAATGAATCTACAAGGAAATCGCGCCGCCGATGGTATTCGTCGCGCATCCGCGCTACGTCGCAGTCGCCGTTGTCCATCGCCTCCACGCCAGCGGCCTGGCTCAACGTAGGCGCACTCATGATGCCGTACTGGTGGATCTTCATCATGTTGTCGATGAGCGACTTCGGCCCGCAAGCATAGCCAAGGCGGAATCCAGTCATGGCCCAGCTCTTCGAGAAGCCGTTGAGAAGCACAAGGTTGTCCTTCAGCTCCGGCAGGGAGGCGAAGCTTATGGGCTTGGTTCCGTAGACAAGCTCCGAGTACACCTCGTCTGCCAACAACAGGATGTCGTGCTCAAGCACAAATTTCGCGATCGCCTTCATGTCATGGAGCGATAGCGTTGCGCCTGTCGGGTTGCATGGGAAGTTCAGCAGAAGTGCCTTCGTCTTGCCTGTGACCTTAGCCTCAAGCGCATCGACCGTGAGGCGGAACGAGTCCTTTACGTTCGTTTCTGCGCATACGGGAACGCCGTGGGCCATGCGAATCGTAGGGGCGTACGAGACGAAGCACGGCTCGTGGTAGATTATCTCGTCGCCCGGCTCGGTGATCGCGCGTATCGCAAGGTCGATGGCCTCGGATACGCCGACTGTCACAAGCGTCTCCGACTTCCAGTCGAACGTTGCGTTGAACCTGCGTTTGAGGTAGCGGCATATCGCCTGCCGAAGGGCGGGGGTGCCCAGGTTGGACGTATAATGGGTGCCTCCATCCTCAAGGTTGGTCACCGCTGCCCTTGAAATGTGCCAAGGGGTGTCGAAATCCGGCTCGCCTACGCCAAGGGATACAACGTCCTTGCGCTGTGCGACGATGTCGAAGAACTTGCGTATGCCGCTCTTGGGAAGCTCTGCGACATGCTTCGCTGTGAAGTTCCGTGACATCAGACCACCGGCAAACGCTTGTCTTCCTCGAATGCGTATTCGCCGCTCGCCTTATACGTCTTGAGCATGAAGTGCGTGGCGGTGGAAAGCACACCGTCGATGGTTGACAGCTCGGACGACACGAACTCCGCGACATCCTGAAGCGACGATCCGCTCACGAACACAAGCAGGTCGTAGGCCCCGCTCATGAGAAAGCACGCATCGACCTGTGCGTACTTCGAGACCTTGCTCGCGATTTTGCCGAAGCCCGTGTTGCGCTGAGGGGTGATCTTAAGCTCGATCACAGCGCGGACGCTCTTGTTGTCTTTTTTCTTCATGTGTCACTCCATGTGGATTGCCGCGAATTATAGCACAAGCCGACGCAATGAGTGTGGCGAATCGTACGCCACGCGCCTTAGGATATGGTCGATGGCGCTTCCTTCTGTCGATTCAGGAAGTCCATCGTGGTGCGAACCACGACAGGGGATAGCAGTATGAGGGCGATGAGGTTCGGGAACGCCATGAGGCCATTGACCACGTCCGCAAGGCTCCATATCAGCGAAATCGAAAGGTATGGGCCGATGGCCACGATGGCGACATACAGCAGCCGGTAAGCCTTCACGATGCGCCTGCGATGCATTCCGACAATGTATTCGAGGCACTTTTCGGAGTAGAAGTCCCAGCCGAGTATGGTGGTGAACGCAAAGAACGTGAGTGCGCACATCAGGAAGAACGGCACGAATGCCCCCGCTCCTGGAATGAAGGATACGCCGCGAGAGAATGCCTCTATCGTCATATGGACGCCCTCAAGCTTCAGCGATGGCTCCCAAGCGCCTGAAAGTACGATTGTGAGGCCGGTCATGGTGCATATGACGATGGTGTCGATGAAAGTGCCCGTCATTGACACGAATCCCTGCTTCGCCGGTTCGTTCGTCTTTGCCGCCGCCGCGGCTATCGGTTCCGAACCGAGGCCGGCCTCGTTAGAGAATATCCCACGGGCGATTCCCTTTTGCATGGCGATGAATATCGTGCCGACTGCGCCACCCGTCACCGCCGCAGGGTCGAATGCGGCCTTGACTATCAGCAGTACCGCATGGGGCAGCTTCTCGATGTTCCCGATCATCACGAGCAGACACACCGCGACGTATGATATGGCCATGAAGGGGACTACGACCATCGACACCTTCGCGATACGCTTAAGCCCGCCGATTATCACAAGCCCGGCGCATATCGTCACCACGGCCCCTGCGACCATTGCCGCGACGGATATTGTGCACCCGAACACCGTCACCCCTGTGGCAGGGTCAGCTGGATTGAATCCTGGATCGAAAAAGCGCTGGACGGCGGACGATATGCCATTCACTTGCGCCAAGGTACCGATGCCGAAAAGTCCGGTGCCGATGCCAAAGACCGCGAACAGGATGGCTAGCGGTTTCCACTTCGGCCCGAGTCCTCGCTCTATGTAGTAGAACGGGCCGCCGAGGACGCGTCCATCCGGGGCCACATGGCGGTACTTTACGGCAAGTAGCCCCTCGGCATACTTCGTGGCCATTCCGAAGAACGCGGCCACCTCCATCCAGAAGAGCGCACCGGGTCCGCCGGTGGTGATTGCGGTAGCGACGCCAACGATGTTCCCGGTGCCGATTGTAGCGGAAAGCGCGGTGCATAGCGCACCGAACGCCGACACTTCGCCATGGTGTCCGTGCCCCTTGTGGAATATGTATCGGAACGCATTGACGATGTTCAGGACGTGCCGGAACCTGAGCATTACCGACAGCAATATGCCGGTCGCGAGGATCGCAACGATGAGGGGAACGCCCCATACGAGGCTTGCCGCTTTGTCTACGATATTTGTCAGTGATTCGAGTGTGCAGGGCATTTCGCTTGTACCGGTTCAGATTTTCCATCCGCCAACGCCGAATATGCGGCAAACCTCGGAAACGAGTATGGCCAGCACAAGAAGCGGGGCAAGAAACTTTATCATTGCTATGTAGAAGACCTTGAACCTGATCGGGCTTCCGTCACGGCGGCACTCGGCGAGAATGCGCTTGGGCTTGAGTACCCATCCTACGAAGAGGCATATGAGAGCGGCCACGATTGGCGTGAGCACATTCATGGTGTTGTCGAAAAAGTCGAGGGCGGGCAATCCGAACGGCTTGAATGCGGCCCAGCGTCCGTAGCCGAATGCGGATATCGAGCCGATGCCGACAGTCCATACGCAGATGATGGCGACCGAGGTGATCCTGCCAACCTTAAAGAAGTCGCACACCGAAGCGACACAGGTCTCGGTCATGGATATCGCGCTCGTCAGGGCGGCAAACAGCACAAGGGAGAAGAAGAATAGTCCAATCCATCCGCCGGCGACGCCAAACGACGTGAATACCTTGGGAAGCGTGACGAACATCAGGTCTGGCCCTGCATCAATCGCGATATTCCCGCCGTCTCCAGCCGAAAAGATCGCGACCACCGGGATTATCATGAACCCCGCGATGACTGCCACGAACGTATCTGCTGCCACAATCCTTACCGATGCCTTTGTCACCGAGTCGCATCGCCGCATGTAGCTGCCGTAGGTGATCATGATCCCCATGGCGAGCGAGAGCGAGTAGAACATCTGCCCCATTGCGCCGAGGACTACCTTGCCGATGTTGTCGCACGAGGAGAAGTCGGGCACCAGATAGTATCTTATCCCGGCCCCTGCGCCCGGAAGCGTGACGACGTACGCGGCGAGTCCGACGGCCATCAGTAGAAGCATGGGCATCATCACGAGGTTGGCTTTCTCTATGCCGTTCTTGACCCCGATCAGGATGATTGCGGATGATGCGACCGTGAAGACCGCCATGTACACAAATGGTTCCCAAGGAGCGGAAACGAACGTGTCAAAGAATGCCCTTGGCGCCCCGAGGCCGTCATCTACCCCGGCGACAAGCTTGACGTATGCAACGAAATACTTCACCACCCATCCGCCGATCACGTTGTAGTACGGCAGGATGAAAAGCGGAACGATGGTGGCCATCACGCCGAGGAAGTTCCACCTTGGATGGCCGAGCGACCTGAATGCGGTGAGCTGGCTCTGCCTCGCGTACCTTCCTAGCGCGATCTCGGTGATCAGCAGAGTGACGCCGAGCGTCAGCGAAAGCGCAAGGTATATGGCGATGAACACGCCGCCGCCGTATTTCGCGGCCAGATACGGGAACCTCCAGAGATTCCCAAGCCCTACAGCCGAGGCCGCCGCCGCAAGGACGAAGGCCAGTGATCCGGACCAGCTTGCTCTCTTTCCGTCTTTCATCTGCCCGAATGTCAGCCCTTTCCGGAAATCGCGTCAATGCCTGCGGTAGTCCCGAAGACGATCAGCTTGTCGTTTTCCTCGAACTTGTCGTTCGGGTTCGGAATCAGTATCTGGAGCGGCTTCTTCTCGCTTTTGGGGTCCGGACGGCGTATGCACAGCACCGTCACCCCGTTCTTCTTTCGGATATCCGCCTCCGCGAGCGTCTTGCCTACGCAGGCTTGCGGCACATCTATCTCGGCGAGCGACAGCCCCTTGGATATTTCCAGAAGGTCGTAGGCGTTGTGGTCAGTAATGTTGCGGGCGAGTCGACGGGCGCTATCCTGATCGGGATATACGATGTGGTCTGCGCCAAGCTTATCCAGTATCTTCCCGTGTATCTCGCTTATCGCCTTCGATATGACGGTCTGTACGCCGATTTCCTTGCAGTTTGCCGTCACGAGCATGGAAGCCTCTATGTTGGACCCTATCGCCACGACGACCATGTCGCATTCCGAGATCCCGGCGGCCTCAAGGGCGCTCGCGTTCGTCGCGTCGCACTGTACGGACCACGTGACCTTCTTCATCGCATTCTGCACCAAAGTGCTGTTGCGGTCGATCAGAAGCACCTCGGTGCCTGTATCCGACAGCGCTTCGGCGAGCGAAAGGCCGAATCTCCCGGCCCCTATGATACCGATTCTTTTCATTGGATGATGGCTCTACAAACGAATGAAGGTAATTTTACCATAACCATGGGCCAAATCCAACAGGCAACTGGGGAAAGGCCCTGATCAAAGCGAAAGTTCGTATACGTTTGTATTTCGGATTCGGAAGCCAAGTGACCGATACAGGGCATTCGCGGCAATTCTGGAAGGGCGGGACGTCAACTCCACGGAGCTGATGCCTTCTTTCTTGAGTTCATGGAGCGTGTTCTCCATTATTTCCCGCCCAAGTCCATTCCCTCTTTCGCCATGGCCTACAACAACGTCCTCGATCCGGCAGTGAAGTCCGGTAGGCGTCGCGAATGACACGGCTGTGGCACAGGCGACGATCCTGCGCCGCTTGCGGATCGCATACAGCCTTGTCCTTTCGCTGGAGAGTTCCTTTTCAACCTCTTTGCGGTCGAATGTCGCATTCCCGTCAAGTTCGCCCGCCAATGTGCGCAAGTCGTCCGCATCGCGGTCGGTGAGCGACATGATGCGCACGAACCCGGCGGATGGTTTCGCGTCACCATCGTCAACGCCATTGGGACGGTTGATGTTGCGCCACGCCTCTGGCGTAATCCCGTGTTGCCGCTTGAAGAGCCTATAGCCGTGTGTTGGGCTTCCGAATCCGGCCAACTCGAAGATGGACCGGATTGGGGCGTTGGAGCCGGTGAGCAGTCGACGGACTTCTGCCAGCCGGGATTCGACAATGCGCTCACGAACGGTGTGGCCCTCGTATTGCCGGAAACGCAGGTCGAGTAGCCGACGCGATACGTTCACGTGCCGTGCGACGTCATCCGGCGTGATGCCGTTCTTGGCTTCATTGGAGATGAATGACAACGCTCGGTCTATGAGCTTGCTGGCTGGAGACGGGGGCTTCGTGGATTCTCGTTCTGCGATGCCGAGAATGGGGCATACGGTTTCGCGAAGGTTTGCTGCGCCATTGTGGCTGATAAGCCTGGCCAACTCTTGCGCGGCCGCTTCGCCCATTCCCTCTGCGTCGGTGATTACGCTCGAAAGCGGGGGCTCTGTGTGTTCGCAGATTATTTCGTCGTTATCCACGCCGAGTACAGAAATGTCGTCGGGAATCGCCAAGCCGGCCATCCTTGCCGCCGCAATCACGTCCGCACCGCGCCCGTCCCAGGCGGCGAATACGGCGGCGGGCTTCCGCAGTCCAGAGAGAAATTCCCCAAGGTGTGCCGAATGGCCAGTCTCGGCAGTCGGCGCAATGTACGTGAGGCACTGCATCCCGTCATCTTCAAGACGCAACCGAAACGCCTCCCCTCTGATCCGGCTCCATTCCCTGTCAAGGGTGTCCGGTACGTATGCGAACGACCGAAATGCACCGTGTGCGAGGAAATGCTCTGCGGCGGCGATGCCGATTCCCCGGTTGTCGTTGTGGACGAATCCGATTGCATGGTTGCGGATGGCCAACGCTTCGTCGAAGTTGCCAATGCCTACGAAAGGGATCGACGATTTGATGATCGCCTCCTGTGTCGCAGCCGAATACGGTACGCCCGAAATGATGCCGTCTGGCGCATCAATGGGCGAACGCGCCGCGAGCAGCTTCGCGAGTTCACGCTCGTCCTGTATGATCAGGGGGTTCCATCTGTGCGATGCGCCCCAAGCCCTGAATATCCCCGCGAAGCGCTTTCGGTGGGAAGCTGTGGCGAGCCGCAGGCAGATTGCGACCGTTATTGTCTTTTTTGCTTTCACGCCGACATTATAGCAGGAGGACGGCCCACAGGATACCATTTCCAGAAATGGCACTTCATGCTTGCTTGAAATGGCATTGCCAAAATTGGTTCGCCGGGACCGTGTATGGTATACTCCAACACGGATACGGATAGGAGCATTGTCATGATACGCATAAAATTGTCTTTATCAATCGGTCGATTTGCGGTTGCGCCACTTGTGGCCGTTTGCGCACTTGCCTGTCCGGCCGCAACGCGTACGCTGAAGCCTGGCTTTGCCGGTTCGGTGGATCTGACGGACGGCTCGAACTATGAGGAGGGTGTCGCCCCGTCCGCCGGGGATACGGTTGTGCTGCAGGAATGGGTACAGGGCAAGGGGTATACGCACGTCACCAACTCCATTTCTGGCGATCCCTCGTCGTGGGAGCTTCTGAAATCACTCGCAAAGGTCGAGATCCCGTATGGCGACACGTTCGCGCTGGTTGTGGATGGCCCGGATGACGCTTATGGACTGCCTTGCTCGGTCACGGGCAAAAGCGACGGCAATGCGGTATTCGCGAAACTCGGGCCAAAGCGTCTTGACCTTGCGTCCTGCACCCAACTTGACGGAACCAGATACAAGGATTACTTCGGGACGATGATTCGTGTCGAAGAGGGTGTGCTGTCCCTGCCGCTCAAGGATGGCGTGGACGGGACATATTCAGTGGCGATCGGCAACGTCAATGTGGCGTCCGGCGCGACATTGGTGACGGCTGGCGGATCCAAGGCCGGGAAGACCATGGGATTCGCGACAAGATGCGGCAACATTTCCGGCGGCGGACTTGTCACCAACGAAATGCCCGAAGCCGGTGTCGCATACGATCTGGTGGCGGCAATGTCAGACGGAACGTCGTTTTCGGGGACGTTCGGTGGCCCGATTCGGCTTCGCATACACATTTCCGGCGGCGACGGGAAATCCGTGTCCCTTACGCAGCCCACGCATACGCATTCGATGCAGACGGAAGTGGGAGGCATGGCAACGCTTGATGTCGCGTCGCTTTCCGGGCTCGGCTCCGGGCCTCTCGCCATTGGGAACGATGGCGGGACATTCCGCTATGTCGGCACAGATGCGGATGTGTTTTCAAGGAGATTCTATTGTACCTCTTCGCCAGGGTGCCTTGATGGCGGCCCGCACGGTGGCGTGACGTTTTCCGGCACGCTTTGCATGTACAGCAGCACAGGCAGGCAAAACCTGTTCAGCCTTTCTGGCGATGGCGACACTCCCTGCGTGTTTAGCGGAGTTGTCGAGCAGTACACGGTTGGCGATTACGTAGTCCCGATCTACATAACGAAACGGGGATCCGGGACATGGCGGTTCCTCGATAACGGGAAGAAGCCTTACGGGAATACGTTCTACGCTCCATGCGGTACGATTGCCGTGGAGGAAGGGACGCTTGAGTTCGACACTGTGGCCGGACGCGGAGAGCGTTGCGCCCTTGGCTATGCGACGGCCTGCTATGAGCGCATGTATGGTGAGCCGGCATCGCTGAATGCCATGGACTACGCCTATCTGCTTGGCGCCGCAAATGCCGCAGACGACGCCAAACGGTCCGAAGCGCGTTTCATGTACATAGGTGCATCCAGCGCTCTTGTCTCCAATCGCCTGATAGCCGTGCAGAACGATGCGGCGATTGGCGTGACAAACGCGAAGCGTCTGCGTTGGTTTGGGGTGCGCACCGAAGGGACCGAGGACAGGACGCTTGCGCTTGAGGCTTGCGAAGGCTCCACGGGCGACATCTATGACATGGTTGACAGCGAAGACGCTCCGATCTCCATCGAAAAACGCGGCGATGGCACTTGGCGGCTTGGCGGACGACAGTCGCTGCATGGCGGCGTTTCCGTCGAGGGCGGCACATTGGTCGTGGAGAACGTGCCGAATGGCAGCGCCTACAAATGGTTCAGGTTCATCGTAAAGGAAACGTTCGCCACTTGCGCCCGCTATCCGGCATTGAACGACCCGGACTGCCGGACGGTCGCCATCGGCGAGATATCGCTTGCCAGTGCGGACGGGGTGCGCAGGAGCTATGGGCTGAAGGATGCTCCGGGCGAACTTGAGATAGATCCGGGCACGTGCCAGTTCGGTTGCACGAACATGGTTGAATCGCCATACAAGGCCAGCAGCGCCGCATGCTATTTCGACAACGTAAAGCCGGATCCAGAAGGCAACTACGGCAACATCTGCCGCGTTTTGCTCAAGGCCCAGCCAAGACTTGACGATGAGTCCACATGGTGGCCGGCTGCCGTGTTCCGCCTCCCGGACGGTACGCCAGAGATCGTGTCATGGGATTTTGTGATGACGGTGTCGGCATCTGCGGCATCCGCGAGCCGAGCCTATCAGGTGACGGCGGCTCGCCTTGAGGGTAGCACGGACGGCATCCATTGGGAGATCGTTGGCGACAGGGACGACATAAAGGTGCCGGAAGGCGGCGACTACTACTGGGCCTCCACCGACGAACCTTGGTACGATGGCAATCCGCAGGTGCGTAGGTTGTCGGACGGGAAGGGATGGGCGCTGACGCGCACGACGGCCTCTCGCGAGACATCTCCGTGGGAAACCTTGCCACATGTTTCCATCTCGGCCGGCGCCACGCTCCGGTTCACAGGGCTGCGTCCGACCGTAGAGCGATTTCTGGTGGATGCGGCAATTGGCGTAGGCGCAATTGAGAACGTGTCGTTTGCCGACGGATGCACGCTCGAAATCTCCGGCATTGGCGATACGTCATCGGAAACGTTCATTCCGTTTCAATTCGTAAACGTGGATGGGCTGGAAGATACGTCGAACTGGACAATATTGGTTGATGGCGATGTGCGAAGGGATCTTGTCATCAAGGTTTCCGGGAAGGGCATCAGGATACGCAGAAACGGCCTGAAGATCATCATCAGATGAAAGGTACACATTTCATGAAAGCGTCATATCTCATCGTGTGCGCCGCGACGGCGCTCGCGGTTTCGGCGGCAAATGCCTGTACTGCGGTGCTTGTCGGCAAGAAGGCCTCGTCAATGGGGCGCGTCATATTGGGGCACAACGAGGACAACGGCGGCAAGGTCGCCATACGGTACGGCTATGTTCCGGCCCGAGACTGGCCCGACGGCAGCGTAATGCCGTCGGAAATGAGATTGGCGGCAATACCTCAGGCAAGGCATACACTCGGCTTCTTTTGGAGTGAACTGAGGCGAGATGGCAAAAGCGTTCCAAACACCGGTTCATTCCTGAACGAGCATGGCGTAATGATCGTATCGGACAACGCCGGTCGGACGAAAGAGGATACGGGCGATCCGTCGCGTCTGACCGATGGCGGAATCCACTTCAACCTTCGCCGTGCCGTTGGGGAGAGGGCGACAAGCGCACGTGAGGCGGTGCGTATCATCGGAGAGCTTGTCGAGAAGTGGGGCTATGTGCCATCCGGACGCATCTACACGGTAGCCGATGCGAACGAAGGCTGGGTGGTGCAGGTCGTGAGCGGACGGCACTGGGTGGCGCAGCGGTGTCCCGACGATGCGATATGCGTTATTCCAAACAGCTATACGATCCACAAGATACCTGCGAAGCCGACGAGTGACTGCCTTTTCTCTGCGGACATAGTGGACTACGCCGTTTCCAGAGGATGGTGGGATAAAGGCAAGCCGTTCGATTTCGCTCTTGCCTACCAAAGTGCGGACTGGGTGGATATCCCGCACAATACGCGGCGGCAGACATTCCTCACGTCACGGCTTCTTGGTCGTGAATGGAGCGGCAAGACGTATCCGTTTTGCGTCAAGGCGGAGCGCACACTTTCCCCTGAGGATGTCAAGAATGTGCTCTCGGCGCATCCGGAAAGAGTCATCCACCATAATGGAGCGGCTGATTTCGATTCACCTTCAGCATGTCGGCTCAATACGAATGAATCGCTCGTGTGCGACTTCGGTGCGACTCCCGTGGAGACTGTCCTACACGTCGCCGGACAGCCGCCATGCGAGACCGGCTATGTCGCGGTGAAGCCGCTCGCCCTCCCATTGCCTGCGTCATTTGACGATCACCGTGCCACGGAACGGCTTGACAGTCATTTTGAGGAAGATGCAAGTCCATCCGCAAAGCCGCTCGTGATAGGGCTTACGGATCCATGGGATCGTCCGCCAAATGCCGCGCTCGGCTATTACATCGACGGCTTTGAGCGAGCAGGGCACATCCCGATCGTGATCGGCATGACTCGCGACGCCAGCCGCATCGAGGAAATCGTCTCGCGCATTGATGTGCTGGTGCTGACTGGCGGCGGAAACGTCAATCCGGCCCGCTATGGTGAGGAATGCCGCTGCGGCAAGCTGTTTTGCGCACGTGACGAATTCGAGCTTGCGCTCATCGGGGCGGCGAAACGCCGTGGCATACCGTTGTTCGGCATATGTCGCGGGCTTCAGGTCCTGAATGTCGCATTTGGCGGGTCGCTATACCAGAATCTGGTTAAGGAATACAAGATTCCCGAAGGACGCGTACCATGCGACCATAGTGTAGGGCCGTGGGATCGCGATGACGTCAATCCTGCCGCGCATGACATCATCGTTGAGCTGGATTCGCGTCTCTACTCGGTGCTGGGGACGAACGTGCTCGCCGTGAACAGCCACCATAGGCAGGGCGTGAAGCGATTGGCTCCGGGATGGCGCGTCTCGGCGCGTGCGCCAGATGGCTTCGTGGAGGCGATCGAGTGCGATACATATCCCGCAGCAGCCGTGCAGTTCCACCCTGAGGCGCTGGTGGCGAACCGTGCGCAGGATCCGCGCTTCGATCTTGTGCTTCTTGAGGCAATGTTGAGGAACGTAAAGGACATTGCCGCGATAGGGTCGAGAGACCCGTCGTCGGTGACGGTTCGGCCTCCTGTCCTGAATGGCGCATTGCGCAATCCAATGAAAGGTTTTGTCCCGCACCTCAAGGAACTTGCCTATCCGGCGAAGTCACGTCCGCCGCTTGAATACGTGACCCTTGTGCGGCACTGCATCAAGTGGAGCGACCTTGAGGAGACGGAATCGGATGGGGTGGAGAAGATAAGGGCGTATTGCGACAGGGAATGGCAAGGGCTGGCAGACCGCAACATCAAGGTCGTGCCGCGCGTGTACCTCCAGTGG
>CAVJWR010000085.1:0-1461 GCA_963653155.1 Limosilactobacillus gorillae
CGGCGGCTCGGCATCGAATGGCTGTTCCGGCTCTACCAGGAGCCTGTGCGCCTGTTCCGCCGCTATGTCGTCGGCAACCCGCTCTTCCTCTGGCGCCTGACGCGTGAAGGGCGCTTGTGCAGAGGCGCAGAACGCGTAGTCGAAAAGAGCAAATAAAAAGTTGATTTTTGCATTCTAATCCATTGGCGCAATTGCTACAATTCCGGCATTCTTTTGTTAGATTACATTGCGAGAACCACATTGCCTGGATTAGGCAGCGAATGCGGCAAGCTCGCGGAAAAGACAGGGACGAGACATGAATAGAAGACAGTTTTTGGCCGGATCGGTTTCTTTTGCCGGGGCAATGGCGTTTATGGAAGGTTGCCGTAGCCCATTTTGCGGATCATGCGAACGTGTTCCCTATGGCGGCACTATCGGTGACAGGCTCTGGATGTGGGGACATCACCGCGATTCGTTAAAGTCGTTGAAGGGGGGTAGAGAGCAATACAACCTCCCTTACGACACTCGCATCGACATGGCTGCTGCCTGCAAGGAGATGGGCATTCCGGGATGCTTTGTGGTGCGGTGGCTGAATCTACCGGCGAAGGCGGAACTGCCGGAGTACATGGAGCAGTTCAGGAATACGAAACGTGTTGGCTTCTCCATTACCGACAGTGCGGCCGAAAGCTTTGACGAGAAGGTGCGCCTCGGTTTCGAGTATGCCGACAAGATGCCGAATCTCACGAGCCTCGTGATGGACGATTTCTGGAGCGGCGCTTCCAAGGGCGCGGATGTCCGGAAGATTGCACGCGTTCGAGAGGGGACATCCGCACGTAACATGAAACTTGGCGTTGTCCTCTATTCAGACCAGAACGGCGTGAAGGGAGAGTTCAAGGATGTCCTCGACCTTTGCGACGAGATCACGTTCTGGTTTTGGCACGGAAAGAATGTCGGCACGATCGAAACCCAGGTCGCGAAGCTGAAGGAGCTCGTTGGCGAAGAAAAGCCGATTCTACTCGGACAGTACATGTACGACTTCGGCGGCAAAAAGCCGATGTCGGGCGCGGATATGGAGCGGCAGCTCGCGGCAACGTCGCGGCTTCTCTCCCAAAAGGCGATTGACGGCGTGATCTTCCACTGCACGCCACTCGTGGACATGAACCTCGACGCGGTGAAGGTATCCCGCGCATGGATAAGGGAAAATGCGGCGAAGCGATGGGGCGCATAGCTGGATTTTTGGTATAATGTCGCCATCAATGGAGGTATGCGATGACGATTGCAGATGTGGTGAAGGTGCTCGATGGGAAACTTGTCGCCGGCGACGCGGCGAGTCCGCGTGTCGTTGGCGCCGTTGTGGCGAACGATCTGATGAGCGACGTGCTGCTGTTTGACGCGGATGATGCGCTTATCCTGACTTCGCTTGCGAGCGATCAGGCGATACGCACCGCGCACATCGTTGGCGCGATGGGCGTGGTGGTGCAC
>CAVJWR010000085.1:1471-7884 GCA_963653155.1 Limosilactobacillus gorillae
CGATGATAAAGGTGGCGAACGACCTGCACATTCCGCTGGTGTCGTCCCCGCTTTCCAAATACGATGCCTGCGTGAGGCTTCACGACGCCCTTGAGATGGAGAAGCGCACCTAACGTGACGTAGCCGGAGGCCGATAGATGGAAGGTGCGTACAATCCTACGATACTCACGGGCGAACATCAGCAGGATGACGACATCTTCGCCCGCGTTCCGCTTGATCCTTCCAGCCTCGGTGGCGACGGCTCCGTGATAATAATGGAGCTGCTTCAGCGGTTCAAGGTGCGTGACGTGATGAAGCGGAAGGTTATCTCCGTCGAACGCGGCACTACGATGCGCGAAGCTCAGCGCATAATGCGCGAGAACCGAATATCAGGTTTGCCGGTATCGGAGGAAGGTCGCCTCTTCGGCATTGTTTCCGTAAACGACATCATAAATGCGCTCGACAACGGCTGGATCGGCGACACGTGCGACGAGCACATGGCGACGAACCTTGTGGTGCTTGAGGCTGGAATGCCGCTCGCGTACGCGCTACGCTATTTCGGCAACTACACGTACGGGCGTTTCCCCGTGCTTGATTCTTCACGCAAGCTTGTGGGGATAATCTCCCAGCGTGACGTGATGCGCGCTCTTCTCTATGAGCTGTCCGTTGAGATACGGAAGCTTGAACGCAAGGCCGCACGGGGCGCGAATGTCCCAGAGCGGCATCCCGGTGAGAATTACCTGCGCAGGGAGTTCGCGGTTGTCCACAATGATCTTGGAAACGCGGGGCGGGCCGCGAACGAGATAAAGAAGTTGCTGAAGGAGCGCAACATCGACCGTTCAGTGTCCAGGCGGGTTGCGGTGGCCGCATACGAGCTTGAGATAAACATATGCATCCATTCGCATGGCGGCATTCTCACGTTCATTCTTGCGGACGACACGGTTACGATAAAGGCAAAGGATCGAGGTCCGGGCATTCCTGACATCGAATGGGCTTGCCGCGACGGCACTTCAACGGCCAACGACTGGATACGCTCGCTCGGCTTTGGCGCTGGCATGGGGCTATCGAACTCCAAGCGCGTATCCGATGAGTTTGACATACAGTCAGAGGTAGGGCGGTTCACAAAGGTCACTTGCCTGTTTCGCCTAAAGCACAATGATTCCGCCGACACGCAGAAAAGCGCAGTCAAAATCGGCGGAGTGTGACTGAGTTGGATTTCTGGCATCCCTTCGGATGGTTCCATTGTTTGTCCCGGTTTGGTATAATTCACACCTAAATGCGGAGGATGAATGATTGCGTACCTGAATGGATTGTTGGCGGAGAAGAATCCCGCAAGCGTAATTGTCGAATGTTGCGGTGTCGGCTATGAGGCCATGATTCCGCTTTCAACTTTCGACAGGCTTCCCGCCACCGGTAGCGAGGTGAAGCTGTTCACTCGTCATGTGGTGCGTGAGGATGATGAGATGCTGTTTGCCTTTGCCACGGTTGAGGAGCGCGACATGTTCGCCAAGGTTACGGCAGTCTCAGGCGTAGGCCCCAAGACGGCCCTCGCGGTGCTTTCCGGCTTTACGATAGGGGATCTTCAGCTTGCGATATCCAATGGCGACTCAAAACGAATAGCGACTGTCAAGGGAATCGGCAAAAAGACGGCGGAGCGCATCGTTGTTGAACTCAAGGACAAGGTGAATCCGATCGAGGCTCTTGCCAATTCCTCTGTGGCATCAGGCGGTGAACAGCGCACTGTGCTCCGGGATGCGATGCTTGCCCTAACGGCGCTCGGCTTTACGGATGATGTGGCCCGCAAGATGGTTGCGGACGTGCTTGAGATGGATCCGCATGTGTCCGATACGGAGACGGTCATAAAGATGGCTCTTGGAGGCAGAAAATGAAGATTTTGATGTTGGGGGACGTAAACGGGTCTCCGGGACGGCGTATGCTTGCCGAGCATGTCAAGAGACTGCGCAGAGAATTGGGACTTGCCGCCGTAATCGCGAATGCGGAGAATGCCGCCGCCGGCAATGGCTTGAACGCAGCCCTAGCCAATGAGATATTTGACAGCGGTGTCGATGCGATCACGCTTGGAGACCATACATGGGGACAGAAGGAGTTCGCTTCCGAGATTGAAAGGCTGCCCAATGTCGTGCGTCCGGCAAACGGTGGAGAGGGCCAGCCAGGCAAGGGGTGGACCATTGTCACCACGCCAATGTGCCGGTTTGCGGTGCTGAACCTGCTTGGCCGCATATTCATGAACCCTGCGGACTGTCCGTTTCGCACGGCTGACGCCTGCCTGCGCGAAATGCCCAAGGACGTGCCTGTGTTCGTCGATTTCCACGCAGAGGCCACAAGCGAGAAGATGACATTGGGTCACTACCTTGATGGACGCGTAACCGCCGTGGTAGGCACCCATACGCATGTGCAGACATCGGACGCGATTGTGCTTCAGAACGGTACGGCCTACCTTACGGATCTTGGCATGTGCGGGCCATACGTTTCTTCCATTGGCCGCGACCTCAAGCCGGTCACCAGAAAGTTCCTCACTGGGATGCCGTCGCGTTTCGGGATTGCCGAAGGGCCGGCAACCCTTGAGGGTGCCGTAATAGAGTTCGACGCGAAGACGAAAGTTGCGAAATCGATAGAGACGCTACGCATTCGCGAACCCATGGTGGCCGCTGGAAAGGCTTGAGTGGCGTTGACGGCGTAGGGCACATCAGTTGAGAGAAATGGTACTGTAGCATGAATTGCCATAATCGGATAAGGATAGTCGCGCTTGACCTTGACGGAACGCTTCTTGATTCACAGAAACGCTTGAGTGACGCCAACAGGGTCGCGCTTGAAAGGGCGGCGAAATCGGGAATGCTCATTGTCCCGACTACGGGACGGTTCTTCGGGATGATGCCGCAATCCGTGCGGGACTTGCCGTTCGTGCGCTACGCGATCACGGTCAATGGCGCACAGGTGTATGATCGAGAAACGGATGCCGCCATTGTCCGCGAAGAGATACCCATCGCAATGGCAGTAGATCTGATGCGCCTGCTCGACCGCTACGACGTGATCTACGATTGCTACCGTTCGAATTGGGGGTGGATGACGGCGGACTTGCAGATGAAAGCCGCCGACTACGCGACAGACGCCCACTATCTCAAGATGATACGCGAGTTCAGAAAGCCGGTGTCGGAGCTTAAGGCCCATCTGCTCGACACTGCGCCGGAAGGGGATGTGCAGAAGGTCATGATGTTCTCGCGGAATTCGGCGGACGGAAAGCAGGTTGCGGAAGCGATACGGGACGAAGTGACGGCCTTATTCCCAGAGCTGAAGATAACGTCCTCCACTTGGAACAATCTTGAATTCAACATATCATCGGCAAACAAGGGCAATTCGCTCAGGCGTTTTGCGGAGCATCTTGGCCTGTCCCTTGAGAACTGCATGGCCTTTGGCGATGGACTCAACGACCTTTCGATGATAGAGGCTGCCGGGATTGGCGTGGCGATGAGCAACGCACATCCCGACGTGCTTGCCGCCGCCGATGTTGTCGCCGCTTCCAACGACGAGGATGGCGTAGCAAAGGTGATCGACGAACTTCTCCAGAAAGTTGATCCGACGGCTTGACGGTGCATAGGGCAGGTCGCGCCGCACCATTCGTCGATATGCTATAATTAAACACTCAATCACAAGTGATGCCGAAAGGAAAGAGTGGACAGAAACGACATAGATGAAGTCGCAAGGGCAATCGTTGCCCTCAACGTCTGGAAGAAGGCGTCCAAATACAACTGGGCATTCGTTTCGGAACTTTTCGACAAGCCGCTGATAGCGGCGATAAACCCAACGCCTACAGGTCCCATCCTTGCGAGGCTTTTGCTTTTCAACGGATTCAATGCACACAGGGACTTCCTGATATTCCAGCAGAACAGGGACCTGTCGTTCGCGCTTTCCCTGATCGATTTCGACCATTATGAGATCATAGGCCTGAAGGATGGGTCTGCCGAGATATACGACTACCGGCCAGGCTATGTGCCAGTCCGTCCAGATGATGAGACGCGGGCACGTCTCGCTCCTGCGGTGTATGAATGCTATGGTACGCTTCTGCGCATAGATGAGAATCCAGACTTGCCAACCATGTACATGAAAGAGCAGGCGCTATTCTCGCGCAAGGAGGGGCTGGACGGCAAGTGGCATGACGCGCCACTGCATCCACCAAAGCTCGATGGCATTGCGTGGACGGAGCGGATCAGCCTTGATCGGGCGAAATGCACACAGGCGGCCCGCTTTGACATGGAGACAGATGGGACATGGGAGGTGGATTTCATTCAGATTCCGATGTACCGCACGGATGACACGCAGTCACGCACGCTGTTCCTCTTCGCCGCGATTGACGCAAAGACGGGCGAACGCCGACTTTGGCAGAAGATGGCGGTCGATCCGAAGTTCCCCCGCAACGGCACACTTGAATCGCTGCAGGTGCTTTGGGAATCGTTGGCTGCCCATCTTCTGGACGCGATCATAAGGTACGGCAAGGTGCCGGGCTCCGTGTGCATCCGTTCCCAGCGCATGATGCGCATGCTTCGTCCATTGGGCATGCAACTGCCGTTCAAGCTGGTTTTGCACAGGGAAATGCCCAGATTGACCGCAACGGTCAACCATGCCATTCTGGAGCACACGATATGAGCATCGACTCGGACATTCCGCTTCTATTGTCGATAGTGTTTATACTTGGGGGCCTCATCGCCCTTGCCAAGAGCGCGGATGTGTTTGTGGATGCCGCCGCCGCCATAGCGCGAGGATTCGGACTCTCTCCGCTGATTGTCGGCATGGTGATAATAGGCTTTGGGACAAGTGCCCCGGAACTGGTGGTCTCAACCATCGCAGGCGTGAGCGGTCATGCCGACCTGTCGCTTGGAAACGCCTACGGCAGCAACGTATTCAACATCGGGGTGATCCTTGGCGTGACGGCGTTGATCTGGCCGATAAGGGTAAAGCCTTCCGTAAACTGGTTCGCGGTGCCGCTTCTGCTGCTTACGTCCGTCATTTCATGGTTTGCCGTAAGAGATGGCGTGTTCGAGCGCGCAAACGGCGTATGGCTGCTTGTGTCGTTTGCGGTTCTTCTCCCGCTATACTGCTGGTACGACCAGAAAACCTCAAAGACTGCCGATGCGGAAGACGATGGAAAGCGGTTGGAACCAAAGCCACGCACGGGTTTGCGTGACTGGGCAAGGCTGATCGCCGGGCTCGTGGTGCTTGTGGCGTCATCGCACATCATGGTGTGGGGGTGTGTGGACTTTGCCAGGGACGTGCTTCGTGTGAGCAATCTGCTCATAGGGCTTACGATAGTGGCCGCCGGAACGTCGCTGCCGGAGCTGGCGTCTTCGATAGCGTCCGCCCGCCGGGGCGAAAACGAATTCGTTATCGGGAACATCGTAGGATCGAACTTCTTCAACGCGCTTGCCGTCGTTGGCGTTGCCGGGACGATTTCGCCGTTCAGTGGCTTTAGCGAATTCATACTTTCGAGAGATTTGCCCGCCATGACGCTCTTTTCCGTAATGATTGCCCTGTTCGGCGTGAATTACAGGAATGTGAAGGCTTCAGGCACGATCACCCGCATCGAGGGCGGCATTTGGGTCGCGCTGTATGTAGCCTATCTGCTGATCATGTTTTTCCAGGAGACCATGGGTTGAGCGTAGACACCGACATACCCGTCTTGCTCTCGCTCGTGTTCGTCATCGGAGGGTTGTTTGCGCTTGCGAAGAGTGCCGATGTGTTCGTGGACTCGGCCGGAGCCATAGCACGTCGCTTCGGGATATCCCCGCTGATCGTAGGCATGGTGATAATAGGCTTTGGCACGAGCGCTCCAGAGCTGCTGGTGTCACTGGTCGCAGGCATTGGCGGACATTCAAACATATCGCTCGGCAATGCGTATGGCAGCGCAACGTTCAACATAGGCGTCATCCTGGGCGTGACGTCCATCATATGGCCGATAAGGGTGAAATCATCGGTCAGTTTTGTGGCAGTGCCGATTCTCCTGCTTGTCGCGATCCTATCCTGGTTCCTCCTGCGTGACGGCGAGTTCAGCCGAAGCGGCGGCCTTTGTCTTCTTCTGGCATTTGCCGTCATCATGCCTCTCTACTGCTGGTATGACCAACGCTCTGGAATGGAACGCTTCGATTCCTGCGGCGATGGACAGACGGCGTCAGAACGGCATTCAATATGGCGCGAGCTTTTCTGGCTGGTGGCAGGACTGTCGGTATTGGTCTTGTCTTCGCACCTCATGGTATGGGGATGCGTGGATTTCGCGCGTGATGTCCTTCATGTGAGCGATCTCATGATAGGGCTTACGGTGGTGGCGGCCGGAACATCCCTGCCCGAGTTGGCTTCGGCAATCGCATCGGCGAGGAAGGGCGAAAGCGAGTTCGTGGTCGGGAACATTGTCGGGTCAAACCTCT
>CAVJWR010000085.1:8075-14270 GCA_963653155.1 Limosilactobacillus gorillae
TCGGGAGAGATATCGCGCGTAAAGGGCGTGATGTGGGTATTCGCATTCATCGTCTATCTGGCGCTCATGGTAATGCAGGAGGCGGCATGACCGTGGATGAGACTCGAAACATGGTTGGTGCCGGAACTAAGCCTCGGCGCTACAGGATAACGATCGCATATGACGGAACGCACTACTCCGGCTATCAGTTGCAGTCTAACGGGATTTCCGTGCAGCAGAGGCTGGAGGAGGTGCTTGAGTACCTGAATAGGGCCCCTGTGCGCGTGTTTGGTTCGTCGCGCACGGATGCCGGAGTGCACGCAAAGGGGTTCGTTGCACATTTCGATCTCACGAAGCCGATCCCGCCGCAGAATCTTCCAAGGGCCATGAATTCGCGTTTGCCTGAGGATATTCGCATATTGAAGGCCTCTTTCGCCGCACGGGATTTTGATGCCCGCAAGGATGCAGCCGGAAAGGAATACCGCTATTTCCTCTACAATGCCGATATCCTGCCGCCGTGCCTTGCCCCGTATTGGGCGTTCATGCACAAAAGCCTCGATGTGGATGCGATGCGTGATGCCGCACGGCGCTTTGTGGGCAAGCACGATTTCGCGCCATTTGCCGCCAACCCGCACCGTGTGATGGAGACCACTGTGCGTACGATATTCTCCTTTGACGTTAAGAGGGCGGGCCCTCGGATCACGTTCATCGTGCGAGGGGACGGATTCCTGTATAAGCAGGTGCGGAGCATGGTAGGCTTCCTCGTGCGCGTTGGCCTTGGAGACGAGCCGCCATCAGCCGTGACCGAGATACTTGACGGGCATCACCCGCGCACGGCACGAGTCCCTACGGCCACAGGCCGGGGCCTTTTCCTGTGGAAAGTGTTCTATGACCACAGAGAGGTTTCCGGCGCAGGAAAGAGCGCATAGAAATGAAGACGATCCTTGTCTTGCTTTCGGGGGGTGATTTCTCCACGCAGATGTTTCGGGGCATTCTGCGGTATGCGCGGACTCGTGACTGGCATTTACAGATGGTCGAGTATATGTCCAACCGCCGAAACGGCGGCCATTGCCAGAACGGCTCGCCTATCAGGCCGGACATCGACAAGATGCTGAAGTTGTGGCATCCTGACGGCTGCCTTGTGGAGTGTAGCCTGGCGCCAGATCTCCTTTGCGAGGTGGACTTTCATGGAATCCCGACAGTCTTCCTGGATCAGCATCCGACGATGGGGCACGAGGACAGGATATGCGTCTACAGCGACGCGAAGTCCATTGTCCGACTGGCGGTGCGCGAACTGCTGATGTCGGGTGCCGACCAGTTCGCATATGTCCCCTGGCTCACGGACACGCCGTGGAGCCGCGAGCGCGGCGAGGCCTTTTCGGACTGCATGCGCCTGAACGGGAAACGCGTTGTCACGTTCAGGTATCCGCAGAAGATACACGGCACGGATCAGCTGTTGGAAGTCCTGTCGCCATGGATCAAGTCGTTGCCGAAGCCATGCGGCGTCTTCGCCGCGAACGATCAGATCGCCAATGGCGTCTTGCTTGCGTGCGCGCGCCATTCGATTGCCGTTCCCGACGAGATATCGGTCGTTGGTGTCGACGACCTGGCCTACCTGTGCGAAAGCAACCGTCCGACGATTTCGAGCGTCCAGCGCAACTTCGCACGGGCTGGAGAGATCGCTGGCGAGTTGCTGGCGGATGCTTTGGATGGCAAGGCCGTCTCGTCGCGAACCTACGAGGCCGCCGGACTCGTGCGTCGTGCGTCGTCGCGTATCGTCATGGGACGGGACCGCCGCGTCACGAAAGCGTGCGAATGGATCCGGCTCCATGCCTGCGAGAGGATCAGCCCGCGCGATGTTGTCCGGGAGATGGGCATCTCGCGTACGCTGGCGGACATGAATTTCCGCGCCGCGCTGGGGCACACCATTCTCGACGAGATCCATGCCGTACGCCTATGCCGCGTGAAGGAACTGCTGAAGGAGGAAATTGCCCCGGAGGTGATCGCCGAAAGATGTGGCTACTCATCGCTCGGCGACCTGCGGCGCGTGTTCAAGCGCGAGACGGGCCAGACCCTGCGCATGTGGACACGACAGGCCTGTGTTTGACTTGTTGCAAAATTCCTGTTTGAATTGTTTCCATTTTGACGATACCTTTTGCGATAATACGTTCATTGGCAGGGTGTCTTTTTCGTTGACGCTTCAGGCCGAGACATAAAACAAAGAGGAACGTTCAAATGGTGAAGATCAGGTGTTTTGGCGTAGTGGCGGCTATCGGCATGTCTTTGGGGCTTGCGCGTCCGGCGCTGGCCGTCGGCGAAGCCGTGCTGACGGACGGGGTGCTGACGTTTGATGTGGACGCCTCGGCCTATCCCGAAGGGACCCCTTATCTCTACGACCGCCCGCTCACAAGCGACGTGACCGCCATCGTCAAGAAGGGGACGGGTTCCGTATCGCTGGGAAGCTACGACAACGCCTCTTTCACTGGGACGGTCACGGTCGAGACGGATGGCGGCTATCTGATGGGGTGGTCGCGCGCTTTCCGAAATGCCTCGGAGATTGTCGTAAAAGCGGGCGGCGCGATGATGTTCACGGAGACGGAGAAGGATGGCACCCTGAACAAGACGCATTTCCGTATCGCGGGTTCGGGCCCGGACGGTGCGGGTGCGCTGTTGCGTCCGTGCGTCGCGGTGGGGACGGCAGTCGATTACTTCAAGACGATTACGCTGGAGGCCGACGCCACAATCGGCACTGGTTCGCGCTGGGGGCTTACCAGCGGCACGCTTGACATGGGCAATCACACGCTGACCCTGCGGAGCGACCGGCATGTCGAGACGGGTTGGGGCCAGGACTGGGTTGCGTTCGACTTGCGCGGGACGGTGGCAGTCCGCAATCCGGGGGCGATCGTCGTCGAAAGCGGTCTCATCAACTTCGAGGGGAACGATAGCGTCCCCGTCCGGCTGGTGGACGCGGACGGGTCGAATGGAACGGTATCCAACCTGACGATCACGGTGAAGGGCGACAGGAACTCAAGGGTTCGCATCATGGGTGTCGCCAAGGGAGGCGTACCGTGCCGTCTCGTCACCGAGGGCACGCCGTCGCTGATGACTTACGCGAACGCGCCGGAGGATGAGCCGCTGAAATACTCGAACTGGGATGGCCCGGTCTCGGTTGGCGCGACGAGGCTTGACCTTCTCCAGTACAATAACGACTGTCCGACGGCGGGCTACGTGTTCAACGCCGAGGTCTCGGGCGTTGGCGTGCTGGGCCACGACATTCGCGGGCATCTGGCCTTCACCGGATCTTCCACGAACACGTTAGGCGGACTGACGCAGAACGCGAACGGCACGACATTGGTGACGGACGACGTGCACCTGAACGTCACGGGCGGCACCGTGGCCGAACCCTCGACGCTCGCCCTCCGCGACCGTGCGAGCCTTGTCGAAATTCCTACGCCCGCCGACCGTCTGCAGCGGACGGCCTACCGCATCGGCGAGACCGGCAAGTATGGCCTCCTGACGGTTTCCGGCGATGCCGTCGTGTCCAACGACGTCGCTCTGGGTCTGCGGGGCTTCGGTGCCTGCTACCAGTTCGGTGGGCGTCTGCACCTGCTGGACGGACGACAGGGGAACGGCGTCGTATACATCGGCTACAGCAGCAAAAGTTACGGCTACCTCGGCATAGATGATGGCCTTTTCACGCAAGACTATTGGTGTTATCTCGGCGCATATTCGTCAGGGTTCATGGTTCAGCGCGGCGGCCTTGCGCATCAGGGATGGCAGAAGGGCGGAGTGCCGCTACGCATCGGGTTCAGCGGGGCGTCTTCCTACGGCCATTACGCAGTTCTTGGCGGAAAGGCGGTCTGGCGGAATTATGCGGCCCTGAACTTCAGCTCCTACCGTCCTAACTCGATGTCCTCGACGGCGATCTTCACGGTCGATGGCTCTGAGGTGGAAGTCGACATGTCGGAAAGCTACATCCGCTCTGTGCCGAGTACCAACGCAGCCGCGTGCGTGACGGCGCTCGTAAACGTGGGGCACGGTGGCACGCTCAAGGTGAAGTACATTTCCGTAGAGCAGATTCCCAATCGGGATGCGCCCGCCTGGGAAACGATCAAAGACTTGGCGGCGCAAGGCACTAAGACTTACCTCAACTTCAACGGCGGCGTACTGGTGACTGCCCAGGCAGGGGACTTTTTCACCGATGCCGCCGGGACGGTCGGCGATCCTTGCCGACTGCCGACGCGTGCGACGGTCTACGAGCAGGGGCTTGTCATCGACACGGACGGCAAGGACGTCGTTTGGCGGATGCCGCTGGAGCGTCCGTACGGACATGGCATTCGGTCGATCATCCTCCCGGACGAGGCGCGTGTGGCGAAGGTGCTGTTGGGACCCACGCGTTGCAGGATCGTCTCGTCGTGCGGCGGGGCTGGCGCTGACGCGCTGATGGACTTCGACAACACGAACCGCGTGGCACGCGGTCTGCTCGTCACATCGCCCGGCTTCGGCTACGAGGCGGAGCCGACCGCAACGGTGCAGAGCCCGGACGGTGCGTCCACCTGGACGTGTTCGGTCGAGACGACAGACTATGACGCGGACGGATTTAGTCACGGCGGACTCGTCAAGCGCGGGGCCGGTACGCTTACGGTGACAGGAGCAAACACATATGGTGGCGCGACGCGTCTTGAGGGCGGCACGTTGACCTTCACCCATTCGGCGGGTCTGCCGTCCGCGAGCGTGCTTGAGTTTTCCGCGCGGGGTGTCGTAGGCTGCACAGACGGACAGCCACTGCTGCAGGCACCCGAATGGAACGGCGGAGATATTCGGGTGACTGCAGCGGATGCCATTGACGCGACATCGTTTGGGCGGCGGCGGATGCTTGCGCGTTTTGACGTGCCGCTGACGGCCATTCCGCCGTACGCGATCCTGAACGAAGATGGTACGGATGCCTCCGGAAAGTGGCGGATTTCGCTTTCGTCCGACCGCAAGTGCCTTTATCTGTGTGAAAATCGCGGTTTCCTCATCATGCTCAAATGATGGAATGGAGGTCTCTCGTGTTTCTTTCCAGTGAGCGAATAGCCGTCTTCGTGGGGGCAATGGCGCTTCTTTGTGCGACTGCCGCCGCGTCTGCCGAACACAATCCCTATGGGACGACGTCGCACCTGACGCGTACGGGCTACGGCGCACGCGATGCCCTGTGCGCCAAGTTCGGCAGTGTCGGGGCGAAATGGATGCGGATGGACTTCGACTGGCGGGTGCTTGAGCGTACGCCGGGCGTTTTCACCTTCGACCGTTACGACAACATCTTGGCGGCTACGGAATCGAACGGAGTTCAGGTTGTTGCGATCCTCGGCTCGCCGCCGCCCCGGTGTCGCCGCGTTTGGGAACATCTGGAGGAATGGAAGGGCTTCGTGCGGGCTGTGGCGACGCACTATCGTGGACGCATCCCGGTCTACGAGGTTTGGAACGAGCCGTGTACAAAGGAGTTTTGGGGAGCAGAGCCGAGTGCGGCGGACTACCTGACCCTACTCCGGGCGACTTACGAGACGCTGAAGGATGTCGATCCGTCGATTCGTGTTGCGCTTGGCAGCCTGACGCGCCGAAAGGGACTCGCGTTTTGCGAAAATCTCTATCGGCTCGGTGCGGCCAAGTGGTTCGACATCATGAACGTCCATCCCTACTACGAGAGCCAGGCGCGGCCTTGTCCGGAAGCGGATCTGGACGTCTGGCTGGACAATCTGAAGGGGATTATGACGCGCGCCGGCGATGCGGACAAGGAAATCTGGATTACGGAAATCGGCTATCCGGCGCCGTGGGTACCGAAGTTTGCCGCACCGGGGATTCTCAAGGCAGGGCTACGTGCGATTGCGCCAGATAGAAAGGCTTGGCGGACGCTCGTCGTCGATCCGGCTTTTGAGACACCGTTCGGAGGCGAGGCGCTGCTGAATCTTGTCCGACGCGAACTTCCGCCGTCATCCGAGGTCTGGGGCTGTGGATACGCTGCGTTTGCCCGGACGTTGGCGGATACAGTCCCCGATATGGTCGTCGTCTCACCACGTAGCCAGACTTACCCGATTAGGGATGGCGAGGCGTTGGTGGCGTTCGCGAAGGCCGGTGGCGTCATCGCGGAACTGGGCGGAATGCCGTTCTGCGATGGACTGGACGGCGAGACGGGTACGCTTTCGCCGACGCAGTTGCGCCGTGCGCTTCGTCTGGACG
>CAVJWR010000086.1:0-3493 GCA_963653155.1 Limosilactobacillus gorillae
TCCGGGCCTTTTCAAGTTCCGCAATACGCTCCCTGTCCCGGGCATCGGCAATTGCTTTTGCCTCTTTCTGCTGTTGTTCGTATGCGGTCTTCATCGATGCCTGTTCCCGTTCAAGGCGCTCGATTATGGGCTTGATCATGTCCTGCACCGATGCCGACGAGACCTGCGGCTGGATGACCGTCTGTTGCGGAACGGCCATCTCCCGGTGGCGCTCGTTCAATGCGTAATCAAGCAGCCTGTCGGACAAGGCCTGATTCCTGTTGACTACGGTCGTGAGAATCAGCACAAACGTAACGACGACGACAACAAGCAGAATTATGAAGAACACGCTCAACCCAAGCATCCGTTTACGGGCCTTGGCCTGTTCCGCATCTATGTATTCCTGAAAAGCCTTGAGTACAGGGAAATCGTTAGAACCCTCAGAAGGCACTATGCTTAGCGTATTGTCCATAGTTTACATAACCCCCATTATGCGCTATGCGTTTTACGGAGAGTTCGCGCACTTTATCAGATGTCGATAGAGACATCGACATCGTCTTTAGCCGCGCTTGAGACATCGGTCTCTTCCTTTTCATCGGTGACTTTCCAGGCGTTCTTCTGTCCTGTAGGCAGATAGCGATAATAGACCATCAGCTGAAGCGCAATGTAGCACGTAGGAGCAATCGGCTGAGATCCGATGTGCATATCCTCGCATTCCCAATAGCCCAATTCCTGAGGCATTCCGGTATGGTCAAGATACTTGCCCGCAATCTTGTGCTGGCCGCGCTTGTACACGGCCTTCATCCGGGCATTCCACTCGAACCAACGCTTGTCGCCCTCATAGTAGTTGAAGAAGACCATCGTGGCCCAGTAGTTTGCGCGGACAGGACAGCACGAGATATCCGTTGTCGATACCGTCGGCGGTTCCCATTCATCCATGAGGATGCCGAGAGTCTTGTCTATCACGGGGTTGTCGCCCGCCCCGACATACTGCATGCCGACTACGCCAAGCATGTAGTGCCACATCATGATTCGCGGATAGTTTGCTGGCGGCGGTCCGTAGTACGCGCTCGAAAAGCCGCCGAGCTTCTTGTTCGCCTGATGCAGGAAGCCCTCCCTGAGCTTGTCAAGACCGTACTGAAGGTTCGGAATCCGGAACTTCGAGAGTTGCGCCGAACGCAGGGCCATCACGTAGAACGTAAGCTTTGTGAGATCCTTTGGCTCGACATTCTTTGATCCATCCTTCCATGGTCCCCAAATAGTCCCCTTCATCTTGTCGGCAAGGTCATTGAGTGCCTGCTCCACGATTTCCCGGATGTTGGGGTTACGGGAAAGTCCATAGGCCTCCGCGAGCGCAGCCAGGGCGATCGCATCCTTGTTGCGGTTTCTCATGAGGTATTCAACGCCCTTCCGCACCGTGTCTCCAAACTCAGGATCGCCGCCTGGCTTGATGCCGCGTGAAAGGTACGTGAGAACCACAAAGCCAGTCATGTTCAGCGAACCGCTGTGCCCTGCCCAACTGCCATCCGGCCTTTGCTGGGTCTTAAGCCAGCGCAATGCCCGCATCACGCAACGTTCCGTCTCCGCATCGCCGCCAAACTTGGCCAAAGCCTTGGCACGGGCACCGGCGGAACGTGATGCCTGAAGCGTAGTGCGCATCTTGACCGGTGCGACGATATCCATTACTGCGTTGGGCGCATCGACCGTAGGCGCGGACGTATCCGTGGATGGCGCAACGACATCGGTTGGAGTCGCGAGATTGTTCAGCGACGGGTTGGCGATCTCGTTCATCACCTCGGTCTCGATCGACTGGTCGGTACTCTGCTCCTGCATGTCCTCCATCTCTGGTGGAGGCTCGTCAAGGCTTACATCGTCCTCTGCCTTTGCGACATTGATGTCAGTCAGATCCCTGTTGGACTTGTTCGGCACCGAGCAGACGAACAGAATCGCAATGAAGATTGCCGGTATGACAATCGCTCCGACTGGTGCGAGAAGACGCTGCATCTCGATAAGCGCCTCCTTGTACTCGCGGGAACCTGTTGGTGCCTTGAGTCCACGGAGAAGCATCTTTATTCGGGAGAAGAACGTGGGATTCTCGAACTGCTTCTCAATCTCATCAATCCGGGATTCCTCAAGCTGGAGTTCCTCGGCCACTTCCTGATCAAGCTCTGGTTTGTTGTCGCTCACTTGCGACCTCCCTTCTTCACGGATTTCTTGGGTGCAGCCTTGGCATTCGAGGCATCGCCTCCATTGCCGCCGCCTGCCGTGGTCAATGCCCCTGGGACGTTCCCTGCCTTCTTGAGGGCTTCAAGCTCCCCGTTGAAGACGACATCGATTCCGATGTTTCCGATACGTGGCACGAGACCGCGCTTGTTGCTTCCCTTGACGGACAGGAGAATGTCGTTCTTGCCATACAGCACCGTACCGGCGGGTATTGCGTAGATCTGCGATCCGGCGCGTTTCTTTATGACCTTCAGGGGCTTGTTGTTCAAGTTTACATCCACGTTCCACCCGCTTGGTATCTCCATGATCGTGGTGAGATAGCACTTCGGGGGCTTAGCCTTGAGCTTATCCATGTCGTCCCAGACGTAGATCTCGTATTTGGCCGTACCCTTGATTTCGCTTGGGCCGGACGTAGTCAGAACCTGCCGCTGTAGCGGCGCGTACCTGATCATGTCCTTTACGAAACGAGTGGTACGCAGCCTGTAGTTCACGAAGTACCGCTTGTTCTCAAGGCGAATTTTTTCCTGCTCAGGCTGGAAGAGGCGTGGGTCTGTATAGTTCCACCAGCTATCCCACCATTCTGTGCGCCCGGATGTGTACATTATCCCCTTCGCGCCCGCAAGGCGCGCTTCCGTGACGCGAGCCCGGTAGACTTCCGGCACCTGCCTCGGCATTCTCTGGTCGTCCTCACGGCCTCCCTCGTCATTGTACGAGTAGATGCGGGAGTTCTCCATGGTCGCATAGAAAGGCACTCCGCACTTCTTGGCGAATTCGCCGGACTCGCTCCAGCGGTTCATCTCGTTGCCGCCAAAGAAAAGCAGATCGACGAGCTTCTGCTCAAACCAAACTTGAACATCCATGCCGGCATCCTTGCAGGCCTGCGGGGAATCGGGGATGCGAATGGCCAGCAACACCCCCTTCGCCTTTGCCGCCGCAGATATCTGCGCCATCATTTCCGTGATGAGCTGACGCTGCGATGCGCTCGCGACGCCACCCCATGCAACGCTACGGAAGAGGCAGGGGAAGCGGCAGAAGTCAACCATCAGGCCATCGATATCGTAACCCTTGATGATTTCCATGGCTATGGCGGCAAACTTTGCCCGCACCTCCGACTGGTTGTAGTCGACAAGGCACCAGCTGTTGGCATACGGCGGGAAGTTATCCTTCAGCCCCTTGAGCGGCGGAGTATCCTTCTGCGAACCCATGAGCCAATCGAGATGCTTTGCCTTGAAGCTGTTGAACATGTAGTTATCGACCAGATATGGCGGTGGCGGCTTGAGCGGATTGTATC
>CAVJWR010000086.1:3503-14131 GCA_963653155.1 Limosilactobacillus gorillae
AAATCGCTCATCGCCGATATCGGGTCGCTTGCCTTCCCCTCCTTCTTGATGTCTGGCAATGCATTCCTGACGCCTGAAAGCCAAGATGATCCGGATGGCTGCGTCATCTGAGGCTCGTTTGACGGAACATGAACGGAAAGGTTGGCGAAGTTCCCCATGGGGACATACACAAACGTATCGGGCTGTACGGCCGCATCCATTGCCTTTGCGGTAAGGCCGTCCATAAGGCGCTTTGGCTGGTCGAAACCCTTTACGAGGCCTTCCGTGGTGTACGGGAGCGACTTCGGCCACATGACAGGAACCATGTCGTAATGATAGAAAATTACATCGCGCTTTCGGTTGACATCTGCCGCAAATATACTTAGCGCCGCAACCGCCGCGAGACCGAAGAGAGTTTTTCTCATATATGTCATCTCCGCTTTTTTCAAACGCCCATATTGTATCACAACTCAATAAATTGGGGGAAAACTTTTTGTGGTATAATTCGGGGCATGGAATATGGTGAAACACAGCCTTTGGCGGCGCGTATGCGCCCTCGTACGATCGATGAGGTTGTCGGGCAGGATCACATATTGGGCAAGGGAAAACTGCTCAGGCGGGTCATCGAGGCCGACCGAATCACAAACATAATCCTTTTCGGTCCGCCCGGATGCGGCAAGACTACGCTCGCCGAGGTGATAGCAAAGACGACAAGGCGGAATTTCGTAAGGTGTTCCGGCGTGATATCGAATGTTGCGGAGATCCGCAAGGTTTGCGACAGGGCCCGTACGGAACTTGGTGGGCCTGGCACGATACTGTTCGTCGATGAGATCCACAGATTCAACAAGGCGCAGCAGGATGTGCTCCTTCCGTATGTGGAGGATGGCTCTGTGGTGCTAATCGGCGCGACGACACATAATCCGTCGATGTTTGTAAACACCCCTCTCACGTCCAGATCACTCGTGTTCGAGCTGAAGCCACTTGGTCCGAAGGACGTGATCACCCTTCTCGACAGGGCATGCTCCGACAAGGATCGCGGGTATGGCGACAGCCCTTCCGTGTTCGATCCGGACGCCAAGCGTTTCCTCGCCGAAATGTGCGACGGAGATGCCCGCCATGCGCTTACGGCCCTTGAGATCGCATTCCGCTCAACCCCGGCATCCGATGACGGCATGATACACCTCACGTTGGAGGTAATCGAGGAATGCATCCAGAAAAGGCTTGTCCAGTACGACAAGAAGGAGGATGGCCACTACGACACCATTTCTGCGTTCATAAAGTCGGTGCGTGGCTCCGATCCTGATGCCGCCATATACTGGCTCGCGAAGATGCTTGTGGCCGGTGAGGATCCTCGCTTCATAGCCCGGCGCCTTGTGATCCTCGCTTCGGAGGATATAGGCAACGCCGATCCGCGAGGCCTGACAATCGCGGTAAACGCATTGCAGGCGGTGGAGTTCATCGGCATGCCGGAAGCCCGCATTTCGCTGGCACAGGCGACTACCTACCTTGCCACCGCTCCAAAGTCAAACCGTTCCTATGTGGCATTGGATAGCGCAATGGCCGACATTCAGTCCGGTGCGGTGCAGCCAGTCCCCGAACACCTCAAGAACGTGCACGTGAAAGCGATCGGCAAGGACAAGTCAAAAGACTACATATACCCACACGATTTCCAGAATGCCTGGGTGCAGCAGAGCTACCTGAAGATCCCAAAGAAATACTACACCCCTTCTGACCGTGGCTACGAGGCAACCATAGCGCAACGAATGGCTGCTATGACAGGCCCTCAGCCTTCCTGAGCAGTTCGCGGTTCTTTTCGCCAAGCTCAGGCTTCTTCTTGAAGGACGCGACAAGCGCCGTCTCAAGGTTTTCGGCAGAAAGTCCTGTTAGACCGAATTTCTTGAGCGCCGCGAGCATCATCGTATTTGCCGCCTTGGGCACCCCAAAATCCTCGGCCATCTTTATGGCGGGCCAACGATAGAGCGTGACGCCCTTGGGCGGCTCGACATTTAACGGCACGGATTCGTCCACCACGATGGCTCCGCCTTCTTTTACGTCGTTCGCAAAGCGTTCATATGCCGGCTGGTTCATGCATACGAGAACATCCGGATGCTCCACCGTAGGCGCCCCGATTGCGGTACCAGAAATCACCACGGAGCAGTTGGCGCTACCGCCGCGCTGCTCTGGCCCATAACTTGGGAACCATAGAGTGTGCCGCCGCTCAAGGCGCGCCGCTTCCGCTATGCAAAGACCAAGCGACAGCACTCCCTGCCCGCCATAGCCGGCGAACTTGAAGCGCCGTTCCGGCACGTTCGGCGAATCGACCGCCTCTGGAACATGATCGCCCTCATCAAAGAGTTCGGCGCAGGAGCGTTTCAGCGGAACGGAATGAATGGCCAGCGATTGCGATTCGGGATGTTTGACCGGCTCGATGCCGTTTACGCCCTTCTCGACGTCACGAAACGTTCCAAGGGGGAATTCCCGCTCCATCTCGTTCATGCAGAACTTGGCCGCAACGTCTGGAGACATCCTGAAGTTTGTTGGGCATGGCGCAAGTATCTCAAGTAGCGCATACCCCTTGTGGTTCCGCTGAATGTCAAACACGCGACGTATCGCCTGCTTGCACTGCATGATGCGTCTGGTGTCGGCAACCGAAACTCGCGCGATGTATACTGGCGCCTGCAGTTGGTTGAACACCTCGCAGACATGGAGAGGATGTCCCGTCAGCGACGGATCCCGTCCAAAAGGCGTCGTTGTGGTCTTTTCACCCTCAAGCGTCGTTGGAGCCATCTGCCCGCCAGTCATTCCATACAGCGAATTGTTTATGAATATGCACCCGAAGTGCTCGCCCCTGCTTGCCGCCTGGAATGCGTTGTTGAAGCCGATTGCCCCGAGATCGCCATCCCCTTGATAGGCGATCGTAACGGATTCCGGGCGAGCCCGGCAGACGCCTGTCGCTGCTGCGGAGGCACGCCCGTGCGCCGCAGACACATGGGCCGCATCCCAATAGTAGTACGTGAACACGCCGCAACCTACCGGATCGACGAAAATGGTGTTGTCCTGAAGCCCAAGTTCGGCGCAAGCCTCCGCTATCAGCTTGTTCACGATGCCATGGCCACAGCCCGGACAGTAATGGGTCGTTCGCGCATGCGGCTTTCCGCTGCGCGGGAACTCACGATACATTCCCTTTTGTTCGATCATGCTCATTTTGGCTTTCCCGCAATCTTCTTAAAAAGTTGACGATGTCCTTTGTTCACTTGCCGAGGGCCTCTTCTCGCCCATGTCCGCCTTGCGGCAGGGAGAAATCGGCTGGTCGCCCTTTCTCTTGCCTCGAAAGGAAATCCAGTCCCGCCTGGAAATTGCCGCCATGCCCGCCTTCGAAAATCGTCAGGCGCACATTGGCGGACGTGCGGCGCATGTGTATCCGATTCCTTTGCGAATAGAAAGGGTCGTACCCGTCATTGAAGGCAAGAGCCGACGGCACTGCCTGCGTATCCTCTATCGCCTTGATGTCCTCTTCGGAAACGCGATCCTTTTCGTCGGCAAGCGCATTGTACGCCCGTATGGCGTGGCCAACGGGCACGGATCCCGTCCAGCCGTCGTGGATGCCTGTGGCGATGTATACGGGGACGCCTGCTTTCCTTGCGTTTCCGAGCCACGTAAGCGGAGATCTGAGACGATACTCGTCAGGTTTTTCGTCCGGTTTGCCGCCGCATGCGGATTCAAGCATCTTCGCATAGCCCTTGCCCCTGCCAGGATGGTCAAGGAGGGAATCGGCATGCCATCTCGCTATGTCGCTTATCGGGCAGAAGGCCACGCATCCAGCCCATATCTCCGGGTGGCGCCCTGCCATGAGAAGCGTCATGTGCCCGCCGCCGGAACCGCCGATTATGAACACGCGCCTTGGATCGATCTTGACGCGCCCCTTGGCATAGTTAACCGCATCGACGATATCCTGTACCGCCAGATTGCCGCCGCAAGCCGCCGGAGTCTTGTTCGGGCCGCGAAAGTTCGGCCCGACCATCGCCCATCCCTTGTTCATCGCATAGCGCAGCGATGACGCATACGTGGGCTTCTGCCTATAGTCGGCGCTCCACGTGTGGAGGCCGACTATTAGCGGAACCGGCTCGGCATTGGCCTTGGGTGGGGCCCAGAACCAGCACGGCTGCATGGTGCCGTCAATCGAGGACTTCACCTGCACGAGCAATTCGTCGCCAAACGGTTCGGGCTTCTGTTTTTTAGCGGTCTTGTCCGCACAGTGTGCTGACGAGGCAATCGAGACGCAAAACAGCAGCTGGATGATGGCTTTGCCCATTGAACACCTCAATTCTTGGGCCAATACTTGTCCGTGAATTTGGACGGTATGCCCACTTCGCCCTTTTCGAAGCATTCGGAAAGGATGCGCCATCCGAGGTCAAGCGCGTCCACAAGCTCGATGTTCACGGAAAGATCCATCATTTTGCGCTCGAACATGTCCCCGTATTTCAGGAGCTTCTGGTCCCAGCTGCTCATCTTGAATCCCATGGACTGCTTTTCGACCGCTTCCTTGTACGAGGCGTAGAGCTTGATCATGGCATCCATGATCGTGCGGTGATCCTCTCTCGTCGTGTTCGCAAGCCGAATCGCATCCCTGTCGGACAACGCATCCGCATTCTCGATGCCCTTGCCCGCAAGGAATTTCCGGTCGGAAGGATCCACTCCCTTGTTCACCTGCTGCTTGAGGCGGCTGAGTGAACCGAACGGCTCGATCCTTCCGTTCCGCAGGTAGAACTGCCCTTCCGTTATGTATCCGGTATTGTCCGGCACGGGATGAGTCACATCATCGCCAGGCATCGTCGTTACGGCAAGTATGGTGATTGACCCTGCGCCATCGAAGTCCACCGCCTTTTCGTAACGCGCCGCAAGCTGCGAATACAGGTCGCCAGGATAGCCACGGTTGGATGGAATCTGCTCCATCGTTATCGCGATCTCCTTCATGGCGTCGGCAAAGGATGTCATGTCCGTAAGCAGCACCAGCACATCCTTGCCCTCAAGGGCGAACTTCTCCGCGACCGCAAGCGACACATCCGGCACCAGCATGCATTCGACAGTAGGATCTGCGGCCGTGTGGACGAACATGACCGTACGCGCAAGTGCGCCCGATTCGTCGAGTGTGCTGCGGAACTTCAGGTATTCGTCGTACTTAAGCCCCATGCCGCCGATTACAATCACGTCGGAGTTGGCCTGAAGGGCGATACGGGCGAGCAGTTCGTTGTATGGTTCGCCTGCTCGCGCGAAGATCGGGAGCTTCTGCGACTTGACCAGCGAGTTGAATAGGTCGATCATCGGGATGTTGGTGCGCACCATCTGGTTCGGCATTATGCGCTTCGCAGGATTGACGGACGGCTGCCCGATGGGGGATGGGTCGTCATCGATCTCAGGCCCGCCATCCCTCGGCACACAGGCACCAGTGAAGGCGCGTCCAAGCAGCTTGTGCGAGAACGGCACCTTCATGGTCTCGCCAAGGAACCGCACCTTCGCCGCAGTATCCACGCCACGCGCTCCGGCGAACACCTGAAGCGTAACGTTAGGCCCATCGAGCTTTATTACCTGGGCGAGCGACACACCAGCGCGTGATTCAATCTCGGCGATCTCGTTGTACGTCACGCCCTCGGCTCGAAGCGTTGCCACGCTTCCCGATAGCGCATCGATCTTGTGGTAGACTTTATTGTTGAACATCGGTTACTGCCTCTTGTTTTGAGCGATTTTGCCTTCGAGGGCATCTGCGAACAGATCCACGCCGTTGAGGTTTTTCTGTAGATTTTCCTCGCTGTCGCACGAAGCCCAGGGAGCCATCATGAATCCAAGGAGATGCTTGTCGGAAATCACCTCGCGGCCGAGCTTGACCAGTTTGCCGATCACGTCGTCGGCACCGGCGTTCTCCTTGCGGCGCTTCCAGCCGACCCAGTTCGTACCGCAAGGGATCTGGTCAAAGCCCGCCGCCTCCAGGTCCCAGAATTCCTTTAGTCTCTTGTGGTCGGCGGTCTTGTTCTTCGCGAGATCGAATCCGCCATAGCACTCGTCGTAGTACCAGTTGCTCTGCACCACGCTCTTCGGACACCTCTTGAAATAGTCGGGATGATCCCATCCATAGTCGCTCCACACCCATGGACGGCATCCGCAATCCTCCGTGCATCTGACCGCGTAGAGGAAGTCGTGCCACCACATGTCCCCCGTGCGCATGACGAAGTAGTTGCGGTTTCCTGAATGGCTCGTCGCCTCTTCGTCAAATCCAAGGTGGAAGAACCTTGGCGTCTCGAACACCTCCGCTACGTCGCGGATCACATCCTTTACGACCTCATAGTACTTTGGCAGGGTAAGCATGCGGTGGTAGTGCTTGAGCCAACCATCGTGCGTTGCCGAGAAATTCAGCTTGGGGATCGCCTCGATGCCCATTCCGCGCAAACGGATGATCTCGGACCGGAGCTTGTCGGGAGACCAACTCCCCTCTATCGCGAGTTCGGGATGGCTGGGGTACACGAGACCTTCGCCGATGTCAATGACGAGCATGTTGAGTTTCCGCTCCGCCATGCGCTGGGTTGCGCGATTCCACAATTCGTCACGGTTGCGGAGCTTGAGGTTGGGGACGTATCTGTCATGGAGCTTTGCCGTGGCGTTCAGGTCGTCGGGAAGCCACTCGCACCACATGTTGTGTCCGAGGTGGAGAAGAAATGCCTTGATCTTGTCAGAGCCAGTCCACTGCGGAATCGCCTGTTTAGTCGCACAGCCCGCAACGGCGGCCGCCGATGTCACGGCGGATAGTCTCAAGAAATCACGTCTGTTCATGCCAAGTCCTTTCTTCTGTATAAATGTTCGTGGTTAGTTTATCAAAAAGCCGTTTCCATTTTCAAGCGTGCGAATGCGTCCGCATTCACTTTTTCGCCGCGATTGGCGGCGGCGGCAAGACGCCGCGCTCCATGAACTCGCCGACTATCTGGCGCACCTCTGTGTCGAATCCGCCATTGACAATCCACCTAAGGTAGTTGCGTTCGTTGGCCAGCAGACTGGAGAGCTTCATGCCCTTCTTCTTGCCGAAGTTTATGCACCATGCGCCGTCGATCCACCTTATCATGCCCTGACGATCAGCATTCATCGGGTCATGCGGCACAAGGTACTCGTCCATCTCCCCGGACGTCTTTGGGAGCACCGGATACTTCACCATCTGAGCCTTGAGGACTTCGGCAGTGGCCTTGGCGTCGGCCTCTGCGCCGTGGGCACCCACGTGATCGCGACCGAGGTAGAACCTCACTGCCGCCGACAGGTCGCGTGGCTCCATCCTGTGGTAGATGCGCTGTACGTCGATGTGCCGCCGGCGAGATGCGCCGAAGTCCCGTCCCACGCGCGCAAACTCCTCCTCAAGGCACGGGATGTCGAACCTGTCCGCGTTGAATCCCGAAAGGTCGCACCCTTCGAAAAACGAATATATCTCGTCCGCCTTTTCGCTGAACGTCGGGCAATCCTTCACGATATCGTCGGTAATGCCGTGTATCGCTGTGGTTTCGGGCGGGATCTTGACCGTAGGGTTGAGCAGCCAGGTTTTGGTCTCCTCGCGTCCATCGGGATGCAGTTTCACGGCGGCAAGCTCGATTATGCGATCCTGGCGCGGATTGACGCCGGTCGACTCGATGTCAAACACGACAAGTGGACGGTCAAGTTCAAGCTCAAGTTTCATTGTTTCGCTTTTTCCCCCTGATTTCGGGCGCAGGTGGCTTGTTGTAGACCCGCGAGTGCGGCGGGATTGATTCCATCAGCCACACGTTGCCTCCGATTTCCGAATCGTGGCCAATCACCGTGTCGCCGCCAAGGATTGTGGCCCCTGCATAAATCACCACATTGTCTTCCACATTGGGATGGCGCTTGTGCCCCTTCATGAGGATACCGGTCTTCTTGTCCTTCGGGAAACTGAGGGCCCCAAGGGTTACCCCCTGATAGAGTTTCACGTTCCTTCCGATGACCGTAGTCTCGCCTATTACGACGCCAGTGCCGTGGTCGATGAAGAAGCCTTCGCCTATCGTCGCTCCAGGATGGATGTCGATCCCCGTCTTCGAGTGTGCGATCTCGCTCATCACTCTCGGCAGGATCGGCACCTTCTGCAGATACAGCTCATGCGCAAGCCTGTGTACCGTCACGGCGTACAGGCCCGGATACGAGACGACAACCTCCATTCGGCTTGTTGCAGCCGGATCGCCTTCGTATGCCGCCTGCACGTCAGAATCCAGCGTATTCCTGATCGAGGGGATCTTTGCGATGAAATCGGCCACCACAGCCTTGCTGTCGGCATCCGGCATCAGACAGGATATGATGTCCTCCAGCTCCGCCCTTATGGCATTCGTGCTGGCTTCGGGCGTATCTCCCGTAAAGCCGTGCAGACAGGGGTGAAGTATGGCCAAGCACCTGTCAAGTATCGCTGTTGTCCTCTCTGGCAATGTCATGAGTTGGTATTATACCATTTCCGGCGCATCATTTGCGCCAACCGTGGCGATCGGCAAAATCCATGTAGCAAGACCAATCGTAGGGCGTGAGGTTGTGCTTTCCGGTCCTCAGGTGGTATGAGATGCACCCTTCCTGAAGCGGAGTTTCCGCAGGAGGGAACGAATCCGATACCAAACCCCTCTTGCCATACAGTTCCCAAGCCGGGGAGGCGAGTACCCCGCTGAAGTATTCGCCCTCCTGTCCGGCCCACATGTCCTCCGTGGCGGAGGCGATGCACACGAGCCGTGGCGCCATGAGCGCGATGAATTCATGCTGATCGACGCGCCAATCCAGCTCGGAATTCACGCGTTGCGTGTAGTTGGGGCAAAACCAATATGGGAAGGAACGCATGATCTGGACCACATGCTCCGACTTCGGGAGGTCGATGTGGTTCAGCTTCGCCCCGGAACAGCCCGAATCGTTGGAACACGCCATGGCAAACCGCTTGTCGTATACGCCAGCCACAAGCGCCGTCTTGCCGCCGCGAGAGTGTCCGACAACGGCAACGCGGCTTGCGTTCAACAGCGGCTCGGTTTCGATCCAGTCCATCACCCGGCTTGCCCCCCATGCCCAGGCGGAGAGTGTGCCCCATCCGTCCTTCGGCGCCTGCTGGTTCTCCACGTCGCGGAACGCCGCGAAGACGCCCTTCGTGTTGCCGGTATTCCTGTCCGGCGCAAGATCGCCGTTCCAGAATGCGATTGCCGCATATCCGCGATTGACTATTTCCTCCGCCGGCCAGAATCCGCTCTTGGCATTGCGCGTTGGATCGATATTCTCACCTGGGTTGCGGTTGCATATCAGGAGAAACGCCGGGGCCGGCTTGTCTTGACGCGGAATGAACGCCGTGAACACGAAAGACCCTCCGCCATACGGCCCCTTGTACGTCACTCGGATGCGCTTGCGCAACGCCTTGCCATCCATCATCACGACATCCGGCTCCGCGTTCTCGAACGATAGTATCGCAGGACGCTCCACCGGCCTTCGGCCATATTCCCCTGCGGTAAACTCCTCAAGGAGCTCCGGCGCCCTGATCTTCTCCCATTGGGCCACCGTCTCAACCTTCTTCCCGTCGAACGTCGTCATCAGATCAGGCACGTCAACCGGCTTCTTGTCCAAGGCCGATGAAGCGCAGCACACCGCAGTTCCCAATGCGGCCACAAGCAATCTTCTCGTACACATACTTCATTCTCCTTTTTGTTTCCGTTGAAAGGCATCGTTAGGCAAGGTGGGCGCAAAAGGCTACATCTCGGATACCGTAAGTAGCGAACCCGGCGCGAGGAACATGTCAAGCTCAAGCAGGTCAACCGGCGCGATCCGTATGCCAAGGGACGCAAAGCGGGCGCGAGGCCCTTCGTCAGACTTGCTCGTTATGGGATACGCCCCAGGGGCGCAGCTGGACTTCGTCGAGACATAGTACCGCTTGAAGAGCTTGCCGCCAAGCGACAGGTCCGCATAGCGCGTTTGCTTATGGACCACAAGCGCAGCCCGTGGAAACTCCAGTACGCGCAGTTTGCGCCCCAGCTCCGGTTCGACTCCCGGCGCAAGATTGTTGAGCCTTCGTATCGCAGCGACAGTTGAGCCGTGTTCCCTGGCTATCCGATGAACCGTCTGGTTGCGGCGCACGACAGTTTCCGTAACCCAGGGCACCGGATTGCCGGAAAGGATCCGTTCCATGTTCAGCGCACCAAGCCTACGGGCCAATTTGTCGTCCAAATCGGCCATGGACGGCTTCTTGCGCAGTTTCTCAATGGTATCTACGGCTATCTCAAGCTGACCAAGACGCTCGGCATCCGCCAGCCGCATCAGCAGCGTCCGCTCAAGTTGCGGACGCCCAGAAGCGTTTTGCGCCCACGATTCGGCCTGTCTGGCCGCCTCGGACAATGGCTCCTGGACGGCATTACCCGTCTGCGATTCGCCATTGTTTGCTTTTCCGGTAGATGGCGAAATTGCCGGTGTCTCCGAAACGATGCCCGGCGGCATCGACGTACGGGCATCATTGCCGCCCTTTCGCCTGAAGCATCCGCGTGCCGATGCGAACGACACCAGCACCGCAACGGCAAGAACGGCGCACACGGCCCATTTCCACCCGCCAGACGAGTCGCCATCGCGGTTGCTGTTGTATTCGATCACCGTTCCGAGCA
>CAVJWR010000087.1:0-13525 GCA_963653155.1 Limosilactobacillus gorillae
CTCGCCTGCGCGAAGGAGGGCGCGAAGCTCATGGCGAGCTTCAAGCCGGACGTGATCATCGCCATCGGCGGCGGATCCGCCATGGATGCTGGCAAGATCATGTGGGTGCTGTATGAGCATCCGGAAGTGGACTTCATGGACATGGCGATGCGCTTCATGGATATCCGCAAGCGCGTCTACACGTTCCCGCATATGGGCGACAAGGCCTACTTCATCGCGATACCGACCTCGGCAGGTACTGGATCGGAGGTCACGCCGTTCGCCGTCATCACCGACGAGAAAACGGGCGTGAAATATCCGCTCGCCGACTACGAGCTGATGCCCGACATGGCGATCGTCGATGCCGATGTGCAGATGATGGCGCCTCCCGGCCTCACTAGCGCATCCGGAATCGACGCCGTATCCCATGCGCTTGAGGCATACGCCTCGATGATGGCCACCGACTATACAGACGGTCTCGCGGTCCGTGCGCTCCAGACCATCTTCAAGTATCTCCCCAAGTGCTACGATGCGGCGGTGGCGAAGGCCAAGGATCCCGTCGCCCGCGAGAAGATGGCCAATGCCGCGACCATGGCAGGCATGGCATTCGCCAACGCCTTCCTTGGCGTGATGCACTCGATGGCACACAAGCTTGGCGCGTTCCACCACATCCCGCACGGCATCGCAAACGCCCTGATGATGGAGGAAGTGCTTCGCTTCAACGCAAGCCCGGTTCCGCGTAAGATGGGCACGTTCCCGCAGTACGACCACCCGCATACGATGGAGCGTTACGCGGAGATTGCGGACGAGCTTGGGCTTGGCGGCAAGACGGTAAACGAGAAGTTCGAGAATCTCGTTAAGGCGATCCGCGAACTCCAGAAGCGCATCGGCATCAAGCCCACGATACGCGACTATGCGCCGGACGAGAAGGACTTCCTTGATCGCCTCGACGCCATGACGGAGCAGGCGTTTGACGATCAGTGCACTGGCGCAAATCCGCGCTATCCGCTGATGAGCGAAATCAAGCAGATGTATCTCAACGCCTATTACGGCAAGCACGAAAACGTATGAGCGAACTGGACATGAGGCAGAGGCTTGAGATGGCTGCTCTTGCCTCCCGCCCCATGTCAAGACAAAGGAAAGGAATCTCAAGATGAAGAAAGAGACCAAGAAGAAAGCCGTCGAGAAGAAGCCTGCGGAAAAGGCGTCAACGCCCAAGAGGTGCGCATGCCCCGTAAAGAAGGACAATGTGCTGCTTGAACGCGCCCACAAGGTCGTAGTGAAGGACAAGGGTACGGTACTCAAGATATTCGATCAGGAGTACAAGGTATCCGCAATCCTCAACGAGGCAATGAACGAGGCAAGGGCGGCCGAGACTGGTCTCCCGGTGGCAAAGGTGCTTGAGGTGCTGAAATTGCGCGACCACTGGTGCATCCGCAGAGAGTGGGTCGAAGGCGACACGCTCGCGGACGTGATGCTGAAGGACAAGAAGAACTCCGCAAAATACCTGAAGCAGTTCGTGGCCATCCAGTGCGAGATATTCTCGAAGACTTCGGAGCGCATGGGCAACCTTAACGACAAGCTCGACAAGCTGATCTCCGCATCTCCGCTTCCCAAGGAGACGCGCTACGATCTTCACGTCAAGCTGCAGTCCATGCCTCGCGGGAAGACTCTCTGCCATGGCGACTTCAACCCCACGAACGTGATCATTACCCCCAAGGGCGACTGGCGCGTGATAGACTGGTCCCATGTGCGGCTTGGCGACCCTCTCGCGGATGTTGCGCACACGTATCTGCTCCTTTGGCTTTCCGGCTACATGGCCAGTGCCGAAAAGTACATGAACTTGGCGTGTGATGCGCTGAACGCGAAAGTGTCCGATGTGCAGAAGTGGCTTCCGATAGTGGCTGCCGCCGCTTCCGCGAAATTCCACGACCCGAAGAATCTTGACCTGCTGACGCACTGGGCGTCGGTGGTGGATTACGAGTAACAGGCAGATTCCTGTTGGAACACGAAGGGCGCGACTGCCGCATCTGCCGCTGTCGCGCCCTTCGCGCATATTTGCATTGTCGCCGAAGCCTATCTGCGGCTTTTCCTGTCGTCTTTGTCAGGCTCTTTCAGCGTAGCACACAGCACTCCCTGGAAGCGTGGCTCGTAGCCATCGCCATCTTCCGACATCTCTGCGAGGATGCACCCCGTCCCTTCCTCGAAGTATTCCCAGTGTTCGTCATCCGTCTTGTACAGTACGCCTCGTGCGCTCATAACCTGCCAGGCGACGAATCGGCGGCCGTCTGGCGTTTCGACGCGAACCTTGAGCTTTGTCTTGAACGGTAGCCTCACCCCGGTCGGTGCGACGAAAGTCGTTTCATGCTCTTCGCGACCATAGTCGACATGTAGATACGTTCCCTCTTCGCTTACGAAACGTACGCTCCTGATAGGAGAGAAAGTCCACGTGGCGCATCCGGCCACGAAGAGAGCCACAGTACCGATTAGACCGAATAGGACAGATTTCATCTTATTGCCACTTGATTCTTGCATTGCCAAAACGGACGAAATGATAGCATAGAATGGCCGCAAAGCGCAAGCCGCTTTGGATATGTGCTATAGATGGAATGCCGAGTCTTTTCGGTTCGTGAAATTTTTTCAGAAAAATTTCCGATTTGGCCTTAGACTATGGTATACTGCGCGGCAGAGGAGGGGCGTATGAACATGTGGTATGGGTTTGTCTGTCGTTTTCTTTTCGCTTCCGCAAGGAAGTGCATCTGTTTTGTTGCGCCGATATTGGCTGTTGTGTGCAATGTCCCTGCATATGCCGGAGGGCCTGTCGAGAAGTTCGATGAATTTTCCGGGGGAGACTTGCCGCAAGGATGGACGGCCGTAGATAACGGGTATCTTTCCCCGACCTACCCCAGTTCCATCATTGGGATTGACTTGTCGTATTCTGCCCAAAGTCAGGATCGGCATGGAGAGGCGCAGATATTTGCAATAGGGAATGAGTCGCAGAGCGAGACGCAAATCGCGATATTGAGCGCCGCGACGGCTGGTGCGGCACTTCGGTTCCCTGAAGATGTCGACTATCGTGCGTTCCGCATAGGATTGAATGGGCTTGCGCTAAACACATTTAAGGCGACGTGGTTCGACAAGCATCTTGATGTGCCTACCAATGTTGTCGCCACTGCACTCGACACCGATTCGATAGAGGTTTCGTGGGCGCCAGTCGATGGTGCGACTTCATATCGTGTATGCGTATGGACAAACAACATTGTCGGGGCATCTGCGGGAACCGAATCGTGGGTGGACGATTTCTCGGTTGCGGCCGCCGGTGCCACGAGCGCAAAGGCGATCAGTTCGGACAGGTTCAACGAAGCCTATGCGGATATGCAGCATTGGGAATGCAATCAGTACATTTATCCGTATACAAGCGATGGGGCGATTCGCATTGGCGGTGCGGATAAGCTTAAGGGTGGTACGCTTTTGTCGCCCACCCTTCCGGCAGGAGACTGGCATCTCCGCATTCGCGCATGGCGGTACAAGAGCGAGGATGGCACTGATATGCCGATCATGTTGGTGTCAGGAAGCATTACAAGCCTTGTGTCTGTGGTTTCCGTCTCGACGGAAGCGGGAGTCCCCGAAGAAATCGTCATAAAGCTTCCTGTTTTGGATGATGGGGATCGGTTGCTGCTCTGTTCCTTCACAAACAAGCTTCCGCGTGTGATTCTTGACCGTGTTGCGCTTGTATCTGGATATTCGGAAGGTTCGCTCTCGCCGGAAGTGATCTGCGAGACAATAGTTGATGGTGGCGTGTCATGCGTTATCGACGGCTTGCCGAAGTCCATGCTCGTTAATGTCGGCATAACGGCGACTGGCGCGTACGGATCCTCGTCGGAACAGACGGAAGGCATCCAGGTGGATCTCTCCAATCCACCGCCACGTGCCATTCTTAATGCCGTTCCGATCTCTTCATTGTCTTCGTCTTCACTGCGGTATCGGCAGGATTTCGAATCCATCAACGGAATCAAGTCGGGGACAAACTGGTACAATGGCGCCACGCTCCCGTATTGGCAGGCGTTCGCAGATGGCATAGCCGTCGATCGCATATATGTGTCTAAGGGTACATCTACGAGTGGTCGCATGTATGTCCTTTCCTCTGAAGCGAATCCTTCCGACTGTGCATTTGGCGCACTTGCCCCATCGGGCGCGTCATACGTATGGGGCGTGGCGTTCTCGAACGATACCGCCAACGTGATTGACTTGACTGACATTTCATTTGCCGCAGAGCAGTGGGGCTTCAACAATACTACGACTCAGTCCGTCAACTTTGCATACCTTGTGACGAACGAACTTGTCAACGTGGTGTGTGAAAGCGGCCAGTGGGTATCTGACGAGTCGTGGCGGTTTGAGACTCCACATTCCGATGGCGTCAAGCGGGATCCTCCGCAGGTTGGTGACAGGGCGATGCCGATCGAGGTTGACTGCCATGGCGTCACGATTCAGCCTGGCGAAGTGCTGATCTTGAGGTGGGACTTCACAAGGCCCAAGAACCAGACCGGTGCGTCTGCCATACTGGGCATAGACGATGTCGATATAGGCTTCTCAAGGCATCAGGGGAACTTTGTCATAAGCATAGTGAAGTCCATGCGTTGACCTGTTGCCTTGATGGATGTTGCCGGAGGCAGTATTACTATTGTTTGGTGGCGGCTATTCGTTTGCGGATGGCCACTGCGAATGCCTGGCCGGAGGAGGATAGGGGGATGCCCTTCCTGTGAATCATGCCTACGCATATGGTGTCGTCAAGTTTCAGCGGTACCGAGATCATCGCGGGATTGTATGAGCGACTGTGGGCACCAGATGCGACCGTGAATCCGTTGAGGCCGAGAAGCAGGTTGGTCATTGTGGCCCGGTCTCGTACCCGGATGCTCTTCTTGCGGTCTATGGCGGGCATCACCTCTTCCGAGAAGTACAGGGCATTCTCCACGCCTTGCTCGTATGTAAGGTATGGGTATGGATCCAGTTCATGCGGCTTGATGATCCTCTTGTTCGCGAGCGGGTGTTCCTTGCCGAGAAACACGTGAGGCTTTGCGGAGAACAACTCGTCGAAGTCGAGTTCTTCCTTGCGAAGTATCTTCATGATCGCGGCTTCGTTGCGTTTGGACAGATACAGTATCCCGATTTCGCTCCTGTGTCTGGCGACATCATCGATGATTTCGCTTGTGACCGTCTCGCGCAAAGTGAAGTCGTAGGAATCCGCTCCATTCGCGTTGACAACATCCCTGAAGGCATCCACCGCAAAGGCATAGTGTTGGCAGGAAACCGCAAACTGAGGACGCCGCACTGCCTTCCCCGTGTATTTCTCCTGGATTCTCGCGGCGTCATCGAGGATCTGCCTTGCGGAGGCTAGAAACTCTTCGCCCTCTCGCGTCACGGAAACGCCCTTGCTGGATCGCGTGAAGATGGCGACGCGCAGTTCCTCCTCAAGGGCGCGAATCGATTCGGTCAGCGTCGGTTGCGTTACGAACACTTGCCTTGCCGCTTCGCTGAGGCTGCCGCACTCGGCCACCGCATCCACGTACTTCAGTTGTTGAAGAGTCATTTTACATCCTTTTACGTTTCCGAAGTACGGCGTATCCCGTCTTCATGTGTCGCACATTTTACCACATCGGACGATGCGGATGGATTTGGATTCGTTCAGTGCTTCAGGAGGGTTGTGATGCCGGCGTGTGGGGCGGCATTGGCATCATCGTATGATGTAGCCATTGTCGGCACCGCCACGGATGTGCTTTTCGGTCACAATGCCGTTACGCCACGTCATGTCAACACTGTATCCGCCACGCGTACGGAGTCCACGAACCTCGCCATTGCGCCATGCCGTCGGCACCGCCGGAAGAAGGCGCAGGACGATCTTGCCGTTGCTTGTCTTTTCATGGCTTTGCAGAAGCATCTCGGCGATTGCTGCCGCACAGCCGAAATTTCCGTCGATCTGAAAGGGCGGATGCGAATCGAAGAGATTCGGATACGTGCCGCCACGGCTGTCCTTGCCGGTGCGGATCGTCGCATAGACCGGGAGAAACTGGTTCTTCAGGATTTCCTGCGCATGGTTCCCGTCCTTTAGGCGTGCCCACAAACACGCACGCCAGCCCATGCCCCATCCTGTCGCCTCGTCACCTCGATGTACAAGCGATGTCTTCGCTGCAGCCAATAGCTCCGGTGTGGCCTCGGTTATTTGCGATGATGGATACAACGCGTAGAGGTGGGAAAGATGCCGGTGGGAGTCTTTAGGATCATCCAAGTCCTCCGTCCATTCCTGAAGTTGGCCCCATCGCCCTATGCGAAGCGGCTCAAGTTTTGGAAGTCGTTCGGCGATAGCCTTGAGGTCTGTGGCATCAGCAGTTTTCCTTCCAAGGGCTTTTGCGCCTTCCATGACGGCGGAGAAAAGGTCGCGCAGGATCTGTGCATCGCTTGATGCGCCGCGAGTCCAGTTGCTTTTGCGCCCCTTCGGACAATTCTCAGGGGAAATGCCGGGTATGACCGTAAGGTTGCCGGTAAGCGGGTCGGTCGCAAGCGTATCGACGAAGAACATTGCCGCACCTTTCATCACTGGGTAGGCTCTCTCCAGAAAATCCCTGTCCTGCGAATAGAGCCAATGTTCCCAAAGCTGCATCGACAGCCATGCGCCTCCCGTCGGCCAAAGCCCGCCCGCTCCATGTACCGGCACCGTCATCCGCCAGATGTCGCATTGATGGTGCATCACCCATCCGCGAGCGCCATAGTATTCACTGGCAGTTGCGCCGCCAGTCACGGTACATTCCTCAAGCATTGCCAGAAGCGGCTCGACAAGATCGCCGAGTCCGCCGGATTCTGCGGGCCAGTAGTTCATCTCAAGGTTGATGTTCGTAGTGTAGCTCGAACACCATGGCGGACGGATCGAGTTGTTCCATATGCCCTGTAGGGTAGGAGGCTGTCCGCCCGGTTGGGACGAGGCTATGAGCAGATAGCGGCCAAAGGCATAGTACAGTTCCGGCAGATAGGGATCGAGCGTATGTTGATAGTCCCGTAGCAATTGCGGGACCGTTTTTGTCTCTGATGCGGGATCGTGACCGAGGCAGATTCGCGTTCGGTCGAATTGGGAACGGTATTTTTCGATGTGCCGTTGTCGCACCTTCTCGTAGCCGCGCTCTCGTGCGGCCCGCAGCAGTCGCGCTGCCTTGGCGCATTCATCGACTGACTTCGCATCCATGTAATTCCTGAAGCTTGTGGCAACCGATCCCCAGAGCACGACCTCATCGGCATTCGCCACATATATCGTACCCTGCCGAATCTCCGTTCGTCCGCCACTTACTTCCGGGACGACAAGCAACTTGAAGCGAATCTGTCCGGGGACGTCTTTCCAGCTGTTGGCCCGCAAACATGGATTCGCATAGGCGATGCCGCCTTGCTCTTCGCTGAGACCAACCGTGTCGCCACTTTCGGTTTCAAGGAATCCTACGAACGAAATTGAACCGGGATGTGAGGCCGTTAGTCGAACTGCGAAGACGTCGTCGGCAAGCGACGTGAACGATTCGCGTCGATAGACGGTGCCGGATATTTCGTATTCGGTCGTTGATACGGCCTCCTGTAGCGATAGCGATCTTTTGTAGCGTGTGGGGAAGTCGTGCCCCTCGAACTTGAGGCAGAGTGCCGCCAATGAAAGGTACGGCAGGGACGAAAACTGACGCGCAACGCGATCGCCGGATTTTTCGACGAATGTCTCATAGGCACCATCCGCATCACCTGCAAGAATCTTTCTGCGGGCCTCGTCGATGAGCGGCTTCAGTCCCTTCACTATCGCATCGTGTGGCCCGCCCGCCCAATACGTCTCCTCGTTTAGTTCGAGCCGTTCCATGCCAGGCGCACCGAAGACCATTGCACCGATTCTGCCGTTTCCAAGTGGAAGGGCCTCATTCCATACCGAGGCAGGTGCGTCGTAGTTCATTATCAGCGGTTCCGCCTGTCCGATAAACGGGCAGACGGCCAATGCCAGCACCAGACGCTTTCTGCCGATTCTCATTTCATGTACTCCCGTCTTCCATTTCCATTGTCATTTTCATGCGTTTTCACAAGATCGTCGGAAAATGGCGTCTCCATCATTTGGATGCGGTCGCAGGTGCGATGCCAGTTGGCCTTTGCGTCAAAGAATGCCTGTCCAGCCTTGTTCTCGGTTTGGATGAAGAAGATGCGGCAATGTCCTGTTTTGAGGTTCGCACGTTGGTCTGTGCGCATGGCACCCTCATGTCCAAACCAGTCGCCATATATCCACGATCCTACCGTGTATGGCTCCCTGATGTGTGAAGGCGTCTGCTTGACCGCCCATATCTCGTCGAATGTCTTGCGCGAAACAAGGCGTATCCCTTTCCATTCGCCGTGGTGAGCAAGCATCTGGGAGAACCTGATCATGTCCGCTGGCGTAGAATAGAGCCCTGCGGCAGGCATTGGATATACCTTGTGCCCGACTGGGAACCGCAATTGTCCGCTGCACATGTCGGTCGCCGGGCGAAAGGGGCCGCCAGTGGTCGTATAGGCTTTCGCCAGACGCCTCAGTTGATCTTCATCCGGTGTGAATGTAGTGTCCTTCAGCCCGAGAGGGTCAAGTACATTCTCCTTCAAGAATCGTTCGTATGGCATCCCTGTCGCGACCTCAAGGCAAGCTGCCGCCGTGGCGATTGAAATGTTCCCGTAGCGGAATTCTTCGCCAATCTTCTTCTGGCACTTGCCGTTCAGTGCCCACGACCGTGCCTGTTCGCGGAGCGGAACACTTGTGTGGATCATCGAGACGTCTCCACCATATATTCCGGACACATGGCACATGCAGTCGCGTATCGTCACTTTGTTTTCGAGTTTCCGGAATTCGGGAAGGAACTGCTCAACGCGGCTGTCCATCTTCAGGATGCAGCGATCAACGGCAATCATGATTGCGCAGCCTGTGAATGTCTTGGTCATCGAAAAGATGGCAAAGACGGTGTTGGATGTCATCGGCACCCTGTTTTCGACATCAGACCAACCGAGGCAGTTCCACGTTTCGTTATAGTCTGGATCGGATAGCACGCTGACAATGCCGGCGATCTCGCCACGTTCAACATACGGGCTGAGCGTGGCATCGATTTCTGTTGAGTTGACCTTGTTTGCATATCCGCATAAGCAGCCAAACAGCACCGCAGTCGCAAGAAACATCTTCATCTTCTCTCCATTTGATAGCATTCGTACGAAAAAAAAACTCTGCGCCTAAGGTATGGCGGACACTTGCTTCGGTTCAAGGTTTGTGTCGTTTGGCGTTGGGTTGAACATACCGATAACACGGAAGCCTCCAAGTCCATTCCGTTCCCCAGAAAAACCAATTGAAGTCACAAGTGAATAATTGGCTTTCTGCAATGTCCCTGAGGGATCAACTTCACAGCGGCTTCTGACAACCCAACAATATCTCTTATCGAAAAGGCTTTGAACTCTTTCCGAATCAGACGTCTTCTTTTCATAAAACATGGCATCCTGTTTGTACACTGCCTTAGGATCGGCATCATACACCCCCTTAAGCGCACTTTCCTCACAAACAGGCACACTGTAATAACCAGAATACGGGTCATCAAATCGTATACCTATACCCATCCCTTCATAGTAGGGTATCCACTTGCCGTCCCAGTCAATGCGCACTTTAAAATCAACAGTCTGCCCCACCCCATACGGCGCAACATAATCGCCCACCTCCAAATCGAATCCAATCCATGTGTTAAGGTGTCGCGTATAGATAAACTTTCCAGAAAGTTTTCTGTCCAATGGATTGCGGACACGTCGTAACAGCATATGCTCATCATTGTCAAAAGGCTGCCACTTCCCGTCTATAACCTCTCGCTCTGTTCCCATGGTGGCAAAACATAGCTTTCTTGCAGACGAATAATAGCCACTTTTGGATACAAACATCTCGATTTCATCGCCACAGGTCTTTCCTTCGACAACAAACACGCCATTCGTGTCTGTCGCTCCATCTATCCAATATCCCTTAGGACGGAAATTCATGCCCATGAAAACACGCACATCAGCATTTGTGACATTCATGCCTAAATCATCTACAACATGAACCTGAAATCTTGTCAACGCCCCATGTCTTCTGGCTGCGAGGTATTCGGAATCTCTTTGCACCGCAAACGTTGCCGTAACGAAACCGCACATCAACATGGACATCACTATCTTCATTACAAGCCTCCCTTTTCTATTATCTTTTCGAAAAGTTTATAGGTAAAATAGTACGACATGTCTTTTATGTCCGAATGTAGCCATCTGCCAGGATATTTCGTCCTGCTTGGCCAACCGTTGGGATGGTCAATTCCAGGGGCAGATAGGTCAAGATTGAAGTTGTTTTCCATATCCAAGATAGCCGATAGATCTTCAGCACCCGCCGCAGGGGTCAGCGCGGGGATGCCGAGCGCGAGGTGCGCACCCCGCACGAGGAGCGGGATCGCCGGCTCGTCCATGCTCGGCGGGTGGCAGAGGAACACCGTGTTCGTGCGGAAGTCTGCGTCCGACATCCGCCGCGCCTCCGCGACGGATACCTTCGCGACGCCGAGCCAGTTCTCCTCCACGTTCCAGCCGGACCAGTCCGTCGCCCCCGCCCCTACGAACAGGCCTCGCCCCTTGAACAGCTCCTGCTTGTGCCAGCTGTGGTGTGAGAGCGAACCGAGCACGCCCGTGAGGATTCCGACGTCATTGTCGGGCGCGAGCTCCAGCACCTCGTCGCCCGTGGAGTAGAGGTTCACGGCGACCGGGAGCGCCTTCGGGAACAGCCCAGGCCAGCCCAGCCTACCCCTGTCGTCGTCAGTGTCCCCCGCGAACAGCCGGTGCCAGTTCGCCGCCCAGCAGCTCTCCGGGTACCCATCCCAGTCCGGGTGGACGAGCTGCGGCGCACGGAGCGACGGACTCGCGTCGTAGGCCTCCGCCGGGACTGCCGAATTGCACATGAGGTAGCGCGAGACGGCGAGCCCGTGGTCCTGGATCATGGATGAGGCGACCATGTTGCCGAGCGAGTGCGCCATCAGGACCTTCTCGCCGGGGATGCCGTTCAGGATCGGCGCAAGCCCTGCGGCGACCGCGAATGCGTTCGAGGCGTTCTCGTGGTAGTTCGCGGGGCTCCCGATGTCGCTCCGCCAGTCGACGTTGACGAAGTCGGCCCTGGAGCCCGCGAGCCAGAGGCGCTTGAAGATGGCGTCGCCCCATGCCTCGGCATCGGCGCTCGACACGTTCGCGCCGTGCAGGAACATGAGCGACCTGGCGGCATCCCCGCCAGGCGCGTGGCGAAGCCGCGTAAGGCGACCCGATCCGTCGCCGGAAAGGGATCGGGCATTGATCCAGCCGTACATGTCCCTGACGCTGCGGATGTCCATGGGCGGCCTGTGGGTGTAGACTACGGTCCCTCCGATGCCCACGTCGACCGCGAGCGACACGCCGGGCCTCGTCGCCTCGCAGAGCATCGCGCCGGAGCCGGCGGAGAGCCTTCCAAGCGTCCCGGGCGTGAGGCGTATGCCGAACGCGGGCATCGGCGCGAGCGTGGCCTCCGCGACCGGCTCCCCGTCCAGCGTCGCGCGCGGCGAGGTCTGGAAGGACCACGCCGCGCCATGCGGCAGCTCCGCGAGGCAGAGGTTGAACTGCGCCGGCGCGGCGCCGTCCGGGACGGGCGATGCCGGGCGGACGGTGAATTCGGCCGCCCCGCCCCACGCCTCCGTGAACGCCGAAAAGTCGAGCGCCACGGGGAAGAGGTTCACGAGGTCGAGCCTGCCGTTGACCTTGAGGTCCTGGGCGTTCGGCGCCATGTCGGCGACCTGCCCGACGAAGTCGCCCTTGACGCGGTCTCCGTTGCACCAGAACGCGAACGGACGCCCCGCCAGCCACGCGGCGGAGTCCGCCGCGTCGATCCTGCCGTCGCGGTTGACGTCCATCCGCAGGGGCGACTCCACCGCAGTCACCGCCTGGCGGGCCTCGTCCTCCACGAAGAGGCCCTCGGCGACGCCCCACGCCCGGAAGACGAGCGTGGCCGAACCAGCCCCCTCCGCAGTGACCCGCGCCTCTGTGCGGAGCGAAGTGTCCGTCGGGTCCGCCCCGACTAGGCCGCGCCACGCGGATAGCGTCACGTCCAGCGCCCCTCCGCCGGAAGAGGCCACCTTCCGCCAGCCGCCATCCACGGCGGGCACCCACAGCGCGAAAGGCGCGTCGGCATCCTCGAAGGCGATGTGGACGTTCATGCCCCGGAGCAGCACGTCCGTCCTGAGGGTGATCGCCGCCGCCGCGTCCATGTTCGTCGTGACGGGCACCGGCAGCCCGAAATCGGGGTTGAGCGCGTTCAGCGCGGCGAGGTCGACGCCATCCTTGCCGATCCCGACGCCGAGCGCGGTGTACGAGCGTTCGAGCGAGATGACGCCGTTCGTCGCGAACGCCGCGAACATGTCGCGCGGGGCCCGGCTCGGCCCCGTGGCCGCGACGCGCACGTCCACGGACTCCGAGGCGACGGAGAAGTCCGTGCCGTCCCCGTCCACGACGGCGAGTCCGCGCGACGCGCACGCGAGGCTCACGTTGCGCCGCGCATGGCCGGGGCACGGGCAGCAGTCGGGGTCGGAGTCCGGGAGGTCGAGCCGGATCGGGTCGCAGAAGAGCGGAGGGGTGCGCACGGGGAGGACGCCCGACATGTGCGCGACGTTCGCCTTCGCCTCCGCGTAGCCCTCCGGCGTCGGCGGCGCCGGAGGCGTCTCCCCGCCATCGCCATTCCACCTCCATGTGCATGTGCACCCCCACGGGGAGCAGTGGCAGCCGCCGTCGCATCCTTTGGCGCAACCGCACGGGGCCAGATCGAAAGTGAAGCCGTAGACGGACGGCGGGACGTCGTTCGTGCCCGGCTCCGGCGGGATTGGGCAGAACCGCACCGCCTGCCTGCCGGACACCTTCCCGAAGAGCCGGAGCGGGTGCGAGAGCGAGTACGAGACCATGCGCGTCCCGCCGAGCGGGAAGTTCCCCACGAGTGTCGCGGACCTCGGTGCGCAGTTCGTGACCGTGACGCCGTCGCCGCCCGTCCATGCGCACCTGAGCGCTTCGGCCTCCCGCCCGACGGGGAGCGTCACGGACGCCAGCCGAGACCTGTAGTCGTGGATGCACGCGGGGGTGGGATTTGCGTTCGGGAAATTGATCCAGCCGACAAGGGTGCCGCCGGCGAGGTCGGGGAGGACGCCGAAGGCGAAGTCGCCGGAGAAGAGAGACACGGAGAGCGTGTCGTCCCCGGTGACGTAGAGCGGAACCGTCCGGCCCCTCGGGACCTGGATGCGCAGGGACGGGGGCGGCGGGGCGGACATCGACCTGACGGCGGACTGGGCGGACGCTGCCGCCCCTCCGGGGCCGGCGAGGGGGTACGCGGCCCCGCCCACGTCGAGGACGCCCTTGCCGGAGCCGGACACGGAGACCTCAAGCACCGCCGCCGCATCCGAGGATTGGGGGATGGTGAAGGCCCCGTCCGGGGTCCCGGTGTAGGCGATGTGCTCCCACACGG
>CAVJWR010000088.1:0-13475 GCA_963653155.1 Limosilactobacillus gorillae
ATACTATATCTCTCAGGATATTTTCAGACGACTGATATGGTTTTTTAATTTCTATTGATACAGATTTTAAAGATGTACTGATATGTTTTAGGGACAAACGGGGACAAGACCCGACAGATGAGGGGCCTGTCCCCACGATTTCAGATGACAAAACTTTTACATTCGCTGACAGGCAGATGACAACTCGGTAGCGCGGATTTGGTTTAATATGCGGCATTCATGTCATTCACGCCCGATGGATGACCCGCAGAATTGGGATCTTGTCAAAATGCCGATCCCGTGAAAACAGGACTGCGCCGTTACTTTAGCGACGCGAGCAGTCCGCCGGCGAGGACAAGTTCCTTCTCGCGGCCGGAAAGTGCGGCAGTGGCCGTGATGGTCTTGCCGCCCATGCGTATCGCAACCTTGCCGTCCCCTTCGATTGCCGCCCGGATATCCGCGAACTCCAGCTTGTCGCCGGAGGCTATCGCATCGTAGTCCTTCGGATTGTCGAATATGAGCGGCACTATGCCGAAGTTGATCAGGTTGGCGCGGTGTATCCGCTCTATGGACTTCGCGAGCACGGCCTTTACGCCAAGATACATCGGGCAAAGCGCCGCATGCTCACGGCTCGATCCCTGTCCATAGCTTTCTCCTGCGACAATGACGTTCGCAAGGCCAGCCTTCCTGTTCTCCAGACAACGGTCATGGAACGAACTGTCGCACGGCTCGAATACGAACTTCGCGTATTCGGGGATGTTCGAGCGGAACTTCAGCCTCGCGCCGGCAGGCATGATATGGTCGGTGGTGATCTTGTCGCCGACCTTTATCGCGCACACGCCGCTGAACGAAGCCGGAAGTGGCTCGCCCTTCGGCACCTGCGCAATGTTGGGGCCACGCACGATCTTCGCGCCGCGAACGCCCTTGTGGGCCGTCTCGCGATAGAGGAACATCGTGTCGTCGATCGGGAACTTGGCCGGAGCCGCCACAGACTTGACCGTATTCTTGCGCGGATCGACAATCTTGCCGGCAAGCGCACTCGCCGCCGCCGTCTCCGGCGAGACAAGATACACCTGTGCGGACTTCGTTCCGCTGCGCCCTTCGAAATTGCGGTTGTTCGTGCGAAGAGAGATCGCCCCCGTGCGCGGACTCATGTGCGCACCGATGCAGAATCCGCATGCGTTCTCAAGGATGCGGCATCCGGCCTTCACGAGCGTGGCGAGCGAACCATCCTCGGCGAGCATCGAGACGACCTGACGGGATCCGCACGCGATCCCCACCTCCACATCATCGGCTACGTGCTTGCCCTTCAACATGAGGGCGACCGTCCTGATGTCGCGATACGAGCTGTTGGTGCAGGAACCGATCATGATCTGATTGACCTTCGTTCCGGCCATCTTGCGCACGGGCACGATGTTGCCGGGCGAATGCGGAGCGGCCATCAGTGGCTCGATTTTGGAAAGGTCTATCTCATACACGTCATCGTATTTCGCGCCCCTGTCGGCGACAAGCTCCACCCAGTCGCCTGCGCGTCCCTGCGCTTCAAGGAACTGCCTCGTCACCGAATCGCTCGGGAAAACGCTCGTGGTCACGCCAAGCTCCGCACCCATATTCGTTATGGTCGCGCGGCTCGGCACATCGAGCGTCTTCACGCCTGGACCGAAATATTCGAATATCCAGCCGACATTACCCTTGGTGCCAAAGCGCTCAAGCACCTTGAGTATCACGTCCTTCGCGCTCGTGCCCTTCGGCAGACGACCCGTAAGCCTGATGCCTCGCACCTTTGGCGTGGGTATGTGGAACGCGTCGCCGGCCATAGCCACGGCGATGTCGATGCCGCCCGCGCCAATCGCGACCATTCCGATTCCGCCGCCCGTCGGCGTGTGCGAATCGCTTCCGAGAAGAGTCTTGCCGGGCTTGCCGAAACGCTCAAGGTGCAGCTGATGGCATATGCCGTTCCCGGCCTTGGAGTACACGATGCCGTATTTCTTCGCGACGGACTGGAGGAAGTCATGGTCATCGGCATTTTCGAAGCCGATCTGAACCGTGTTGTGGTCTACGTACGAGACGGCAAGCTCATTGCGCACATGAGGGACATCCATCGACTCGAACTGGAGATACGCCATCGTGCCGGTGGCATCCTGCGTAAGGGTTTGGTCTATGCGAATCCCAAGCTCCGGATCCGTCCTTGGATCGCCCTCCACCAGATGCGCCGATATGATCTTGCGCGTGACGTTCATTGGTTCGCTCTTGCTGATTCTTCTCATGTTCACTCCTAATGAATAAGTTTCATATTATACCCCAAAACGGCGTCGGCGAAATCGGCTCGCCATTATAACTCTGGAGGGATCTCCATGGAATAGCGCACGGGGCCAAGCAGCCCGCAATCGCGAAGGGGCCAGTTGCTTGCGTCCAGCGGCTTGCGGTCCGCATAGGACAGCATATTCACATCGTGGAAATACTTCCAGTCAATGCCATTGCGGTCATTGTACCTTATCCGGTTGGCGCCCACGGAAGTGACCTCCACCTCAAGAAGGTTGCCTTTCCCCTTGACCAGCGCGGCGGGAACGGATACGCGGAACGGAGCCATTATGGCGAATCCGACATCCTTTCCGTTTACCTTTACCCGTGCCGAGCTGCGAACGTCGCCAAGATCGATGACGATGGCGCGACCGCCCCCCTCTTCGCAGTCGAACTTCGTGCTGTAGCGCATTGTCCCGCAAAACGGATTCTCGCTACCATCCTCGTTGACGCTCCAGGATGCAAGCTTCCGCATCACCCTCACGGGAGGAATGGAAGGGCCGCCCGCAACAGGCTCAAGCCTCCACGGGCCACCAATCTCAATGGGACTGCCGGATGCGCCACGGGAATGGCGCACTGCAGCCGATTGCCGTACAGCCGCCCCGCCATTCACCGACAGGAACACAGATTCGCCGCTCTCCAGCGCAACCTCAAAGCCGCCCTCATCAGACCAGTCTGCGGCGGATATCGTTCCCGTCATCGGGCACATCAAGGCCCCTGCCTTGCCAACGGCTGAAGGCCGGAAGCGAGCGGCGATCCTAACCACATTCGTGTTCACGATGAAATACACGGTATCACTCCCTCTACGAAACCTCGTGGCGGAGAGTCCCGCCCGTGCGAACGGTTCCGGCATGGCCTTGCGCCCACCCCTGAACGCCGCTATCGCGTCAGCCGTCTCCTTGGGGACGGAAGCGCCTTCGGGCACTATCACGCGGGCATATCTGCCAAGGTCAAGCGTACGCAACTGCCTGTCGGACACATAGTCGAACTGGACGCCCTCTGCCACCAGACGACGCGCAGTTGCGCCTATCGGCAAGGCATGGAACCACTCCGAAGCGTCATGGACCGTCATGCGCCCATCCTGCGCGGACATGGCGGCAGAACTATCCGTATAAGGCCAATAAAGCAGCGTATCCTCGTCCGGAACGCATTCCTGGAACATCGACTGGCATCTGGCGATGTATGCGTTGAGGATATCCACATCATGCCATATCGGGTTGCGCGGGTTCATCTCGCTGCTGGCGTAGAAGCACCATCCCGGCCATGTGACGCCTACCGGCGAATAGCACAGCCCATGGTAGAACATGTGGTTTACGCCCGAAAGGAACAGCCGGTCGATGAACATCTTGAAGTCGGCCAGCGTCTCGGTGAAATGCTCTCCGAGCCATGTGCAGGATTCGCTCGCCACCAGCTTGCGCCCCGCGACATGGGCTGCGGACGACGCGAACTTGGACACAAGTATGTCGCGGCATTCATGCGAGAACATCTCGGTCTCCGGGATGTCCGCAAGGGCATAGAGATCCAGCCAATTGCCGGGGGAACCATGCGCCTCGTTGCGCGACAGATAACCGTTGCCTCGGCACCAGTCAGTCCACACCTTGAAAGCGGCATACTGCAAGTCGTCGGGTGTTCCGGTCGTCTTTGGCCTGGCGCGATAGTACTCGTAGCTGTCATGGTAGAATGCACGAGGCCGTGCAGCCACGTTTGCGCCCTTGCCGAATATCCCTTCGAACCTGGCGATGAAGTTGCTCATGGATGAGGTGGAGAACGGATCGACCATGTAGCCTTCGCCTCCCGGCCCGGCACGCTTCACCCTCATTCCGCTGGAACAGGCATCCTCCCTTGTGATCCATGGCCCACCAAAGCACCAGCCCGAGCCCATCGTGATGTCCACAAGCAACCCATGCCTGTGTGCCGTCTGCACCGCAAGATTCCAACCCTCTATCCAACTCTCGGAAAGGTACTCGCGATACTTCGGCTCCCAGCCCTTGGCGCCGTATATCGGAATCACATGGAAGCCGCCAAAGCCCTTAGCCGCCATCTCCCGGCACTGGAACTCAAGGCCCTCGGCATCGACGGCAGACCCCATCCACCAATTGTATGCCCAAGGCTTGGCCTCCGGACGCACTTCAGGCCACACTGGCAGCTCCGATGACACTCCATGCGCACAGCTGGCCAGAAGCAGCATGGCCACCGCACACAACCTGTCACATCCCACGGGAACGATACTGCGAATGCCTTTCATCGCCTTTTACGCCTCAACACTCAAAGCGTCCATCCGTTCAGGTGCGGGACATCCAGCAGGGCATTGGCCTCCGCGTCGCCGATGACCCTTTCCGCCACCGGATCCCACTTCAGCCCGCTGCGGCCAAGCCGTTCGCAGATGTTCGCCAACAGGCAGATGGAGGTTGTGCGGTGCCCGATCTCGCAATCCGTCGCGATGGGACGGTTTTCGAAGATCCCGTCGATGAAGTCCATCTCGTGGGAATGTCCGTCTTTCGGCGCGTAAAGCCTGATGTCCGTATCCTTGAGATCCTTCTTCTCGCGCCATTTCTTGAGGTGCGGCGGCAGACCGAGCTTTATCGGCAAGCCGCTGTAGAGGGCATCGTTCACCGTACCCTTTTCGCCATGGAACCATATTCCGCGAGGGTATCCCTTGCGCGTACTCAGCACGTGCACACGCAAGCCAGAAGCATAGACCACATCAAACTCGAAATCCATGGCCCACGAGAAATGCACGCGATCAGGGTTGAACGTTCCGGCCTTGAAGTTCTCTATCGCCACTGGACCCGTCCGCTCGGTGTCGAGCGCCCATTGCACCGTATCGATCTCATGCGCACCGAAGTCCGGTATGAGGCCGTTGCCGGTACGGTTGCAGATGCGCCATATCCTTGGCGAATGGATCGCCGGGATGAATGCGGCATTCTCCCAGTGCTCGGTGGGGCCAAGCCACAGGTCCCAATCGCTCCCCGTATAGCAGGATGGATGCCTGACAGGCGCAAGCCTGCTCGAATCGCCATACCAGAAACTTTCCTTGGTCGCGCTCGGTATCGCAACCGTCACGTCCTTAAGCTCACCGATGAGTCCATTCCTGACGATCTCGGCCGCAATGCGCTTGACGGACGACGACCGCCCCTGGTTCCCCACCTGAAAAGTCACGCCCGACTCCTTTGCGACGCGAACCATCTCCCGGCCCTCGTTGATCCCAAGCGACAGGGGCTTCTGGCAATAGACGTGCTTGCCCGCCTTCATGCACCCTATCGCCATGATGGCGTGCCAATAGTCTGGGGTGGCGATCAGCACCGCGTCGATGGTGGGGTCTGCCGCGACCTCGCGCCAATCGGACGTCATGCGGCATCCTTTCGCATCGTAGTGCTTGTCCACCCGACCGCGAAACACGTCACGCCCATTGCCCTTGTGCGGATGGTCTTCGGTAGGCCCGAAAATCGGATCGCACACAAGCGTAACCTGCACCCTCGTATCCAGCAGGAACTGTTTCGTGTTTTCCCAGCCCATGCTCCCGCAGCCTATGACCGCAAGGTTTATCCGTTCAGACGGCAATGGGCGGCGAGCCGCCGGATACCCGATGCTGAAGCATCCTCCGGCCAGGAACGGCGATACCGCCACTGCGGATCGCAGAAAATCACGACGCGAGAAACCGGTTTTTGACATGTTGCTTTCCTTTCCTTGTTTTTACATTGCCTATTGACGTTTCAAAGACGCAATCCATTCGCCTAGCTGGCTTCCAAAGACGAGAATACGGACTGCAGCTGGCACGAGAGAACGGAACCCGCAAGTATTATCTGCCACGATATGTAGAGCCACGCGAGAACGATCGGCAGGAAGGCGAAAGAGCCGTAGAGCACCGAACTGTTCGCCACACCGACCTGGGCGATTATGCAGACCTTCAGCCACAGTCCAAACGCCAGCGCGATCACGGCGCCCGCCGTCAAGGCCCATTTCGTGCGGACCTGACAGAACGGCATGAACTTGTAGAAGAACCCGAACGCCAGTGCGGCGAAACAGAAGGTAACAAGCAGCGAAAGGGACTTGGAGAAGAGTACCGCAACCAGAAGATCCATGAACCACTTGGAATAGGGGATGTATCCGGAAGCACCTTCAAGGATGCTCTTCACCACATTGAGCAGCGGCATCGACAGTGCAAGGGCGGCAAGTATCGGAGCCACTATCGTCACAAGGAGATATAGAACACAGCGTTTCCACAGCGGGCGGGACGCCTTCACCCGCCATATCTCGTTCATCGAGGTCTCCACCATGCCAAACGTGCAGATGACCATCCACGCCAAGGTTCCAAGCCCTACCCATCCGAGCGTGGAGGCGTCAAACTGCGCGGCCCTGTCAAGCAAGTGGTTTGAGATGCGCCGCGCCTGCGACGCAAGCGCCTTTGCGGCATCCGTCCGCTCCTTGAGGGCTTCGGGCGAGATGCCGCCAGGGATCACGACATTTTCCTGCGAGGTCTCGACCTGCGTGATGTACGCATCGAGACTGCGGTTGATCTGGGTGCGCGCGATGTCGCCGACGCCGCACACCTTGGCGAGCAGGAAGGAAAGGCAAAGGATCGGCACGAGCGAAAGCAGGGTGAAATACGTCAACCCTGCGGCGTGCAGACTGCAGCGGGCATCAAGGAAATTCCCGATGACACCGCGAAGCAAGGCCTTCGCCTTTCCGCGCCAGCCTTCAGCAGCGGGCGAGTTCGCTTTCCGCGCGCCACGCATAGTACTTCTTGAGCTTCAGCTTGGAGGCGGCCTCCTCATCACAGAAGAACCAGGCATCCTCGTGCATCTGGAGCGCAGAGGCTGTGCAGAACTGCGATACGCCACCCTCCACTGCGGCGGCGACTGCGGCGGCCTTGTTCTTGCCGAACGCGAGAAGGATCACCTTCTTCGCCTCCATGATGGAGCCGACGCCCATGGAGAGCGCCTGCTTCGGAACGTCTGCGGCCTTCTTGAAGAAGCGGGAGTTGTCCTTGATGGTCTGCGGCGTGAGCGACACGAGACGGGTACGCGACGAAAGCGAAGATCCGGGCTCGTTGAACGCGATGTGTCCATCCGAACCGATGCCGAGAACCTGTATGTCGATGCCGCCGGCCTTCTTGATCGCGGCCTCATACGACTTCACTTCCTTGCGCCAATCCTTGGCGAGGCCATTCAGAACATGCGTGTTGGACTTCTTGATGTCGATGGAGTCGAACAGGTTGGTGTTCATGAAATAGCGGTAGCTCTGGTCATGCGTCCCGGCAAGACCCCAGTACTCGTCAAGGTTCCATGTGCGAACCTGCCTGTAGGAGACCTCCTTGGCCTTTACGGCCTTGATCATCTCCTGATACATGCATACGGGCGTCGAGCCGGTCGCGAGACCAAGCACGATCTTCGGGTTGGCCTTTACGGCGGCGGTGATCATCGCGGCGGCCTTGCGGCTTGCCTCTTCCTTCGTTTTGCAGATTACGATTTCCATTTGTATGTTCCTTTCATCAAATGCGCACCCCAACCGAGGGCCCGCGAAAAGCGTAGCGTCAGATCCGATGCATCTTGTCGAATATCTCTTCGCGCTGGCACTTCACCTGAACGCCGATCTTCTCGCCTATCTCGGCAAGCTCGCTGCCCAGTACGTCAAAGGACTTCGTGGCGCCCTTCATGTCCGCAATCATCATCATGTTGAAGTAATCCTGGACAATCGTCTGGGAGATGTCCAGGATGTTTACGCCACTGTCGGCAAGGTACGCGCAGGTCTTCGCGAGAATCCCTATCGTATCCTTGCCAACTACGGTAATGACGATCTTATCCATGGCTGGAGTCACCCTTAGCCGTGGCGGCCACGAAGCGTCCCGTGCGCAAGGAATCCGTCATACTTGCGCACAAGCAGATGGGATTCCATGATGCGCAGCGTATCCAACGCCACGCCCACGATGATCAGCAGGGACGTGCCGCCGAAGAACGACGCGATGGCCCAAGGCACCTGCATTGCGCCGTTGAGGACCTGCGGCAGGAGCGCGACAACGAGAAGGCCCGTGCCGCCAATGAGGGTGATGCGCGTCATCAGTTCGTCAAGATACTCCGCCGTGGCGCGACCGGGCCTGATTCCCGGCACATACGAGCCATCCTTCTTGAGGTTTTCGGAGATGTCTATCGCATTGAACTGCGTGGCGACCCAGAAGAACGCGAAGAACATGATGAATGCCGCATAGACGATGAGGTGCACGGGGCTGCTCATGTCCGCAAGCTGCAGGAAGAACGAGCGGAGCCAACCCATGAAACCGGAAGCGTCCGACGGGATGTAGCGGGCGAGGAAGCCCGGAATCTGAAGCACAGGCTGCGCGAAGATGATCGGCATGACGCCCGTGTAGTTTACACGGAGCGGCATGAACGTCTGCTGCATGCCGTAGGTGGCACCGCCGCTTACGCTGCGCCGGGTGGAGTGTATCGCTACCTTGCGGACGCCCTGCGTAAGAAGCACGGTGCCCATCACAACGGCGAAGCCGAAGAGCAGGAGCAGGGCGAGCTCGACCGGCGAGCGCGTCGCCGCCACACCGTTGTAGCCAAAGTAGCGCTCCCACGCGGAGAATATCGCCTCTGGCAGACGGGACGTGATGTTGATCATGATTATGAGCGATGCGCCGTTGCCGATTCCGAACGTGGTGATCTGGTCGGCAAGCCACATGACGAAGAGCGCAGCCGAAGTCATGCCTATCACCGTCATAAGCTGGAAGCCCAGGCCCGGATTCACAACGAGCTGCACGTTGCCGAACGCAGGCGAAAGCATCTGCGGATGCATGAGGGCCGTAGCGATGCCCCAGGACTGCGCAACGCAAAGCACGATCGTGAGGTAGCGCGTGATTTGCGCAAGCTGCTGCCTACCGCTCTCGCCTTCCTTCTTGAGCTTCTCAAGGGAAGGTATCACAGAAGAGAGTAGCTGAATCACGATCTGCGCGGAGATGTACGGCCAGATCGAGAGGAAGCCGATAGCGCACTGCCCGAGCGCACCGCCGGTGAACACCTCGAACCAGTCGAAAAGGCCACCGCCGCCCGTGGAGGCGCGGATATCCTCTATCGTGCGCTGAAGCGTCTGCCAGTCAACGCCTGGGGTTGGAATCTGCGAAACGAGGCGGCACACCGCCACCAGCCCTAGGGTAATGAATATCTTCTTGCGCAGTTCGGGAATCCTAAACGCGTTCGAAAAGCCTTTCCACATCGCCATTTTTATCTGCTCCGTTGTCCTTTTTGATGTATGAATTTCGAATTGTATCAAAAGGCGGCTTAAACATCAAGCATAGGCATTTACGATTTCTCGATTTGCGATTTACGATTGCATTTGAGGATTTTTTCATTTGCTTGATTTAGGGAGGGTCGAGCTCCCGCTCGACCAGTGGTAATAGGTGTTGTGCGAAAATGGCCGTGTAGTAGGCGGCGATTTCATCGAAATCGCCCTACCAAGCCCGCTTACAATCCCAAAATGACCCAATTTCCAAATGCAATCGTAAATCGCAAATCGAAAAATCGTAAATCCCTACCAACTACCATCTACCCTCTACCAACTACCATCTACCAACTAAACTAATCCCTATCGCGCTTGAGAAAGCGAACGCGGGCAAGAAGGATGATTGCCGCGCCAACGAGGTAGAATATGGCAAGCGAAGACATCGAATAGGCCATGTTGCCGTTGAGCATCTTCGCGATCCAGGGAAGTACCGTGGACGAGAGAGACCCGAAGAGAAACGCGATGCACATCATGATGCCAACGCCAGACGCATGATAGCGAGGGTTCACGACATCGAAGAACGCGGCCATGAAGTTAGAATCGTACACCCCACGGAATATGCCGAAGCCAAACATCGCAAGGCAGCACTGGAAAAACGATCCCGTCATCGCCATCCAGATGATGAACGGAATCGCGAGGCCTAGGCCGACAATGCCAAGTTCAAGGCGGATACCGAGACGCACCCTGACGAAACGGTCGCCGATTCTGCTACCGGCGAGAATGCCGATGATCGCCCCAAGGTAGTGCCAAAGGACAGCATGAAGCCCAGACCACTGCCTCAGGAATGGGCAGTCATCCAGAAACGTCGCCTGAAGGTGGCTCGGCATCCAGTTCTTGAACCCGATATCCACATAGATCATCATCGCAAGGCCCAGAGTCACGCAGAGCGCCGTCGGCTTCGAGAATACGGCCTTAACCGCATCCGATATCTTCGGCTTGTCCACGGATCCCGACGCCACAACAGGCTTCGTATCCTTAAGGAAAAGCGCGAGAACGACGGCCCACGCAAGGCCTATGCCGCCAAATATCCAGAATGGCATGCGCCAACTCTCCCCTCCCTTGCCCGCGAGCCATCCGGCAAGGCCGCCGCAACCGACTATGCCGATGTAAAGGCCCAACTGCAATATCGAGATTGCCGTAGCCCGCGATTCCCTGTGCAGCTGCGATATGATTGACGTCGCCGACGGATAGTAGAAGGTCTGCCCAAAACCGTTCAGGATACCGTACGTCAGTATGAGTAGCCCGACCGATGCCGCAAAACCGGACAGGAATATGCCGCAGCAGAAGATCGCCACCCCACTCGTCACCATCCACTTGCGGTTCAGAAGATCAGCCGTCATGCCGGCGAACGGCACACAGATGCCGTACATCATCGCGAATACCGTACCGACAACCCCGATGGCCACCTTGTCCACGCCAAGCGACCCGCATATCGCCGGAATCGACGGACCAAAAAGCTGCCGCGTACCCTGCTGGAGAAAGAACGCCACCCACAGCAGGAGTAGCGCAGTCCACTTGTAGTCTATCTTCTTCATGCCCATATTGTACCAAATCATCCGGGGATAGACAGGCCTCCATCAACCATCAGCGTCGCGCCGGTGATGTAGCGCCCGGCATCTGACGCCAGGAGCAGCGCGGCTCCGGCGGCATCCTCCGGCATGGCATAGTCGTGCATGGGGATTGCCGCCGTCACACGCGGCCCGTAGACGGGATCCGCCAGACACTCCCTGTTGCGGTCCGTGCAGAATACGCCGGGGCAGATGTTGTTGACGGTGATGCCTTCGGCGGCAACCTGCCGCCCGATGCCGCGTACAAGATTCTCCTGTGCGCTCTTCGTCGCCGCATAGACGCACATGTCGGGATGCGGCCGCCGCTCGTTCACCGAACCGACCGCGATGAGCCGTCCCCACTTCTGCGCCTTCATTTTCGGATAGCACCGCTGGAACATCCGTAGCGTCGCGAAGAAGTTGACCTGCATCTCCTTCTGCGCCTCGTCGAGCGGGAACTCCGTCCACGGGATCTTCGCCTGAATCGAGGCGTTCGCGACGAGGATGTCCGGCAGCGAACCTTCCGCCGCAAGTCGGTCGAAGAACGCGTCAATCGCAGCCGGGTCGGAGAGGTCGCAGACCTTCGTGTCGTGGCGTATCACCTTCGCACCGTATTCCTCGAACGCATCGCCGATGGCCTTGCCGATGCCGCGCGTCGAGCCGGTCACGAGGGCGATCTTGCCGGTGAGGTCAAACTTTTCCTTCAGCATGAGGACGGTTCCTTTCCCTTACGACCAGCGGCGGTCGTTCGACCACTCCCTGTCCCATTCCTTCGTCGGCGTCCACGGCGGCGGGAAGTCGGCGCAGGCCTGCTTCTTGATGAGCCGTTCGTTCAGCTCGTCGATGCCGAGACCCGGCTTCGTCGGCACCTCGATGAACCCGCCCCTGTACGAGAGCGCGGGCTTCACGAGGTCGCCCCACCACGGCACGTCCACCGAATGCAGCTCCAGCGCCATGAAGTTGCGCGTCGCCGCCGCGACATGGACGGCCGCGAGACACGCGATCGGGCTTTCGGCCATGTGGATGTTCATCTGTACGCCGTAGTCCTCGGCCATGTCGCCGACCTTCTTCGTCTCGGCGATGCCGCCGCACGTCAGCAGGTCGGGATGGACGACCGCAAGCGCGTGCGACTCCAAGAGCGGCTTGAAGTCCTCCTTCAGGTAGATGTCCTCGCCCGTCCCGAGCGGCGTCGTCGTCGCGGCATGCAGCTGCCGCCACTGCTCGACGTTGCGCCACGGCAGCACGTCCTCGGCCCACGAGAGGTGGTACTTCTCCAGCCGGCGCAGCAGCTGCACGCAGTCCTCGTAGGGGATGTGTCCGAGATGGTCGATGGCGATCGGCACTTCCCAGCCGATGACCTCACGCACGTCCGCCATGTACTTTTCGAGGTAGTCGAGCCCCTTCTCCGTAATGTGGATGCCCGTGTGGGCGTGCGCCGTCGTGAAGAGCTCGAACGCCTCGCCGCGCATCGAGCGCGGGTCGATCGACCCGTGCGGCGTCTGGACGACGTGCTTCATCTTGCGCATGTAGTCGAGATAGCCCAAAGGCGCGATGAGCGCGTCCTTGACGTTCGTCAGCAGCTCGATGCCGAGATCCATCTTGAGGAACGTGAAGCCCATCTCCATGCGCGCCTTCAGGGCCGCGCCCATGTCGCGTCCGCCGCCCTCCGAGTCCGTGTCGCAGTAGCAGCGGATCGCGTCACGCCACTTTCCGCCGAGGAGCTGCCACACGGGCACGCCCCACGCCTTGCCGCAGAGGTCCCAGCACGCGAGCTCGACCGCGCAGACTCCCCCCGCCTGACGCGAGTCGCCGCCGAACTGCTTGATGCGGCGGAATATCTTCTCGACGTTGCACGGGTTTTCGCCGAGGATGCGCGACTTCAGCATCGCCGCGTAGGTGCGCGAGCTCGCGTCGCGGACTTCGCCGTAGCCGACGAGGCCCTGGTTCGTGTAGAGCTTCAAGAGCGTACACCGCTTCGGCGCGCCGTCGATGTCGGCGAAGCGCATGTCGGTGATCTTGAGCGTGGCGGGGTTAATCTTGCGGATAGTCATGGGATTAGGTTTTAGGGTTTAGGGGCTTATGATTCTCAGTTGTATTTTATTCAATTCTCAAATACTCCAATGCAATCGCAAATCGTAAATCGCAAATCCAACAATCAATCAGAAGTACCCTCCCTTATCGATGATCTCCGAAATCGTGTCGCCCTGGCGCACCCACGAGAAGATGTCGACCTCGTTGCGCTCGATGCCCTCGGCACGCAGCAGCACCTCGTAGGCGATCTCACGCGGAATGCAGATGACGCCGTCGATGTCGCCCATGATGATGTCGCCGGGGCGCACCGTCACCTTGCCGATCTTGACCGGCACCTGGTAG
>CAVJWR010000089.1:0-12238 GCA_963653155.1 Limosilactobacillus gorillae
CCATCATAGGCCCATGCGGAACGGATCTTGCCGTACGGCGAATTGAACTCGGCATCAACCTTTCCGATGCGACGATCCGGAATTGGGGCGAGGGTGAAATGCCTGTATCCGCCGCAATCCCCGGCACGGATGCCGGCCATCGTGCCGTACATCCAGGAAAGCACGGCGCCGTAGGCGTAGTGGTTGAAGGAGTTCATCCCGGAAGGACCGAATCCCGTGGCTTTCACGTACGAATTCCAACGTTCCCAAATCGTCGTCGCCCCCTGATCCACGGAATAGAGCCACGATGGGTTCTTGTGCTGGAGGAGCAGCGTATACGCCACCTCCGGCGCACCGACATTGTAGGTAAGCGTGTCCATCAGGATCGACGTTCCGAGAAAGCCCGTCTGGAGACAATCGCCATGTGCCTTGAAGTTCTCAAGGAGAGCGGCTTTAGTCGCATCGATCGCCGACGGCTTCTCAAGCAGACCCAGCTTGAGCGCAAACAGCGCAGGCGTCTGCATACCACGGAAGAGAGGCAGGAGCATGCCGTCCTGTGCGACAAATTTTTCACGCACATACTTGAGCGCACGGTCTGCCATTGCCTTGTAGGAGGCTTCATCGGTAGCCCTTCCAGTCGCTTTCGCCATCTCGGCCATCATCCTCGAATCCCACAGCCAGTAGCAACCGCCGAGATACTGCCAGTACTTCTTTGCCTCGTCACGCACTTGCCGTTTGCCATTTGCATCTTTGGAAAACGCAAGGCCAGAGCAGGTCTCCAACGCCTCATAACTGAGCCAATCGGCCCACTGGTGCGACATCGACTGCTTCGAGGTGTACTTCATAGTGTCGAGAAGGGTCATGAACCTCTTCATGGATTCCCAGTTCTCGTCGACGATCTGCGTGTCGCCGAACTGTCGCCACATTGCATACGGCACGATTATGCCGGCATCCGCCCAACCGAGCTGATGGGCGGTCTGCCCGTACTGTGCGGAAGGCGCGACACCCGTGTACGATCCATCCGGATACTGCGTGTCTCGCATGTCGCGCATCCACTTCGAAAGGAAACCATACGTGTCGGCGTTGAACGATCCGGCCTGCGCAAACACCTGCGTATCCGCCGTCCATCCCAGGCGCTCGTTACGCTGGGGGCAGTCCGTCGGCACGGAGAGGTAGTTAGAATATTGGCCCCATAGGACATTTGAGACAAGCTTGTTAACGTCCGCAACGCCAGTGGAGAGACGCCCCGTCTCTGTACCCTTCAAAATGGACGTTACCGGAATCGAGCGAACCTTGAATATCTTGACCTTGCCGGTTGCCGTTATCGAGGCGTAGCGATAGCCGAAGAACGTGAACTCCGGATGGTATTTCTCCACGCCAGCCCCAGCAAACGTATAATTCAAGGTCGTCTTCGCACTGCGGTAGTTCGTGAAGTATATCGAACCCTCCGGTCCGTCGTTGCCCCTGCTCTTCGCACCATTGCCATCGTTCAGCATTTCGGCCGGAAGCATCTTCAGCACAGTCCCCTCAGCCGCAGAAAACTCGAACGTCGGAACCGCCGCCGCATTCTGTGCGAAATCGACGATCAGCGTCTCGCCGGCATCCAGTTCCACCACGTCGCCGTCTCGGTAATTTCTAAGTTTCCTCACCGTCCCAAACTCACCCTGCTTAACTCCATCCACCCCCTTCCACACGTACATTTCGGAAGGAGAAAGCGCAAGGTCGCAGCGAAGCCTGATCGGTGCACCCTCCATCGGGAATATGCCGCCCTTGAATTCACCGTTCAGCTCGGACGCCTTGAACCCATTTGGTGTGGCATCCGCCATCCAGCCGTTTCCGACGCGGGCATCATAGTCCTCTCCATCGAATATCGCCGCACTCTTCACCGATCCAGCCACGGCGGAAAGCCATGTGGCATCTGTCCCTACGCGCCTTTCGGTACCATCCGCATACCGCATTACCAGTTGTGCACGGAATCCACTCTTCTTGCCGACGAAGTTCACGATCCGGTCGCGCCACCATCCCGCAGACACCTGCGCAGCAAACACATTAGAGTCCGATGCGCCGGTCTTCATGAGATGCGTCACGTCGTAGGTAAACGAGTGCTTGGTCTTGAGCGCATGCGTGAACCCCGGCTTCAGGAAATCGCGGAACTGTTTCCCCGTGCGCCCACATTTCCGCGACACGGGCTTGCCGTTTACATACGCCTCGAATACGCCCAGTCCCGTGACGGTCCAGTACGCCTCCTTGACGGCCTTGCCGTTCGCAATGCCCTTGACGAAACAGGATGTCCCCGGCTCTGCCTCATGCCCATCCTTGCCTTCGTAGGTCGGCATGCCATCATCGCGAAGCTTGGATGAGGTAGCCTTGACCTTGGAATCTGTCACCGATATCCAGCTCGACCCATTCCAATCCTCCGCAGAGAGAAGCCCGGTCTCGAAGAAGCCCTCCACTGGCGAGAGCCACGTGCCTGTCTCGTCGCAGACGCTCACCGTCCAGAAATAGCGACGTGCGCTCTTCAGCGCCGCGCCGGCATACCTTATGCCTACAGACTCGCCAGACTTGACGATTCCAGACTCCCACACGGTGACTCCATCAGGCGCATCCTCGCGCACCGCAATCCTGTAGGCGACCTGCTTCGCGCCATTCCGCGCACTCTCCATCTTCCATGAGAACGTCGGCCTTGCCGAGACATTGGCCGGATACGCAAGATGGTTTACCCGCAATTCAACCGTAGATGCAGATGCATCACTCGCCGGTTTCAGGTTGCATCCCGAAATCACCGCGACAGCGCACATGGCGGCTGCGATATGGATCGTTATTGTTTTCATAGTTAGTTGTGTGGTTGAGAATAAAATCATCAAATGATAAAATCCCGAAATGCAATCGTAAATCGCAAATCGTAAATCTCCTTAAGGTTTCAACGACGCCCCTGTAGAGGCATTGCCCACAAATTGCGCGTAGCGTTCAAGCCATCCGCCCCTTATGCGAGGCGTCCATTTCTTCGCCTTCTTTGCGCGGCTTGCGATTTCGGACTTCGAGAGCTTTGCGCTTATGGCGCGATTCGGTATGTCGATGGTGATCTGGTCACCATCCTTGAGCAAGCCGATGAGGCCACCCTCTGCCGCCTCCGGCGAGACGTGTCCCACGCACGCGCCATGTGTGGCGCCGGAGAACCTGCCATCCGTGATGAGCGCCACGGATTCGCCGAGACCTGCGCCGATTATGTAGCTCGTCGGAGCCAGCATCTCCTGCATCCCCGGCCCGCCCTTCGGTCCCTCATACCGTATCACCACAACATGGCCAGGCTTCACCTTGCCGCCGAGTATGCCTTCACACGCCTCTTCCTGGGAATCGAAGCAGATCGCCTTGCCGGTGAAGTTCATCATGGACGGCGCAACGCCACCCTTCTTCACTACCGCACCTCGCGTGGCCAGATTTCCCCACAGCACGGCGAGTCCACCATCTTGCGAATATGCGTTGTCCAGCTTGCGGATGACGTCATCGTCGCTGATCTTCGCCGCCTTGACGAGCTGCCCGATTGTCTTGCCGCTCACCGTCTGGCATCCGAGGTGCAGTAGCTTGGATGGCAAACGCTTCAATATCGCCATTATGCCGCCCGCACGGTCAAGATCTGCGACATGGTAGTGCCCGCTCGGCGCAAGCTTGCATATGTACGGGGTGCGGGCAGAAAGCTCGTTCATGCGCTCAAGCGTGAAGTCCACTCCGGCCTCCCGCGCTATCGCAAGCGTGTGCAGCACGGTGTTCGTGGAACCGCCCATCGCCATGTCGAGCGTAAGGGCGTTGTCCAGAGATTCCGCCGTCACGAGGTCACGAGGCTTCGGGCCACCCTTCTTCGCCATCTGCACGATGCGCTTCGCAGCGAGACGATACAGATCCTGCCGCTTTGGATCGACCGCAAGGATCGTGCCGTTGCCCGGCAGTGCGATGCCAAGCGCCTCATAGAGGCAGTTCATGGAGTTAGCCGTGAACATGCCGGAGCATGATCCGCATCCAGGGCACGAAGTCTCTTCGATCTTCTCAAGGTCTTTCGCCGATATCTTTCCCGCATTCTCCGCACCTACTCCCTCGAACACAGTATTGAGATCGGAATCCGCCCCGGTAAGGGGGTTGTGCCCAGGGGCCATGGGGCCACCGGACGCGAATATCGTGGGGATGTTCACGCGGAGTGCGCCAAGCAGCATCCCCGGAACGATCTTATCGCAGTTGGGCACACAGATCATCGCGTCGAAGCAATGCGCACGGGCGATCGTCTCCACGCTATCCGCTATAAGCTCACGGCTCGGAAGCGAATACTTCATGCCCTGATGGGCCATCGCAATCCCGTCGCAGACGGCTATCGTGTTGAATTCCATCGGCACGCCGCCGGCCTCTATCACGCACTTCTTCAGGAACTCGCCGACTTTGTTGAGGTGGCAGTGCCCCGGAACGAAACTCTCGTAGGAATTGCATATGCCGATGAAGGGCTTCTTCATGTCTGAACGCTTCATCCCAGTGGCAAACAGAAGCGACCTGTGTGGTGCGCGTTCCTTGCCCTTCTTCACCTGATCGGAAACCATCTTTGCTCCTTTTTTGTCTTTAGGTGCGGCTCCGCATCATTTCGGCATGGATGCGGATTCGCGTCAATCGGTGGATTATATCACATGTTGAGAACGGATTGTATCTCGTTCACGCTACGGCATATCTTGACCATCGGCCACAGGCCGCGCCACTTTCCCTCTCGGCACCAGTAGGACAGCAGCTCCTTGACGCGTCCAAGCACTGGCGCATCTCCGCACAGCTCGGCTCTGCTCGCCTCAATGTATCCTGAAAGGAGTTCCTTGGCATCTGTGCGCATGGCAAGGCCGCCGATGAAACGTCTGCCGACCATGAGTCCATCGCCAAGCGTGTCGCCAATGTCCGCGTCCCCGTTGTATATCACGAGAACCTTCGAAACGCGCATGGCGTCCTTGAATGCGGCAATGTCCACACCGCCATCGTACATCTGCCTTGCGGTTCGCGCATGGATTGTGATGGCCGCCAGCGGATAGCGGTTTATTATCGGCATCAAGGCAAGCAGCTCGTCCGGGCGTTCGATGCCAAGTCGCGTCTTGACGGAAAATCCGCCCGATCCCATCTCATCGCACCCGGCCTCAAGCATCCTGTCCAGGACATCCGGCGTCCGCATTAGTCCCGAACCCCGTCCCTTCTTGCGAATCATCGGGAACGGACATCCCGCATTCAGGTCTGTACGCCCATAGCCGAGGTCCTTCACCGCCTTGCACCAATCACGGAGTGCCTGCGGATCCTTGCCGATCACCTGAGGGACAAGCTCAAGGCGGCGGCATCCGGCATCAGGCATGATGTCGGCAAAGAGCTTCCGTGAAAACCTGAAGCCCGCGTTGGCCGGTATGAACGGCGCGAATGCGCCAGAAAAGCCGGCCTCCGCCATGGCGTCGCCGAACACGGTACGGAAAGTGCGCACCGTCACGCCCCTGAGCGGGGCAAGCCAAAGCCCTTTCGGCAGTCCAGCCATGCGGCTACGCATTCCTCCAGAACTCGATGCGTTCAAGCAATGGACGGAGAAACGACTCTTCGTCGTCAACACTCATGCCAAGAGTGACGGACGGCTTGTTGCTGCCGTGGAAATCGCTCCCGGCCGTCATGCAAAGGCCAAGCTCCTTCGCCGCCCGCACGTGCTCTACGGTTTCGCACGGCTCGTTTGCCTGATATATCGCCTCGATGCCGTCAAGCCCCTCCGACTTGAGTCTAGAGAGTCCAGTACGCAGCGCCACCGGATCTTTCGTCCAATAGCGCGGATGCGCCATTATCGCGGCACCGCCAGCCGAGTGGATCGCGTCGAACGCATCCTTAGGGTCTGGACGGAAGCGCGACACGTAGCATTTCGTCTCTGGCGGCGACGATGGGGTCATGTAGACCTCGAACGCGGTCTTCACGTCGCCGGAATACCCGTGATCCACAAGCCATTTCGCGAAGTGCGGACGCGCAAGTATCTCGCCATGGGCATAGGCGGCTATCTCGTCCTCCGGAATGTGTATGCCTATCGACTCGAAACGCGCCCGTATCTTCGCGTTGCGCTCGTTGCGGCCATCAAGAATGCGGCGAAGCAGCTTCTTGAGACTTCCGTTTTCTGGATCTATGCCAAGTCCAAGCAGATGGAATACGCCATAGCCTTCTCCTGGATCTACGCTGAGTTCGATGCCGGCGAGCCGTATCCGCCCGGAATCCCGCAGGCCCGAACCGCATTCCCGCAGAAACTCTTCCACCCCATCGCAGTTGTCGTGGTCCGTGAGGGCCATTGCGTAGAAGTCCCGTCCGCGCTCCGCAAGCTCAGCAGGTGCGCACGTCCCGTCGCTACTTGAACTGTGCACATGAAGGTCTATCACTTTGCGGATCCCTTCGCATCGTCGATTCCAAGTAGGGCCTTCAGCGACGCAAGCTGTTCTGGTGCCCCTATCGCCTCTATCACATCGTTTGCGGAGAACACCCAGTCTGCGCCCGGATTCTCCACGCGCTCGTCGCCTCTGGACACCACGACCACGCTCGCGCCCGTCTTGGCGCGTATGTCAAGGGCCTTGATGGAAAGGCCATTCGCTGGCGAACGTTTCGAAAGCACGGCCTTCAGGTAGCGTTCGCCCGGCATCGAAAACACAAGCGACTCCGGTTCCTCCGCCATCTTCGCCTCCGCCTCGATCGCTGCGGTGAACTGTGCGCCGGCCGAGTTCATCGCCGGCCATATGTAGCGCACGGCCAGTGGGAGCGCAATCGCGAGCGCCACGAGTATGCCGATGCGCACCGAGGTTTCCTCCGGCATCAGGTTCACGTTGAGCATCAGTATTTCGCCGACCGTAATCACCGACACGCCAAGCAGCGTGAAGCTTCTCGCCGTGTGCCGGATTGCCGTGAGCCAAGTCTCTCCGCCAGATTTCCTGGATGCCGAAAGGAGCTGTGTGCCCACGTCATCGCCAAGGTGCCGGCCCGCCGTCCATATCGGCTTAAGCAGCGCCAGGAACGCAATATTCGCCGCAAGGCTGAAGAAGGCCCGCTTGTGCTGGTCGAAGAACACGGAGAACCGAGACCAGTCATACCTGTCAAGCATGCCGGCAATTATGGAGAATGAAAATATGAGCACCCAGTATACCGCAAGCATCACAATGCTCTTGCGTATGCGCGAGGATATCTCGTCCGGCACGGAAGCCGCCCTCAGGCGGTCGAGCCACACATTGTACTGCTTCAGCCACCCCTTGATGCGATCCGGGACACGACGCTCCGCCCAATCGCCGACAGGGTCGGATAGGCGGATCATGAACGGGTTGAGGCAGGTGGTAAGCAGCGAAACGCCGACCACGATCTGGTACATGGAACTCGTCACGTCCCCAGTGACCGTCATGTACAGCAGGGCCACCATGTAGGCAAACTCGCCTATCTGCGCAAGGCTAAACGCGGTCTGCACCGACATCTTTACCGACTGCCCGGTGAGGATCGAGATCGAGAAGCAGTTGATTCCCTTGCCCATCATGACTACGGCCGAAAGGAATATGATGGTCCCGATGTTCTGCAGGCACACGGCAGGGTTTACCAGACAGCCAATCGACACAAAGAACACCGCCGCGAACATGCCTCGTAGCGGCGCGGCCAGATCGAGCAGACGGTTGCGGGCCACGGACGAAGCGCCGAGCACCCCCATCAGGAACGCGCCGAGCGCAAGGGAGAAATCCAGCTTGTACGCGATCCACGACACAAGGAAGCAGCATCCGAGCAACGTGAGTAGAAGGGTCTCGTCGTCCCCATCCTTCGCGACGGCATTGAGCAAGCGCGGCACAAGCACGAACCCAATGGCGACGGTACACACGAAGAACACCATGAGGGAACCGAGCGACAGCCCTACCGCCCCAAGGGAAAGGCCCCTGCCGTTCGCCACGCCAGTCACAAGCGCGATTACGCCTACGCACAGCACATCCTCAAGGATCGATGTCGATATCACGTATTTCACGAACGGACGCTTGGACCACTTCATCTCGTCTATCGTCTTCGCGAGCAAGGTGGTCGCCGAGTCGCAGATGGCCGCGCCAAGGAACAGCGAAGGCACGGAATCCCAGCCAAAGATGCGTTTGCCTACGGTATACCCTATCCATATCATGACAACGGAATCGACGAGCGCCATTGGCCCGGATACTCCCTTGACCTTCTTAAGGGCACCGGCGGAGAACTCAAGGCCAAGCGTAAGCATAAGGAAAACGATGCCCAGCTGCCCTATCGTCGGAATCGAGCTTCCTTCCGACAGGAAACTGCCGCCCCAAGTGTGCCGGCTCATGAGGATGCCCGCAAACAGATAGCCGATCACCTTCGGCCATTTGAGCTTCTGGAATATCACGGCCACAAGTCCTGCCGCCGCCATCAACACCGCCAAATCCTGAAAAAATGCGCTTTCAGACATACACAAAACCTGCCTTCCGCAAAATCAAATTCATTTCGTTGCCCGAACAGACGGAGTTACACTTTCATTGAGAAGCATGTCCCTAAGCGGCTCCAACGGCCGCCCCTGAAGGAACACGCCACCCGTCATCTCCTTCGATCCCTCTGGCTTAAGCGCCGTAAGGAGCAGGGCGGTCGTTCCCGTGCGTATGACAGGGCCCTGCTTCGTCACCTGAAGCACGGTGCCAGGCAATTCGTTGCGATGCTCGGGGCTAACCTCGGCAAATTCCACGCCTGTGATCACGACGCGTCCGGAAGTCCCCTTCTTCCGGAAGCGCGACGGCAGGAACGTATAGCATCCGGGCCATGGTGTGTATGCCCTAAGCTGCCTCTCAATGTAGTCCGAAGGCCGACCCCAGTCGATCATCCCGTCTGCCTTGGATATCTTGTGCGCAAATGTGGCCTGGCCATTCTCCTGTTCCTCTGGCGGAGGCAACTTGCCTGCGGCCATCAGCTTCAGCGCCTTCGCAAGCGTCACGCCGCCGCAGATGGAAAGCTTGTCCATGAGGGAATCGCCAGTATCGGCCATGTAGATCGGCTCGATCTGCTTCAGCAGCACTGGGCCATCATCCATGCCGATGCCCATGCGTATCACGGATACACCCGTGATCGCGTCTCCGGCCAGCAATGCCGCCGTAACCGGCGATGCCCCGCGATATTTCGGAAGCAGGGAAAAGTGGCAGTTTACACAGCCAAGTGGTGGAAGGTTAAGAAGCTCTTCCTTGAGGAACTGACCGAACGCCACCACAACTATCACGTCAGGCTTCCACGCCCTTATCTGGGCAAGCGCTTCCGGGGCGTTCACGTTCTCCGGCGTTATGCAGTTCTTGATGCCACGCTCCTCTGCATATGCACGGCAGCGGCAAGGCGTAAGCACCTTGCCGCGCCCCGCCGGACGATCCGGCTGCGTGACTACGCCGACAACCTCAAGCCCAGGCAACCGCAAGATAGCCTTCAGGCACATTGCGGAGGCATGGGACGACCCCATGAACACTATCCTCATAACTGACGCATAGTATATCAAAAACTCCCGGACAGAGGTTCTATTGAGATCTTGACCGCAAGTTTTCCAGTCCCACGAGCCTCATAGCGACGGTATCGGCCGTTGCGGTTCGACGAAACCGAGTCCGTCCTTGCGATCTCCCCATTCTCGACCCTATACCTGCAAATCCAGTCGCCATAGGTGACAGACAGGGACTTCCCATCGCAGACCACTTTCGTCAGGAGGCTTCCATCCGACTCGAATGCAGGCAAGACGAGACCGAGCGTACCGTCACCGGACAACTCGGAGAGCAATCCTCCTTTAGTCAACATACATTTCCAGGTGCATTTGCCGATTCGCCATTCGGCGAAAGCAAGTTCACCTGTCGCATAGCGTCTTTTGAGTGACAGAGGCGTCCCCTCCGGCACGATGGGCAGGATCGAAAGATCCTCTCCATTCGCGATCTCACGGCGGTAATGCGCCGTCGCAGAGCATGGAGTCGAAAGGCAGATTGCCTCCGGTGCGCCACGCCGATGGAGGCGTCCGAGTCCCGTCGAATCATAGGCTGTGTTCGCGTTCCAGTCGAACTGGGCCGTGTAGTCGCCCGCAGACATCATGAACTGGTGGAAGTCGGGCGAAGCCGCAAATGTGAAAGGCTTCCTTGGCGGCAACTCTGCGGCGGGCACGTCCACGCAGAACATGAACGCGCCCATTGCCCACGACCCCATCGTCACCATGTACTTGTCGAAGTAGGCATAACTCTCGCACCCCATGTCTGGCGATAGGGAGAGGCCACCATCACCGGACTCTCGCGGATAGGAATTCTTCACGTGGCGAATCGGCTTCTGGGCAATCCATTTGCCTAGTGCGTCAATCGCACGTCGCGCCGCGTCCTTGTAAAGGTTAGCCCTCACGATATCCCCGCGCTTTGCGAAATGTGCCGCATACCACTCACAGACGGCGGCATCGAACGTGTTGTTGTGCAGGAACTGGTTGGAGCGCCCGCCATAGGGAATCTCGCCGCATGCCGACTGCATCCAAAGCGTCGGCTCGGCGGACTTCTCCAACATTGCCTCCAGCCGAGGCCGCGATGGGCCGTCATAACCGTCGGACAGAATGTGCATGAACTGGAGGCGAGTCACGAAATCATATACGATCGGCTGATTCGGGTCACGATACATGCCATTCTCGTCGAACCATCGAAGCTGGTCTGCGACATACTCTTCCACGAACGAAGCGTCGCCGCCAAGATCATGCGCAATCCGGGCCTGTTCGCTCGCACAGGCAAATACGACCCAGTTCCGCGCATATCCCTCGCCAAGACGCAAACGCCCCATGGTATACGAATCTCGCGCGGAAATCCGCGACAATGCCGCCCTCCATGCGTCCGTAGTCTCCTTCGCATATGTCCCCGACTTCTCCAATTGCGCAAGCGCCCAGACAAGCTCCTTCACGGAGAACTCGTTGCCGGAACTCGTGACAGGCATCTTCCCCTTAGCCGCATCGCGGCAGCATATATCCATCATGTGCGCGAGCAATTGCCGCTTCTCCGCAAGCCGTCCGTTCGCGACCAGAAATCCGAGGTTCGCCGCAAGGCGAGGAAACCCGTGTTCCTGCACACCGTCTTTCTCCGCCGATGCCGTAAGGCTTTCAATCCGGGCATCAGGATACGCCCTGACCGCCGCCTCCATCAGATCCAGATAGTCGGTCTTCGACGTATGCGCAAATGCGGCAGATCCGCACATGGAGATGGCAAGCGACAGCATGGCAAATATGAAGTAACGCGATTTTTCTCTTGTCATACTGTTTTCCTGTTTAAGACGTGTTGCGTAATGTAGCCAATCTGACATTCAGCGTCAAGGAGGGCATTACGCAAAAGTCGGCGTTCCGATACAATGGGGTTCTACTACACCCACGCCTACTCGTTAAGTGCGAAGCTACCTGAATGCCCACATCGCGATGCCAACCATCACCGGCATCGTAACTATCGACAGTAGCGTCGTCACTGCGACAAGCCCTACCGACACATCGACATCTCTGCCGAACTTTGCGGCGAACATCGTATCCATCGCCGCGACTGGCGCCGAAACCGAGGCCGTGAGAGCTATCGCCATGATCGGGTCTATGCCGAACCCACGCACCGCCGCAAGTCCCGCAAGGACTATGCCAGGCACCACAACGAGCCTCAGCAAGGATGCGAATATCGCGCTACGGCAACGGAAATATGCGGCGAACTTCGCATCCGCAAGGTAGAAGCCTATAATCACCATGGCAAGTGGCGTGTTAAGGTTTGCCATGTGGTTTATGGGGTCATGGAGCAGCGGAGGGAGCGAAATGGACCCCAGAAAGAGCGGCAGCCCCACGGCCAAGCCTATTGTCCCCGGATTCACGAACAGTATGCGTCGATTCATGTCCCGGAGATGTCCGCACATGGTGCGCAATCCATACGTCCAGCAGAGAAGGTTGAATACCACAACATATACCGCCCCATAGAACGCACCCTCGGCACCAAGCAACGCATACTCCAGGGGAATCGCCATGAACCCTGCGTTGGAGAACACGGTGGCGAACTTGAGCACTCCACGGCGCACCTCGTCGGAATTCCTGAAGAACAATTCCGCAAGGACTATTCCCACCAGATGCGCGGATATCGCCGTCGCCAGCGCAAACCCAAGGTTCGCCAACGCCGCCTTCGAAAACGGACGCTGAAACACGTGCACTATCAGGCACGGGGTGACTATGAGGCGCAAGAGGCTCACGCACCCGTCCACAAACGCCTGG
>CAVJWR010000089.1:12248-13309 GCA_963653155.1 Limosilactobacillus gorillae
GGTTCACGCACCCCTTCACAAACTCCTGGGAAAAGAAGTTTGTCTTACGGCAGACATAGCCTACAAGAATCAGAGCGAACAGCACCCCGACTTGCTGTGCAGTCAACAGAAAACCTTCAAGCATGGTTTGGGTTAGGTTTTAGTTGGTAGTGGGTAGATGGTAGTTGGTAGTGTAGAAACATAGAATGGCATTTGCGATTTATGATTTACGATTTGCGATTGCATTTAGGCATTTAAATATTTGGTGATTTTTGCCTCACGCAGAGCCGCAGAGTGCGCAGACGAATTTGCGATTGCGTTATGAGGTTGAGAAGTAGGGCGATTTCGATGAAATCGCCGCACGGCGCGGGAGTGTCGCAGTTTACTGCGACCGATGCGCTCCCGCAACTACCCATCTATCCACTACCAACTACCATCTACCCACTACCAACTACCAACTTTTAACCATCTACCTTCCGGCCTTCATCTCGGCGACAGACTCAATGATCGCATCCGCCATGTACTTAAGCTGATCCTTCGTAAGGCCGTAGATCGGCAGATGCGTATAGCACTTGTCGAAGATGTATTCCGTCATCGGGCAGGTCTTCGCGATTTTCTTCACGTCGTTGCCCTTGGCTATCGACGTCGCAAAGCGATAGATCGGACCGAAGTGCGGAATGTTCGTAACGCCCTTCTCGTCAAGCTTGCGTTTGAGGGTCTGCACATCGCCCTTGACTACCTTCGGGTCGATCTGCAGCTGATAGAGATGGAACGTGGGGACGATCTTGTCGTCGCCAAGGAGCTGCGGCAGAATGCCGGGGATTCCGGAGAGGCGCTTCGTCATGTATGTCGCCTCGCGACGGCGTTCCGCGAGGATCTTCGGGTAGCGCTTGAGCTGCTGGAGAAACCCTATCGCCTGTATCTCTGTGACGGAAGCGTTGTTCGATGCCTGATATGTCCCCTTCTTCGCCTTGATCGGAGAGACGTCGTACAGCCAGTTCTCGATCTTGTGCGAAAAGTCCACTCCCAGGAAGCGGGCCCGGCGAGCCTCAGCCCTGTATGCCTTCACGTTGGAGACGAAT
>CAVJWR010000090.1:0-5947 GCA_963653155.1 Limosilactobacillus gorillae
GGGGCATGGGGCCGTCCGCCGCGGAAACTACGAGGATAGCGCCGTCCATCTGGGCCGCGCCGGTGATCATGTTCTTAACATAGTCAGCGTGGCCGGGGCAGTCAACGTGCGCATAGTGGCGGTTTTCGGTCGCGTACTCCACGTGGGAGGATGCGATCGTCAAAATCTTCGTGGCATCACGGCGACCGGCAGACTCGGAAGCCTTGGCGACCTGGTCGTACTTGATCTCGTCGCAGAGGCCCTTGAGGGACTGGACGTGCGTGATGGCGGCCGTGAGTGTGGTCTTACCGTGGTCGACGTGGCCGATGGTGCCGACGTTCACGTGCGGCTTGCCGCCGCGATCGAATGTTTCCTTAGCCATTTTTCAGTGGTCTCCTGTAGGTTTGTTCGTTCTTTCCATCCAAGGGGCAATGGAGCCATCAAGCAGAATCGAACTGCCGACCTCTTCCTTACCAAGGAAGTGCTCTACCAACTGAGCTATAATGGCCTATTAGTCCCTAAATGAAGTCCGTAGTATACTACATTCCGTCAATCCCCGCAAGAGGGGAAAATAAGAAATTTGGGCGTTAAAGCAACACGCCCTTGGACGCAGTCTCGGAATCGTCCCACCAGGCCCCCTTGGTCGGGGAGCAGCGGGCTATGGGCTTCGTGGTCATCTGTATGCCACGCGCCGAAGAGCCGCGCACCGCGACCTCCTTGGGATCGAACATCTGCTGATGTATCTTCTGCCCTTTGGCCGGCTTGAACTTCACGTAAAGCCGTTCCGGGCACCCCTGCGAAAAGTGGAGTACCTTCGACTTAGGCGGCGCAAGACGGTACTCCTTGTTGCGTATCAGGCCTCCGAACGTGAACCGCTTCACGTACGCAAAGCCATACAGGGGTTCCTCATATACGCAGATGAACTCCTTGTCGCGATCCTTTTCCTGCTGGAACAGGAATATGGCCATGATGTCCTTGTCGACGAAGAACTTGTCCGGCGGCTGGATCTTCTTGAACCGGCCATCCTTCCACAGACACAGGATTTCGTCGAGCGAAGAGCATTTGAACAGCTCGTCGCCGCCGCGCACATCCGTGCCGATGTAGTGGTTCTCCCGGTCTATCCGCACCGTCAGCTCGCTCGCCGTGAGTTTTCTCACGTCGGCTTGCTGGAACGCCCCCTCCTCGATCTTCGTGCATCTAGGATATTTCTTACGGTACTGCGATATCAGCGCCTTCAGGTACTTCACCGTGAACGCCCGCAGATGGTCGAGATTGTCCTTGACCTGCTTTTCCTCCGCAAGGATGTTCGCGATCTCGTCGCGGTTCTTGTTTATGTCGAACTGCGAGATTCGCCTGATCGGAATCTTCAGAAGCCTCTCGACATCGTCTGCCGTTATGTCATGGCGCAACTCCGCGCGAAACGGCTTGAAGCCTTCCATCACGGCACTCTGGACGCCCTCGTAGGTCTTTTCGTTCTCAATGCGCTTGTATATGCGCTCCTCGACAAATATGCGGTCGAGCGTACGCGCATGGAAAAGCGCATCCAGTTCGTCCAGCCGTATCTCCTGTTCGCGCTTCGTGAGGAACATGAGCCTGTCTACGTTTTTCTGGAGTATCTGGGATACCGTCATTGCGCGAGGGCGGCCATCATCCAGCACTATCGGCCGAGACGCTATCGACTTCTCGCAGTTGGTGAACGCATAGAGTGCCGATTTCACTTTGGCGGGGGATTCGCCCGCCTGCAGCTCCAGCTCGATGCGCACCTCTGCGGAGGTGAGATCGTGTATCTTCCTGATCTTCACCTTCTTCTTCTTTATCGCATCCTCTATGGACTCCGAAATCGAATCGGTGGTCTCGCCCCACGGCAACTGGGTGATGACAAGCTTGTTCTTGTCGGCCTCCTCTATAACGGCCCGCACCTTCACCTTGCCCATGCCGTCCTGATACTCGGATACATCCATTATGCCGCCAAGCTGGAAATCCGGGTAAAGCTTGAACGGCTTCTTCTGGATCAGGCAGACCTCCGCCTCAAGGAGCTCGATGAAATTGTGCGGCAGGATCGCCGTGGAGAGGCCAACCGCAATGCCGTCCGCCCCAAGCATCAGAAGCAAAGGTATCTTCGCCGGGAGGTATACCGGCTCCTCCTTGCGTCCGTCGTAGTTGGGGACAAAATCAGTGGTCTTCTTGTTGAATACCTCCTTGCGGGCCAAGTCCGTAAGGCGGCATTCGATGTAGCGCGTCGCGGCGTGCGGCATTCCGGTGTAAAGCGAACCGTAGTTCCCCTGCCCGTCTATGAGGTAGCCGCGCCCTTCGCCCCAAAGCTTGTTGGCCAATACGACAATGGCATCGCCGATCGAAGCGTCGCCATGCGGATGGTATTGCATCGCATGTCCGACAATGTTCGCGACCTTCGTGTATTTGCCGTCATCCTTCTCCCAAAGGGAGTGCATGATGCGACGCTGTACGGGCTTGAGCCCGTCTTCGACGGCGGGAATCGCGCGGGAACAGATTACGTAGGCGGAATACTGGCGGAAGTTGAAGTCGTAAAGATCCCGCATCGGGCCGCTTCCGGTCAGCCCCTTGGATACCGTCACGGCCACATGGCGTTCTGGCGTAGCCGATGCTTCGGAACTGGCGGCGGCATCATGAACTGCCGCCGCAGTCGCCTCTGGCTGAGACTTGCCGCCGACCGCTTCATCGCGTTCCCCCGTGCCGTCGTCTGCCGAAACGGGCTTGGCAAGCAAGTCTATGTTGTCAAACAGGCTTGGAGGCTCAGGCCCCTTGTTCTTCACTATCGAACCTCTCGTTAGCCCTGCTTCCGAGCGGAATCATTCGCCTTGTCAAACTGAGGCCGCTTTCCACGATACCACCACACCATCACGGGCGTGGCGATGAACATCGAGGAGAACGTGCCGGCAATGATGCCGATGAGCATCGTAAGCGCAAAGTCAAAGACTGAGCCGTCACCGAAGCAGAACAGCGCAAGCACCGCAAAGAGCGTCGTCAGCGACGTTATCACCGTACGCGAAAGCGTCGTATTGATCGCATGGTCGCAAAGCTCCTTGAAGGGCGTCTTCTGATCCCTGTGGAGATCCTCGCGGATGCGGTCGAACACCACGATCGTGTCGTTCACCGAATAGCCAATGATCGTGAGGATCGCAGTCACCACGATGAGCGAGACCTGACGCCCGCAGAGCGAGAAGAGCCCAAGTGATATGAGTGCGTCGTGCGCAAGGGCCACGATTGCGCCGAGACCAAAACCGAACTCGAAGCGGAATCCGACGTAAATCAGGATTGCGCAGAGCGAAAGGATTACGGCCCATGTTCCGGACTTCTTGAGGTCAGCCCCGACCATCGACCCGACTTCATCCACCGACACCTGCTTCAGGTTCGCATCGGGGAACTTTGCCTGCAAGAGCCTGGTGACATAGCCACCGACATCGTGATTCTCAAGCGCCTTGCCCTTTTCCGTTTCAGCCGTCTCGCCAGTCTTCACGAGAAGCGTGGCATCGCTCACACCCTGCTGGTACTGGATGATGGCCGCGTTGTCGAAGGGATCGATGGTCTTGCGCACATCGCCCACAGAAGGCATCTTCGACTGGTCAAGCGAATAGACGATCGATGTGCCGCCCGTAAGGTCTACGGCAAGCACGCTTGCGCGGTTGTTCACCAGACGGATCGCGAAGATCACGAGCGAAATCGCTATGACGCCAAAGGATGCGAAGAACGCCACACGGCCAAGCTTCACAAACGGGATATGAGGGACATTCTTGAAGACCTTCAGCATGCGGAACGGCTTCGTGCGGTTGCCATCGACGAAGTTGTCGAGAAGGAGACGCGTTACCACCACTGCCGTGAACATCGAAAGGATTACGCCGGCGGTGAGGGTGATCGCGAAGCCGCGTACCGGACCGGTACCGACGACAAAGAGGATCATGCCGGTCACTATCGTGGTGATGTTGGAGTCGAGAATCGCCGTGAACGCGCGGCCATAGCCGTTCTTTATCGCCGTGCCGGCTGCGTGATTCGCCTCAAATTCCTCGCGGATGCGCTCAAAGATGAGCACGTTTGCGTCAACGGCCATTCCGAGCGTAAGCACAAGGCCGGCAATGCCGGGCATCGTGAGCACCGGGAGCGAAAGCGTACCAGTGCCGCCCATCGTGGCATCCTTTGCGAACACACCGAGGACATTCGCCACAAGGACAAGTGCGGCCGGCAAAAGCACCACATCGAGGAACAGGGCGACGTTCGCCACAAGGCCCGTGAACCAGTAGTAGAAGAACATGAACAGGGCGACGAGCGCAAAGCCAAGCCCCGCCGCGATTATGCCTGCGTTGATCGCGTCCTCGCCGACCGTGGGAGCCACAGAGGACTCGGCGAGAATCGTGAGTGGCGCGGGCAACGCACCTGCATTAAGGTCGTTCGCGAGCTGCTGCGCCTCCGCTGCGGTGAAATGGCCGGTGATCTGGCCGCGTGCACCGATTTCGCTCTGGATTACAGGGGCGGAGACGAGCGTATCGTCAAGTATGATCGCGAGCTGGCGCCCACGGTCGCTGCGGTTCTTCGGGCCATGCGCCACATAGTTGCGCGTAGCCTCGGAAAAGAGCTTTGCGCCCTTGGAGTTGAACGAGAAGGCAATCGCAAGCGATCCGGCAGGGTCGCGCTCGACAGATGCGGAGGTAAGGTACTCGCCGGTGATGGGTTCCTTCACCGGAGGAGTGCGGCAAACGAATGCGGGGCGGAAAGACCCGTCGTTGCATTTCTCAAGCATGAACTGATAGCGGGGATCAGGCACACGGAACGAAGCCAGACGGGCCGCATAGCCCTTGCGGGACGCGACCTCGTTGAAGTTCGCCGCCCTCACGAATCCCGAACCGCCACGCTCATACCCTTCAGGACAGGCATCGGATGCCATGAGCTTCCCGACCAGCTCATCGTTGCGAGGATGCGTAAGGCGGAATTCGAGGAACGCTGCGGACTGCAAAGAGTGCTTGGCCGCCTTACGGGTCTCGTCATCGACGCCAGGAAGCTGCACAAGAAGGCGATGATCCTTCATACCCTGAATCACAGGCTCATTCATGCCCATGCCGTCAATACGACGACGCACAACCTGGATGATGCGGGCGTCGCAACCCTGCAACGTATCCTGGATTTTCTTCTCTACTGCGGCAGTATCATTCGAGAGGGCCGGATTTGCCGCGATGATCGTCTCGCGGAGCTTATCCTTGTCAACGCCAAGGGTGAATGACGTGCCACCCTTCAGATCAAGGCCGAAACGGAGCTTTTCCTTCGTTGGGAATGTGACATAAATCGAGAATACGGCTATGATAAGCAACGAAAGCCACTTCCATATGTCATTTCTCATCGAATCTGATTTCATCTCTGCTCCTCGCTTTGTCTTATTAAAATGGATGCGTATTATACAATACGCCGCCAGACAATTCAACCCCTCCAGCCAAGCTCTGGAAATGAAAGCGAACTTGCCAGTTTCTCATGCATGGAGGTCCGAATGGTCTTATGAACGAACGACGAAACGCCATCTGCGGCGTTGGTCGCGTACGGAGGCATAGGCGATGCCTATGCGCGGCGTACGCACATATTTAGGCACCAAGCCATCGTCCTCTATCCAAAGACTGTCCGAAGTCGAAAACGGCTCACGATTGAGCTTGCGCGTGATCTGTAGGAGTTTCGTCAGCTTGCCGGGACCATTCGCGCCCTCCACGCCTCGAATCAGTACTGCTTCCGGATGGTCTTTCGGACCCGTCACCACATTAAGCATCTCGTGCATTCCATAGCACAGGTAGATGTATGCGCGACCTCCATGCTCGTACATGACAGCTGTCCTTGGCGTCCGCCCCCTGTGCGCATGGCAGGCGGTGTCGTCCTCCCCGAAGTAGGCCTCCGTCTCCGTAATGCGCCGCCGGATAACCGTTCCGTCACTCAAGCGGCGACAGAGGAACTTGCTGAG
>CAVJWR010000090.1:5957-8296 GCA_963653155.1 Limosilactobacillus gorillae
GAGCAGACGCGGCGCCATCGCAACCGCATCCGCCGAAAAGTCCATCACTCGCCTTGTTGGGTAATGCTCGTCCGCGTTCATTGGTTATGGATGTAGTTTACCACATTTCACGGCTCAATAGGCTTGTCATCCGCTATTTTCCACATGGCAACCAAAGACATCTTGCAAAAAGGAAACGGTTTTTGTATAATATCGGCGTTTTATTAATTGGGCAAAGTGCCCAAGTCTACGAAAAGAGAACAAAGATGAAGAAGCAAGTGAAAACCGCCGCAAAGCCCGCGACGAATAAGCCGACCGCCAAGGCAGTCAAGAAATGCGCGGCACCAAAGCCGGTGCTTAAGAGCGTCACATTCACCGTGCACGCCGAAGCCGGGCAGGACGTCCGTCTGGCGGGATCATTCACGGACTGGGAGACAAAGGCCAAGAAGATGGCGTTCAAGAAGCAGAACGGCGTCTATTCCGCGACCGTCAAGCTCGCCCCCGGCGAGTACCAGTACAAGTTCATCATCGGCGACAAATGGGCGACCGATGACCAGAACACGGAGTTCGTGCCGAACGACAAGGGTACGTTCAACTCCAAGCTTGTGGTCAAGTAAATCCTTGATAGACAAGCGGCTCCTGCGGCAAGCACGCAGGATCGAAATGACCGATCAGGCTATTTAGCTTGGTCGGTTTTCTCTTGTCCACGATTCCTGAAGCATAGGCGAGAAATCCGATCACATCCTCCGGCTTCACCCCTGCGGCGCGATATGCCGAGATGCGCGTATCACCGTGACGTTTCGCCAATCGCCGTCCATCCGGCCCCACGACAAGCGGCACATGAAAGAATGCGGGCTTCCTCAACCCAAGCGCATCATAGATTAGCATTTGCGGTGGAGTTACCGGCAGGAGATCGTCCCCGCGCACGACCTCGGTAACACCCATGGCTGCGTCATCTACAACCACCGCAATCACATATCCGGCGCCATGCTCGTCTCGCGCAAGCGGAAAATCGCCGAGCTTGGACGACACATCCATCGAATAGCGCCCTGCGAAACCATCCACAAACTCTACGCGCGTTCCGGCAGGAGTCTTGAACCGCCAGCATGGCTGTCGGCGGATATCTCCATTGGCGGCAATGAACGAAGCAGCCTCCCCCCATGTCGTGAATCGCCCACGGCAAGTTCCGGGATAGTACAACTGCTCCCCTTCGTGCGGCGCAGACTGCACAGCCTCGACATCGCTGCGAGAGCACACGCATGGATATGCAAGTCCCTTTTCGACAAGCGCATCAAGGGCTTCCGCGTACAGTCCCTTGCGTTCGCTTTGCACATGCACCTCGTCCCAATCGAAACCCAGCCACCTCAAATCATCAATGGCCTGCGCAGCCGCACCTTCCTTGTGCCTCGGATGGTCAAGATCCTCAATCCGCATCACCACCTTGCCATGCGCCTGTCGCGCACGCAACCAGGCTATCATGAAGGTGCGCACATTGCCGAGATGCAGGGCGCCCGTTGGGCTTGGCGCCAGACGGCCGACATAACCAGACATCTCACTCAGTCGTCTTGACGACTTTCTCCTCCCCTTTCACGAACTCGCGCATACGCTGGAATACTGCATAGAGCGGCGGCACAAACACTATGCCGACAAACGTTGCCGCGAGCATGCCGGACATCGTGCAGATGCCGATCGCCTTCATCGCGCCTGAGCCGGCTCCGTGGGCGAACGCGAGCGGCAGCACGCCGATCACGAAGCTCCACGCCGTCATCTGCACGGCCCGGAAACGCAGGTTCGCGCCGTTGTAGGCCGCCGAAAGGACCGAGAGCCCACGCGCCCGCTCCTGCTTCGAGAACTCGACCATCAGGATCGCGTTCTTCGCCGCGATTCCGATCAGCATCACGCATCCGAGCTGCGCGTAGACCGAGAGTTCGATCTTGGCGATCCAGAGGCCGACGAACGCGCCGACGAGCGCGAACAGCACCGACAGCATCACCGGCACGGGAATCGTCCAGCTCTCATACTGCGCGACGAGGAAGAGATAGGCGAAGATGAAGGCGAAGACGAGCAGCTCGTAGAGCTTGCCCTCGTTCTCCTTCTCCTGCGACTGCACCGCACCCCACTCGATGTCGAAGCCGGTTGTCTTCTGCGTCCGCTCGACGAGGCGCATGATCTCGGACGACGACACTCCGGGCGCGGGCGTGACGTCGAACCAGGCGGAGAGCATCTTGTTGTAGCTCATCGTCTCGCGTGGACCACCTACGTACTCGATCTTGCCGAGCGAGGATAGCGGTACGGTCACGCCGGCATCAGTCGGGATCAGGACGGCCTCGATGTCCGCGACGCCGCCACGGAAATCGGGG
>CAVJWR010000090.1:8306-12594 GCA_963653155.1 Limosilactobacillus gorillae
CGTTGACGTAGTAGGAGGCGAGCTGGTTCTGGAGCATCGCGAAGACCTTCTTCGGGGTAAGTCCGAGGAGGTCGACTTTGCGGCGGTCGAGCTTGAACTCAAGCTGCGGCGTCGCGCAAGTGAAGCCGTGCTTCACTGACTTGACGAGCGCGTTCGTCGCGAGCGTGTCGCGGAACGCATCTGCCGCCGCGAGGAGTTCCTCCGGCGAACCGCCGTCAATTGAGCAGAAGTAGAAGCCGACGCCAGACGTGCCGCCGAGTCCCTTGATCGGCGCCGGCTGCGTGAGGATGTAGTCTACCTGCGGGAAGTCCTCCATCACCTTGCGGATCTTTTCCATGATCGCGTCGATCGATTTTTCAGGAGACTTGCGCCGATCCCAATGCTCAAGGCGCACGAAGTTCTGGAAGAGGTTTTCGCCCGTGCCCCACGTGCTGTTCGAGCCGCAACGCTGCGAGCAGGACTCTACGCCGGGGATTGCGCGGATGCGCTCGTAGATCGCGTCGGATGCCGCAATCGTGCGCTCATGCGACTGGCCCTCGCTCAGTCGCGCCGCGAGCGTAATGTAGCCACGGTCCTCCTTCGGAAGGAACGAGGTCGGCACCTTGCCGGAGACCCACCAGAGCGCGACGGCGGTCGCCGCGAGAGCGATCATCGTGACGAGACCGCGCCGGATGAAGACGAGTACGCACCGCAGATAGGTGCGCCTGGATTTTTCGAGAAGCCAGTTGAATGGTGCGAAAATGCGGTGCGGAGTCTCGCGCGGCGGCTTCAGGAGATAGGCGCAGAGGACGGGCGAGAGGACAAGCGCAACGACCATCGAGAAGATGAGCGCGACGCACATCGTCACTGCGAACTGCACGTACATCATGCCGACCATGCCGGAATAGAACGCGAGCGGCAGGTAGCACGCGAGCGTAACGAGCGTCGTCGCGACGATCGCGCCCGTGATCTGCGCCATCGACTTCAGGGCCGCCTCCTTCGCAGAGAGGCCCTCGCGGTGCATGAGCGACTGGCAGTTTTCGACGACGACGATAGCGTCGTCGACGAGCGAGCCGATGACGAGGATGAGACCGAACATCGTCAGCACGTTCAGCGTGTAGCCCATCGGGTAGAGCACGGCGAACGTCGCCAGGAGCGAAATCGGGATCGCGACCGCCGGCACGAGCGTCGCGCGCCAGTCCTGGAGGAAGAGGTATGTGACTACGACAACGAGGAGAAGCGCTATGATGAGCGTGTTGAACGTCTCCTTCAAGAATACGATCGTGAACGACGTCGAGTCGTCCGCCAGCACGGCCTCTACGCCCTCAGGCAGTCGCGCAACCCACTTCTCGACCTCCGCCTTCACGCGCTTGGCAGTCTCGACCGAGTTTGCGTCCGGCGACTTGAACGCCTCGAAGTAGACGGTCGGCTGGTCATTGAAACGACTGCGGGTCGTGTAGCCCTTACATCCGAGCTCGACGCGCGCGACGTCCCTGACGAGTACCTGCGCCCCGGTCTGCGGATTTGTACGCACGACAACGTTCTCAAACTCCTCCTTCGTCCTGAGGCGCCCCTTCACGTTGAGCTTGAAGTTGAGGTAGGCGTTCGCGTATTCGCCGCCGACGGTGCCGGCCGCAGCCTGCACGTTCTGGGCGAGGATCGCGTTCTTGATCTCGTCAATGGTGATGTCTAGCCCCGTCATGCGGATTGGATCAAGCCAGAGACGCATCGAGTACGTGCGGCCCGAGGTCTGCACCTGCCCGACACCCTTGACGCGCGAAATCGCGTCCGCAATCTGCTTCTCGACGTAGTTCGAGAGCGCCATGATGTCCATCTTCCGCCCGTCCGTCATGAAGCAGTACATGACGAGGCGGTCTTCCGGCGACTTCTTGACGACGACGCCGCTCTGCGTGACCTCGGTGGGGAGCTTTGGCTCCGCTCGTTTGACGGCATTCTGCACATTCATGAGCGCGACGTTGGACGGCGTGCCGGGCCGGAACACGCAGTAGCACGTGTAGGTTCCGCGCGCCGTCTTCGTCGACTTGTAGTACCAGATATCCTCCACGCCGTTGATCTGGTCCTCGATGATCTGGGCGACGGACTCGTCGAGGTCGGTCGCGCTCGCGCCGGTGTAGTCGCACGAGACGGAGATCGTCACGGGCACGATCTGCGGATACTCGGAGATCGGCATGCGCAGAAGGCAGATGAGCCCGCAGAGCGTGAGGGCGATCATGCTCGCCCACGCGAGCTTCGGGCGGCGGACGAAGATTTCGGAAACGCTTTTCATTTAGTCCGCTCCGGTTCCGCCGCGCCTTCCGCGACGAACGGTTTGACGGTCATGCCGGCCGTCACGCGATGGCCACCGTCGGAGACGACGCGCTCGCCGGGCTTCAGGCCCTTCTCAACGAAGAGCCAGTCGCCTACAAGGTCGCCGCGCGCAACCGAGCGCCGCCGGGCAATGTTCTTCTCATCAAGCACCCAGACGTACGGGCCTTGCGTGTCCTGCAGGATGGCGGTAGGAGGTATCGCAGGACGCATTACACCATTCTTTGGAGTAAGCGTAACAGTCACCGTGCCGCTCGGCTTCAGGTGAAAAGCTTCGTTTTTGAAGCAGGCATACACCTGTATGGTGTCAGTCCTTTCATCGGATATGTTCTCCGTATACTCTATCTCGCCCGGCTCAGTGTATTCCTTGCCATCCGCAAGCGTCAGCTTCACGACACCGTTCTTCCGGATTGATCTGGTGGAGCCTCCGAACATCTCAAGGTATTCCCTGTTGGAGATCGAGAACTTGACGCGTATGGGCCTGTATTGAACCAATGTGACAAGCGTACCGGACTGCGTTGTGACGTAGTTTCCCTTCGTGAACACGGTAGATCCGATCTTGCCGCTGATCGGTGCCGTGATCCGGCAATGCTTGAGATCGTCACGAGCAGAGACAAGCTCCGCCTCAGCCGCAGCATGAGCCGCACGGGACGAATCCCGCTGAGATAGGGCATTGTCCACCGCGTCCAGAGACACGGCCCGGGACTCCAAAAGCTTCTTGTGACGCACGTACGACAGTTCGGCGTAGGAAAGATTCGCCTTGCATTCGGCAAGCTTCGCCTCTGCGTTCTTCACCGCCGCCTCATACTTTACGGGATCAAGCCGATAAAGGAGTTGCCCTTCCTTCACTTCTGCGCCATTGTCAAACCCGACCTCAAGTATCTCGCCCGAAACCTGAGGCACTACATTTACCTGCGCAATCGGAACAACGCGTCCCGGATATGTGCGCGTCTTAAAATCGGCTATTTCGGTAACCTCCACCACTGGCAATGTTATCGACACAGCCAAGAATATTGCATTTAGCATCATACTTCCCCGTAAAAAATTTGCCGTTCATTATATCACAGCAACGAACCTCCAACAACCACAGAAAAAGACGGAATGGCAGCGCGGCGAAATGGGCTTGATGAGGTCTTTGGGGTAGTTGGGGTGGTGTTCGTAAACGGCCTTATGTGTTTTCCGAGCAGGGAGTCTCGATGCTGTCGGCTGTCTTGCGCAGTCCAACGGCAATCGATGTGAGTATCCGCATCATAGATGCCTTCGTCGCCATGCGCCGCGCCTTGGCTTCGCTTGCACCGCTCCTGACGCGCATTGAAGCCACAGAACGTCGCCAGATTGCCGATCAGTTATCTCATCATCGACAATGTGACGCTGATCCACATAGGAGCATCGCTCAACTGCCTCGGCAAGCGATGCTTCGCGTTCTCGACGCTGGACGCAGCATTCATCCCAGACATCATGGCTCGTGTGCCGTAATTCAGCCTCGTCTAATTAGATGGCACAATCGCTTTTTCAATTTTCCGCGTGAGAACCCGCTGCGGCGAGTCGAAGAAGCTGGCCAACTGCTACCGCAACTCGCTTGCTCTTGCGGCGGAGAACAGCTGCAAGTCCATCGCGTTCCCCTACATCTCAATAGGCGTGTACGGCTATCCCATCGAGGATGCGGCGAAAATCGCGGTGAGAGAGGCGAGGGAGTTTTTAGCCGCAAATAACGCAAAGGCCGCAGATGAGATGGAAGTCATCTTCTGCTACTTCTCGGAGCGGGACAAGAAGCTTTACGAAGCGTTGTTACATAGCTAATGGTGTATTGCTGTTCTGAGGTTGGAGAAAACGCACATTGTTATTTTTTCATCATAACAAAATTCGTGGTTGACGGCATTGAGGCGATTATGCTATACTATCCACATTTTTACGGCAAATAGGGTTTTCAAAAAGAAGTGTCATAAAAGACTCATGACAGAAAAAACGACAGGGGCAAGGCTAT
>CAVJWR010000091.1:0-12515 GCA_963653155.1 Limosilactobacillus gorillae
CAGCATCAGCTCGTCCGCATCCCAGTCGATGTAGCACGTGCCGTACGGATGCTGGGGACGCGCGTCGAGCGCGGCGCTCTCGTCCAGATGCCAATACGACATCGTGTCGCGGAAACCGTCGCGCAAGTGTTTCCACACGGCACTACGGTAGGCTTCAGCGGGCGTGTACTTGCCTGATATGTGATAGCCCCACACATTCTTAACGCCAAGCGACTTCACAAGCGAAACGACCTTCGGCGAGACCGCCGGACGATACAGAACGAGAATGTCAAAAAGGCTCGCACCCTCCCTCATGGCACGATGGAATGCATCACTGTCGCCGCTGATGAAAGTCGGCAAGGGATCCCACAGCAGAATGTTCGCGGGATTTTCAGCGCGGATGATCCTTCCGGCGTGCATTTCGCGCGAAGCGGACGACTTGAACGTCGGATCGTCTGGATCTCCACTGGCCTCATCCACCGGGAACCATATGATCCTGTCACGTCCAATGCCGTAGCGGGCCCTGAGGTGTTCCGCAAGAAAGCGCACAAAGGCCCGCAGCCCCTCGTCATGTAGCGGCGTCCCGAACGGTATGCGCTCACCATTGGCATCGCGAAGCCCACGCCACAGGCTGGTTTCGCGTTCCACGCCAATATATGGCTCGATCTTCAGCCGCTTCGGATCGATTCCACCCGACAGCCAAGCGTCTATGTAGCGATCAACCGCAGCGTAGCTCGGCCGTTGCCAAACGCCGTTCGTGCCGCAAACCGGATACATGTCGTCGAAGCGGGAGAGGCGCACAATGTTGTATCCGCGTTCGATGAGCTTACGCACACAGTTCGTCGCCGGCCGCACCAACGGGCATCCGCCGACACCGAACGACGTCGCAAGATGCGTGGACGCGAGCCTGTCGAGTGGCACGGTGTCGAGGTCGTCGTCCGTCACCGTCACCTCCACGGCGATGCGCGTATCCGGGAAGCCCGCCGTCGCGCTCCGCAGGTACAGGAGCGCATAGCGCCGCCCCGGCGCGACGCCGTGCGTGTCGAGTTCGGCGAACAGCGGAAGCGTCTTGCCGGGCGAGACCTCCACGGTCGACTTTAGCGGCAGCTCGGCAAGCGGATCGTACATGGCCCGTCCGTCCTTGTCACTCACCGTCACAGAGCGGCGCAGCGTGAAGTGCCGCGCCACGCCGTCTTTCGGCGGCGGCAGTCGGTTCCCCGTACGATAGAAGCCGTCGAAGCGGTCGAAGAACTTGAGGTTGCCGACGAACGGCTCGCCGCCGAGGTTGGCGATGGCGAACGCCACTACGCGGCGCGTGTTGCGCGGCGTGCGGATGCGGATGATGTCCAGCGGACGCGAATCGAGATCCGGCCCAAGCGCATTGCCCCATGCGTCCTTCGGCCTGTAGACAAGCAGGGGCCGTCCCCTCTGCGCAACCACAAGAAGCGCACGGTCAAGGTCCTTGAACATCCGTTCGAGCGACGCGAACGCCGCCGGGTCGTCACCATGCGCAGTGATCGCCTTCTCGACGGCCTGACAGGCCGCGTCCACCGCCGCTTGTGCCGACGCATCATCGCCAGCGACGGACGCGCCGCGTTCGCGAGCGTCCGCAAGCCGGCGGAGGAAATAGGGCTTCGCTCCGCCGAAGACCACTGTGCCGAAGATCCACTTCGAATCGTTGAACATTCCACCATTCGTTGCCCATGACGAATGCCCGCCGCACGTACGCCCGTTGCGCACGAAGTTTATGCCGAACGTATCGCCCGGCTTGGGCGGAACGCCGCCGAAGACTTCATCCAACGGAACGTTGATCGACACGCTGAAGCCCCGTTCCGAATGTGCGACAGACATCTTCGCACGAGACATTCCCTCGCGCCCTTCTGCCGCAGTTCCGCCTGTGGCATTTACGCAATAGCAGAGGCGGAGAGGTTCGTCGGATTTCGGACGAATCAGGACCAGCACATTGTCGCCGCTCCACACGTCTGACGAGCGCTGCGGCTCCATGCCTGCCGGAACGGGGCAATCCACGGCGATGCGCACCATGCCGCCCGAAACGGACATTGTGGCGGATGCCGCCGCATCCACGAACTTCACGGCAGCCGGGTTCATCTGCCCGAACACCTGCGCATCCATCGCGTCCGCGACCCTGAACGTGGCGGTCCTCGCGGCACAGCCCTCGCCAAGCACAAGCACCTCCGCCCCGTCGGACGGCGGCACGGCGCGGTACTCAGGCATCGCGACGCGAGAATAGTTGCCAACGGGTGCGACGGCAAGGAGATGGGCTGGACTCACATCCGCCATGGCTACAGCCATTGCGGTGGCGGAAAACGCCGCCACAGCCAGCGCCTTCACGAAGATGCGGGAGGGACGCAATTCATTGCGTCCATGCCTTGCAAGTGTCTCTCTCATCTAAACACGACCTTCTATCTAATTATCTGAGCACGATCTTCGTGCCGAAGTTCCCAAGCGTAAGCCACCCGTCGTAGATCCCTATTGCGGGATTGGCGGAACCCACCGCGCCGCGCAATTCGCCATTGACGTACAAAGACCATGAATTGAAATCCTTGCCGCCTGAATGTCTCCTTACCTTGAATGGCAGGCGCATGGGCGTCCTGTCCAGTCCACCATCACAGTTCATGAGGTTGAGCGCCCCTTCGGCAACCGGAGCGAACGTGTCGATTTCGGCGTTGGCGGCGGCGTCCAGATTCAGCCGCTGAACCGCTATCCTGCGCCCCTTTGCGCTCTCGGTCGTGGCGCAGGACGTTCCCGCACCAAGCGTCAGCTCGCGAATGAGGGATTCGCTTCCGCCTTCGTCCTTGCCGTCAATCGCAATGCTACCCTCGCTCACCGCCACGGCGGCGATATCGACAAGGTTCGTGCCGAGCGCAAGGCAGCCCGGCCCCGACTTGCGTACGACGATGTTGGTGCCAAGCGACTCAATCCTTGTATCGGATTCACCAGCGATGAGAACCGTTGAGATTGCATTGCCACCATTGGCAATGCCTTCCACGGCAGAGTTGACAATCGAGCCTCGACAGACTATCGTCACGTTTGTGATGTCTGCGCCCCTCAGATCCACTATGGCGTTGGGGCCGATCTCCAGCGTAGAGCCTTCTGGAAAGAAGTCCGATCGCGGCTTCCCCGGTTTCTCGGTCTTTTTATTCCCCTCTTCATCCTTGTACTCATAGAATCCCGCGCACATCTGCACCATGATCTTCCCCTCTATCGAAATTCTCCCCGGAAACGTCATTCTTATCCAGTCCTTGGTCGGCCCTTGAGCTTCGTAGACAAGCCTCGTAACGGAGCCATCGAAGTGACGGCCATCCGTACCGCGAATGACGAACCCGCCATCACCGTCAAGCGTGAAAAAGCCGCCACCGGACGAAAGGTGGAAAACGGCGTTCGCGTACGAATCACGCTGGATCACGATATCGTTCCGGTTCGTTCCCGTAAGATAGAACATTGCCCCTGCCGTGGTCGTTTCGTACCAGCCGATGTTTGCGAACAACGTCGCCGTACAGGCGCTGTTCCAACTTCCCTGCCGCAGATAGCCGCCATTGAAAAGGATTCGGCAGTTGGGGCGGCTGCGATGCTGGAAGGAAGCGTAGTCAAGATAGGCATCCTTGTCCAGCTGTACGGTAATGCCCTCGAACTTTCCATAACTGCCATAAGTAAGGACCTTGCCCCAATCGCCAAACGCAAGCACCGAATCAGTATAGGAGCCGACCATGCTCGCACCGTCCATCAGGTGGATGAATATCTTCGCGGTTTCGGGAAAGGGATTCTCCTTCGTGAAGAACGCATCGCCCTCGGCAGTCGTGCGCTGAACGGAAACGCGCTTCGTCGTCCGGAAGAGCGCGTTCGTGCCGAGCGTCAGCGTGCCCGCGCCGCCGTCACAGCCTATGACGCAATCCCCCCCCCCCCCCCTTGGGGCATCGAGAGCGTGGCGCCGTCCCGGAGCGTCACTGAGACGTTCTCCACGACGCCAGAGGCCATGCAGAATGAGGTGCAGGAGATTTCGGCGCCTTCGGCGATCGTCAGGCTGCCGTTGCAGAATATCCGGCCGAACGCCTGTACGCCAGACAGCGTCTCGGACTCGCCGACGCCAATCGTAAGATCCGCCGCCATCGCGGACACCGCCGCAAGCAGGGCAAGGCACGTCATCACTCGTTTCATCTTAAAGTTCCTTTTTTTTTTGTAAAAACACGGATATTGTACATCAATTGCCGCCATTGCGTTTGTCATTTTCGACAAAACAATTTTGTCAAAATCAATAACGCCATCTTGCGGTGAAGATTGGCATTTTGATACAATCCACGCAATGAAGACCATCGTCATATCGCTATCGTCCAAGACAATCGCCATGCGGGAATGCATGATCGGCATTCTCGAATACGCAAATACGCAACGCGACTGGGAACTTGCGATCGTGCCGGATGCGAGAGGCGAGTCGGCACATGGCCTAACGCCTCGCTTCGTCCGTGAAGCCATGCGAAACGGGGCTGCCGGGTTTATCTCGGGGCACACCATCCGAAGTGCGGGATTCGATGCGCTCGTTTCCAGCGGATTGCCTGTTGTCCTGAACAACGCCCCTTCCGGCTGGGAACGCCCAAAGGATGCCCCCATTACGCTGATCCATAATGACGATATCACCATCGGCAAGACGGGTGCCCGCCACTTCCTCTCAATCGGAAACTTCCGTTCCTATGGGTTCGTGCGGGAAGAGGAAAACAACTATTGGGGCACGTACCGTTGCCGTGGCTTCGATCTCGAACTGTCAAGGCATGACTTGCGTCCCCATGTGTTCGATCCGACCCAGACATCACTTGCGGAATGGCTGCTAGACCTACCAAAGCCAGCGGCGGTGATGCTCTCCACGGATCTGCTGGCCGCCGACATCTTCAACACCTGCCGCAAGCTACACATCACCATTCCCGAACAGATCTCTGTATTGAGCGTAGACAACGACGAGCTTCTGTGCAAATCATGCAACCCCACGCTATCGAGCATACAGCCCGGACACATGGAGATGGGACGTCGTGCCGCAAGGGAGCTTCATCAGCTGATGAAGGGCATTAGGCCCAGCCATGACATACTCATTCCCCCGTGCGGCATCATCGAACGGATGTCCACACGGTCGATTCCGCCGGCCGGACACATCATTGAGAACGGCCTTGCCTATATCCGCGAACATTTCCGCGACGGCATCTCCGTATCGGATGTCGCGACGCACCTGAAGATATCGCCTTCCCTGCTGCGGATGCGTTTCCGCGCATGCCATGGGCAATCCGTGCAGGATGTTCTGCTTGATACGCGCCTGCAGGCCGCAAAGGAACTGCTGAAAGACCCTACGCTGAGCATTTCAGATGTGGCAGAGCGGGCAGGGTTCGCATCCCTCAGCCGCCTGTCACACTTCTTCCAGGCGCGCCTGGGCCAGTCACCATCCCAATGGCGCAAGGATAACTTTGCGATTTAGTTGGTAGATGGTAGTTGGATAGTTGGTAGTGGGGTAGTGGAAATTTACTATTTACGACTGCCTGATGAGGTTGAGAAGTTGAGGTGGTGAGAAGCACATCCCAACTATCCACTGCCAACTACCATCTACCAATTTTCGATTTACGATTGCATTGGACTATTTAGTCATTGATTCATTTGAGGATTTGGTAGGGCGATTTCGATGAAATCGCCGCAGAGACGGGAGGGTCGCAACTTGTTGCGACCGATGACAATGGGTGTCGTGCGAAAATGGCCGTGTAGAAGTGTAGAGATGGAGTCCTAACCACAGAATAAACCTCTGTGCCTTCGTGACCCTGTGTCTCTGTGTTAGACAAAAAAACGGTAGATATGTTTTTTAACACAAAGGCACAAAGTCACAGAGGTTTTTACAGGATTTACACGATGACGGGGCGTACCCCTCTAGCGACCGCATGCGCGGCTCACTTCGTTCGGGGGATATTTCGCTACGATACTAGCGCGTTGGGACAAAACTACCCTCTATCCACTACTCACTACCATCTACCAACTACCAACTAAGTCACCAGATCATCCACAATGCGCAACCGCTTCCAGCCGCCAAGGGCGAAGCGCACTATGCACGTCACGGCGCATACGCAGCAATAGAACGGCATCGTTAGCCAAAGGAGCGTGATCGTCGGATGGAAATGTAGCACGAGGAACACGGCGGGCATCCAAAGTCCGAGAGATATCGCCATCAGGGCGAACATCACGAACTTCGTGTCTCCCGCACCCTTGAGCGCACCGCCTACTATAAGGCTTACGGCGTCAAACACCGCCCACGACAGCATCAGCCACATGAGGGTGCGTCCGAGCGCATGGAACGGCACGGTGTCGAACGACGTTTCGGCGCCGCGAAATACGTCCATTATCACATCCGAAAGCAGGAACACTCCAAGCGCGAAGAGAAGCACATACAGGCCTCCAAGCACGAGTGCGCTTTTCGTCGCCCTGATCGAAGCCGCCGGATCGTCCGCACCCTGATACTGCCCTACAAGCACGATCGTGCCCTGACCGAGGCCATACAGCGGGGCGAAGGATATGTAGTTCAAGGTAAACACTATGTTGGATACGGCGAGGGAGAGCGCATCCAACCGGCCTGTTGCCATCACAAACACGCTGAATGTGGATACATCAAGAAACTGGTGCAGACCTGACGGGAAGCCGTACCTCACGATCCTTCGGATAAGGTCTGGACGAAGCCGCAACGCCACGAGATAGCGCCTACCGCGAAGGCTGGGATCGAAGAACGTCACCGCGCCAAGTATGACGCACGGAATCGCTGCGGCGATTGCCGTGGCCCACCCTGCGCCGACTATTCCCCAGCGTCCGCAGCCGCAATTCCCGAACACGAACATCCAATCGAGCAGTATGTTCGACAGGCTGCCGACACATGTGGCGAATCCCACGAGACGAGTCCGTCCCTGCCCCGCGAAGAAGCCGGAAAGCACGGCGGCAAGCACGCAGAACATGCCGCCGACCTGAAGGATGCCGTAATATGCCTTTTCGTCCGCAAGGATGGATGGCGCATGGCCGGAAATGCCAAAGATGAGGTTTCCGAACGGTATGGAAAGGAGTATCACCGGGAGTGCGGCCAACGCCAACCACAGTCCCTGCCCGTATGCCGCAGCGGCATCGCGCTTCGATCCTGCGCCGTAGAACTGGGCGACAAATGTCCCGGAATATCCGGCCGTCGCGACAAGAAGGCATATGAACAGCCAGCTTAGCGAACCGGCCGGCAGCGATGCCTGTATGGCATCATCCGAAAAGCGGGCCAGAAACACGCGATCGACGAACTGGTTGACCGCCTGTGCACCCATCGCAAGCGCAAGCGGAAGCGCAGTGCGCAAAACATCCCGCAGATTTCCTTTCCGAGCAATTCCCATAAGACAAGCGATTCGGCGCCATCCGCCAAATCAGATATGCATCGCACAGTCCAAGCCTTCCGCAACGGGTGCGGACAAATTACACTCTGCCAACCTAAAAACCATGTGAGAATTATACCACACCTGCCCAAAACTTCCGAAAGGTGGTTGACCGGCATAGCGCCCCTGTGGTACAATACCTGCGTTTTCCGTGGGGAGCATCTTCCGATGGGTGCATTCACACGGGTTGCCGAATGGGAGGTTATTGTGCCGACTTTTTCTAAGGACAGTGCTTGGTGAGGCCATGGTTTCGGGGATGCTGACATCCTTCCTCGCCTCTTGCCTGGCAGCATCGACAGTCGCGTGGCTCGTGGCGCTCATGCGCGAGAGCGGCATCCGCCCGTTGCGCGGCCTCGCCGCCCTCATCAGGGCGCAGCCGAAGGCGGGGCGCATCCTCGTCGGCGCGGCATTCGCCTCCGCCTGGATCGTCGCCGGCGCGAAGCCCGGCGGCATGCGCAGTGGCGACGGCGCCCCCGCCGTCGCAGGGGGGACGGCGGCCACAGACAGCCGCGACGGCGATGGCGCCGCCGCCACCACAGACGCGGGGCTCGCGCCCGTGCGCATGGGGACGGGCGAGGCGTTCGACTTCACTCCGCCATCCAACGCGACCGTCTGCGCGGACTGGCTCGCCTTCGGCGCGGCGGAGGACTGGACGTACCTCTCGTTCACGAACTGGTCGGTGCGCGTCGGGGACGGATCCTCCAGCCGCCTGCGCGTCCACTCCTGCGGCTGGGCCGAGGCGCTGCCGGACCATGGCGCCTCCGCGGGCGCGAAGGATCGCGCCCCTGCCGCATTCATGCCGCTCAGGGCCCCGCTCTGCATCGTCCCTGAGGCGAACTGGCCCCTCATCGCCCCATCCCTGAAACCAGAACCTGCCCCCCAAAGCCTGAAGCCACTCACCCCCTTGACCTCTCCACCTCTCCACATCTCAACCTCTCAACCATCCCTGTTCTGGCACTGCCTCACGCCGTCGAACACGCTATTGCTCACGTGGCTCAACGTGCGCTACGCCCACCGGGCGGACAGCCCCGTCAGCCTCCAGGCGGAGATCCGCCAGGGGGGCGGCGTGGACTTCCGCTACTCCCTGCCCCGCCCCGCCGAAGTCGCGGACGGACAGGCCTCCAATGTCCTCGTGGGCGTCTCCGCCGGAGGGGCGGGATGGACCACCAACGCGCTCCCGGAGGGCGTGACGGGCATCCGGCTGGAATCCGGGCTTGAGCGCCGCTGCGCCGCATGCCTCGACACGTTCCTCTCCCGCCTCGGCGGCCTCGACCCGATGTCGTGCCCGCCCGGATCTACGAACACCGTGTGGGAGCACATCGCCTACACCGGGACCCCGGACGGGGCCTTCACCATCCCGGAGTCCACGGAAAATGTCGCCGTGCTGGAGGTCTCCGTATCCGGCTCCGGCAAGGGCGTCCTCGACGTCGGCGGGGCCGCGTTCCCCCTCGCCGGCCCCGGAGGGGCGGCAGTGGCCGCCCAGTCCGCCGTCAGGCCAATGTCCGCCCCGACGCCCCCGTCACTGCGCATCCAGGTCCCGAGGGGCCAGACCGTCCCCATCTACGTCACGGGGGACGGATCCCTCTCCGTGTCGCTATCCTCCGGCGACTTCGCTTTCGGCGTCCTCCCCAGCCTCGCAAAGCGCATCCTCTCCGGCTGGATAAACTTCCCCAACACGAGGCCCACCCCGGCCTGCGTGCACGACTACGGCGCGGAGTCCGTGACGGTCACCCTCCCCGCCGGCGAGGGCGCCGACGGCCTCAGGTGCGAGTGGGCCGGACCCGGCGTGGTGAACGTCCCGCCGCGCTCGGCGGAGATTGGCGGGCTCAACCCGCGCATCGAGGCCACCATCTCCTACACCCTGTCCCACCCGCTCCGCCTCTTCGGGAAGGCGACGGGCGAACAGGAGGTGCGCTTCTGCCCGGTCCCGCCCGACCCGGATCCGGACAGGCCCGACCCCTACGTCCCCGAGGAGGAGGAAGAGCCCGAGCCGGAGTCCGATTACCCGTACGGCGAGGGCGGGGAATGCGAGTGCGACCGGGAGGCGTGCGACGGCTCGTGCGGGTGCTGCCAGCCGTGGAGCCGGTGCTGCGGACAGACGGATCCGGATGACTACGCGGTGGCCAGGACGAACGTCGCGCACATGTCGGGCGTCCTGCTGGTGCGCGACCCTCCGCTCTTCGGCGAGCCGATCCGGCTCGAACTCCCCGGCGGCGAGCCCCGCTGCTGCCCGTGCCCGAGCCACGCAAGGCGCAGGGTGGAGCTCGCCTGCGCCCGCAGGATCAGGGTCGCGGACGGGGACGGCGCGTACTTCTCCATAGCCGCCGAGTCCGTGGACGTGCGCGTCGCGGCCACTGGGCCGAGCCGTTGGCCGGGGGACGCGTACGCCGCATTCGCGACTAACGGCGTCATATCCCTCGAATGCGCGCACACCGCGCTCGGGGTGGGGATAGCGAGGGAGGGCCTGGACCTCGCCGCGCTGAACGCGCTCAGCCCCGCATTCGGGCTCCCGGTGCCCGTGACGACGAACATGGACGCGGCGGCGCCGATCACCCTCAGGACGGACGTGCTGCTCCAGGGCATGAACGTCCACATCGCCTTCGAGGGCGCGTCCGCGCCCTTCGCGCTGTGGGTCCCCGACACGGAGGGCGGCGGATGGAGGAAGGCCGCGTCGTCGGACGGCGGTGCGCTTGACGTGACGCTCCCCGCGTGGCGCAGGATGTCCGGCGCGGACGGCCATCCGGACCCGTTCTCTACGGAGGCGAGGGTGACGGCGGAGGGGGCGGGCACGGCGACGCTCGTCTTCCGCGCGTGGGGCGTCGCCGGGGGCCTCTTCGTCGAGGACGAGGCCCGCCAGCGCATCACGGCCATCGCGCCATGCGTCCGGGCGGACATCGACCATGACGGGAAGATGGACGCGTCGGACGACGCGGCCCGCCTCGCGGGCAGGCCGTTCCGCTTCTGGACGAACGGGGACTGCGACAAGGGGGACTTCGCCGGGCAGGTGTCCGACCGGGCGCCGAACGCATCCGACCTCAAGGTGAACGGCAGGCTCGACCTCGTGAACCTCTTCCCCGTCGTGGTGGACGCCTCGCCGTTCCTCCGGGCGTGGGGAGGCGCGGCGGAGGTGCGGCTGCGGGCGTCCGGGGACGGGCTGCGGTTCTGCGCCCTCGGCGAGGGCTTCCCGTCCGGGGATGTCCTCGGCCTCGCGTCGAAGCCGGTGAAGACGGCGGACGGCAAGCCCCTGGAGTCCGCGGCGCTGAAGCCGCTCGGCCACGATGGCCTCGCCCTCGCGGAGCTGGCGGGCCGCCAGACGCAGGAGCCCGTCGCGCTCGCGTTCGAGGCGTCCGGGCCCGCCGGAGAGGCCGAGGGGCCGGAGCTTGTCGTCTGCCTCGGCGGCACGGAGGCATACCGCGAGAGGTTGCCCGTCTCGATCACGTCCGTGGACGGACTCTACCGCTACGCGGACCTGCGCGGGGCGGAGGCCGGCGGGCCGTTCCTGCCCGCCCTGCCCGGCGAGCCGCCGAACATGCCGGACGCCGAGACCGACGACAGGCACTTCGTGTTCGTGCACGGCTACAACGTGAACGCCCCGGCGTCCCGCCTCTGGGCAAGCGCGATGTTCAAGCGGCTATGGTGGGCCGGCTCGCGGTCCAGGTTCACCGCCGTGGACTGGCGGGGCGACGAGTCGCAGCGCTACGTCCCGACGCAGGGCGACACGTCGCCGAACTACTACGTCAACGTCCGCCACGCGTTCATGTCCGCCCCCGCCCTGAAGGCGCTGTGCGGCCGGCTGCCGGGAGGGAAGGTCATGCTCGCGCACTCGCTCGGCAACATGCTCGTCTCCGCCGCCGCAGTGGACGAAGGGCTCGTCTACGACCGGTACTACATGCTCAACGCCGCCGTGCCGATGGAGGCGTACGACCCAGAAGAGCAGGATGACCTGATGGTGGATGGCGCATGGAAGGGCCTCGACCCGCGCTTCCGGGCATCGCGTTTCGCTGGCCTCTTCGCCGCTACGCCCGGCGACTTCCGCGCCGGCCTCTCATGGCGGGGGCGGTTCGCAGGAATCCGCAACGCGGTCAACTGCCATTCGCCGACTGAGGACGTGCTGGCGAACCCGACGCGGAAGAAGGTCTTCGGCATCCAGACTGAGGACTTCGGCGGGGCGTGGTCGAAGCAGGAGCTCTTCAAGGGCTGCACGCTCTGGTACGGCGTGAACGCGGCGACGTTCTCCGGGGCGGAGATCGAGGGCGGCTGGGGCATCAGCGCATGGTACGCATCGAATCCACTCGCCTACATCCCGCTCTCCGGGTTCAACGCATTCTACTTCAGGAACTGCACGCGGGAAGACCTGATCGAGAACCCGCTCTTCACGGCGTTCGAGGACGAGCGGATGGCCTTGACGAACGAGCTGGCGTTCGCGGACGCCGAACTGCGGGCGAAGATGCTGGGAGACGCCATCCCGGCGGAGTCCTTCGCGGCGGGGAGGAACGTGACGCGGGGAGTGAGCGACAACATAAATCTACAGGGTTGTGCTTCTGACGAATGGCCAAAGACGGACGATGACAAAAATCCGATTTGGGAGCATTCGGACATAAAGAATGTGGCATTCTTTTATTTGTACAAGTTATTTCGCGAATTCGTTGGAGAAAATCAAAAATGAAGATGAAATTCCCGTTGCTCGTCTGCATGTGCCTACTTACCGTGAATGCATATGCCGATACCGTTAAGCTTTCGGCTTTGGTGTTGGACTCAATGACAGAAGATCCGATTCATGATGCGAGCGTCACCTTCAGTTTCAAAGAGGATGTTGGAATCAGGATATGGACTGAGTCTGCCAAACATCGCAGGAAGATAGCAAAGACTGATAGGCAGGGGCGTTGCCACATGACCGGAAATAGTAATTGTGGACGCGCAGGGTGTTATGTGGAGAATCCTCCAGAAGGATATTATGCGCCTGCCATCGGATGGAAGCATAGGTTTCAGGGGAAGAACATTTTTGGGGTTTGGCAGCCAGACAATCTCGTCGCGACAATTCGGCTTCAGCGAGTGGAGCATCCGATTCCACTCATGGTCAAGCAGGTTGAATGGAAG
>CAVJWR010000092.1:0-2221 GCA_963653155.1 Limosilactobacillus gorillae
GACGCCAGCCGAGCCCGCGTGGGTTGCCGATTCGCTTCTTTTCGCTTTCGACTGCTCGCAAACGAACGGCTGGACGGTCGCGGATGACGGCACGGTCACGAAAGTGCCGTCGCGCGTGGGCGACCGTTATATGACGGTTGGCGACCCGGACGATCTGGTCGAGGACTTGCGGTATTATGGAACCTATGGCATCTACTATTTGACCGCCAAGCCGGAGTCGGCGATCATGCCGGGTGCGCTCGTGCGCGACGCGGAATTGGGTGCAGATTGCCTTGACTTCGGTGTGTCGCGTTCCAAGAAAGGTCTCTTCTTCAACGCGATTTCTGTGCCGTGGACAAAGGGCGGCTATTCGGGTGAACGGCAGAACGTCCTCACGAACATCGGCTCGGTTGTCGGCGTCTACAAGTCGGATGAGGGCGCAGGCAACCTGCTGGCGGGCAAGCAGTTCCAGCGTTTCGTAGGCTATGGCAAAGACGCCGAAGGGCGTAGCCAAAACGGCGTTGGCCTGCGGTTCCCGCTCGTCAAGAACAACGTGGCCGGTGATCTCAAGTACGGAAGCATATGGACAGGGCAGACGCGGAATGCGCCGGACAAGGCTAAGTGGAACGGCCTTTGGCAGGTTGTCGCGGCGAATCCCTCGGTGGCGACGCTCACATCGCACGGCATTGGCATGGGCAACATCGACAACACGGATGAGGCCGTGTCGTCGGGCGGACAGAAGATCGCCGAACTGCTGATTTTCGACCGTGTGCTGACGGATGACGAGACGCGCGAACTGATCGCCTATCTGGAGCGCAAGTGGCTGGGACGCGACACGGAAGGGCAGAGCGGTTCGGCATCCATCGCGTGGCTGGCGCTGGGCAGTTCCGGGTTCTCGCCGCCGGACACGCCGCAGACGGTGACGCTCGATGTGCCGGCGGATGAGACGCTGACGCTGGAACGTCTTGACGGCGGACGCGGCAATGGTGTGGGGCCGACGGTCGAAAAGATGGGCGCGGGCGCACTGGCGGTCGGCGCGGCGGAGAACTTCGGTGGACGCTTGGCCGTGCGCGGCGGCACGCTGAAGGTCTTGGGCGCGAAGGCTGTGCCGACGTTCGGCCAACTTGCGCCGTACCTGACGCTGCACCTCGATCCGTCCGATGCGGATTCGCTGACGCTGGAAGACGGCGACGCGGTAAGCACATGGGCGAACACCGCCGCCTATGCGACGACGGGCGAAGAGACGAACAGCGTCGTCCAGACGGACGCGGCACGCCGTCCGGTGCGGGTTAGGGACGCACTCGGCACGGGGCTTGACGTCCTTGATTTCGGACGCTACGGCGCGTCCGGCAAGTACATGGCGTTCGCACCATCGCGCGGCTACCAGACGATTGTCGCGGTCGTCGATGCGCGGATGTTCGGCGGTGGCAACGTGATGAGCAAGATGTTTGCGCATTATCAGCCGAAGAACATCGACAACGGCTCCGAATGGCATGCGGCGGCACTCAGTCGCTTGTTGGACACGACTTCGATTTATGTCAGTGATTTCGCGTTCGGTGAGAATGGCATGCAGGTGCCGAACGACGCGGGCGACGTGTGGGTGAACGGCCATCGGGTGGACAAGAATGCGACGGGCAATGAGGTTCCGGCTTGGCAGGTCGTTGCGTGGCGTGTGCCGGGAAACCCCGCGACGGCGTGGCTGTTGGGCGCGTCCGATGAGACGCATGCGGGCGGTCTGCGGCTTGGCGAAGTGCTGGGCTGGGGCGGTGCGTTACCGGACGAGGCGATTCGCGATGCCGTCGCGTACCTGATGAAGAAATGGCTCGGTCGCGTCCCTACAGGCTACGATGACGGTTCGGGCGTTCCGACGGTGCAGAACCTCGTCGTGGGCGGCATGGAGGACGCAACGGCGACGGTGGACGTTGCCGAGGGCGCGACGCTTACGATCAATTCCCTGACGGCGGACGGTGCGGCGGTGAAGACGGGCGCGGGAACGCTCGCCGTCGTTTCGGGTGCCGACCTTTCAGGCGGACTGGAGGTGCGCGGCGGCAGCCTCACGGTTGTGGAAGGGGCGGATGTCGCGTCCAACTGTGAAGTCGCGGCGAACCCGTCGCTGCGGCTTGACGCGAGCGACGCGGCCACGCTCCTGTTCGTCCGCGTCGGCGACTATGGCACGACGAACTTCATCTGGAACTGGACGGATCGGTCGGGACGGATCGCGGCGCTACAGTCACGCGAGGGC
>CAVJWR010000092.1:2269-12434 GCA_963653155.1 Limosilactobacillus gorillae
AGGGCAACTATACGACGAAGAAACCGTTCCTCAATGACGCGGCGGAGGCGCTTTGCAACGGGCTTTCCGTCGTCGATTTCGGCGCGTTTCACGGCGATTGGGACAACGGCGGCGCGACGGCGGAGAGAAAGGGCGTCGAGGCGCGGACGCTCGGCCTTTCACGTACACTCACGAACATCCGGTCGGTCTATCTCGTCTACGGTTCGCAGGCGGGCGGCGGACAGCCGCTTGGATGCAGCAACCGCAATCCGATCAGTTCCAACATCGAAGGCCGTGACTTTGCGAACTTCGCCAGCCAGAACGATTTCCTTCGCAGCGGAACGCCTGACACGATCATGGTGGAGACACCGCTGTTTGGTTCGGCGAGCCCGAACGTGAAGAACGGCGAGTTGTGGATCAACGGCGAACGGCAGGAGCGCGTCGATTCGTGGGCGCCGAGCGGCGGCTACGATCTCGTCGAACTGCACACGGCGGGCGGTTGCATGGCCAACATGCTGGGGAACGCCTTTGGCGACTATGCGCAGGGCGGCTTTCGGATCGGCGAGATCATCGTCTTCGAGCGTCCGCTGTCCGCACGCGAGAAGACGGCGACGCGCAACTACCTCCTGAAGAAGTGGTTCGGCAAGGCGGATGCGGAACTGGCGGCCCTGCCCGCGAAGGCGGCGCGGGCGACGCTCGTCGGCGATCTCACGTATGGCGACGGTGCGCAAATGGCGTTTGACGTCTCGGAAGGCGCAGTCGTCAACCCGCTTGAGCTGTCGGGGATGCTGACGTTCGAGGCCGGTGCGCGGGTCGTTATCCGTGGGTTCGATCGTGAGGTGCGTCTGGGCGACAGGCTCGTCCTCGGCACGGTGGACGCGGTCGAAGGGCTGGCGAACGCCGTCCTTGACTTCGGTGATCGCACGTTCGCGGCGGATGTTCGCCCGCATCTGCGGCTCATCGGACGTCGGCTGTGCGTCAGCTTCGGCAAAATTGGCACATGGATCCTGATACGCTGACATCCTAAATCTCACATCACTGTGATTTTTGTAATCAGATCCGGCGCACATTTGATATAATCGAAGTCATGTTAAAGAAATGTGCCAAGGCCGTTGCCCTTGCTTTCGTCGTAGGCGGGGGTTTCTCGAATTCTGCGAACGCGGCGCGTCCGCGAGAGATCGTATGTGAGGGCGAATATGGCGGGCATCTCCAGGGTGTCGCCACGGACGGCAATTCGCTTTACTGGAGTTTCACGGTTGAGGTCGTCCGTACAGACCTTACGGGACACGTCCTTGCGACAACGGGGCCTGTCCCCAGTCATCATGGCGACCTCTGCGTCACGGGCGGAGTCGTCTATGTCGCAGTCAATCGCGGTTCGTTCAACCAGATGGATCGTGGCAAGAGCGAGGTTCGCGCCTACGATGCGAATACGCTGGCGCCGAGAGGCACATGGAGCCTTCCGGAAATGGGGCATGGCGCCGGTGGCATGACGGCGGCGAACGGACACTTCTTTGTGATTGGCGGATTGCCCGCTACAATTGAGGAGAACTACGTATACGAGTACGATGCGGATTTCCGCTTCGTGCGGCGGCACACGCTTGCGACAGGCTTCACTCTGATGGGCATACAGACGGCGGCGTTTGAGGATGGACGCTTCCTCTTCGGCATCTATGGCGGCAAAGGGAACCCTCGCGGGATACTTGAGTGTCCGGCTGATCTGTCGTCCGTAACGCGCCGCCTCGGTCTTGGCGACGTTGGCATCATCAAGCTTGGCGGAAAGTACTGGACTGGACGCGTTCGCGGACGCGGAAAAAGGAATCGCGGGTTGATAGTTCTCTCCGAGGGCTATCCGTCCGCTTGCCCGATCTACAGTCCAGAGCCGACCGGGAAGGGCGTGCTGAAGGTCTTCTATGAAGGACGGGATGCGACAGGATGGGCCGACTGCGGCTATCGGCTTGCACCAAACGGCTACAAGACCATGACCAACTCAGAGGCGTTTGTGCCGATGGCCGAGGTGTCGAAGGTAGATGTGTTCCCGGCTGCCGGAATCGGTGGAGACCGTCCGTATTCCATTCCGGACATCGTGCGTGGAGTTTGGCGGGCGGCGGAATGCGATGAGGTGTTCTCCCTGCACGTGCCAGGTGTGCCTGAGACGCTTCCGTCCGACAAGAAGTTGGCTGAAGCCTTGCGTGCCGCGTGTACGGAGGCGAAGCGGCTTGGAATGAAGGTGGATGGCGGCATGTAGTCGAGGTTAGGAAAAGAATCCATGACGGCAGGAGGAGAGTTCGTTGGAAGACCGCATCCCCGCGTGATATGGTGGGGTGTGCTGGCCATATGCGCGATATTGTCATTGGGATTTTCATCGCTTGCGGACGATGTCGGCATAGTTCGCAACGCCGGATTCGAGGAAGGGCAGGGTGACGGTGCTGTTGGATGGTTCATCGAGCCGGGGAAGTACAGGTGCGAGGCGCGGACGGGACGTAGCGGAACGCGTGCACTCGCTTACTTCAACGAAGATGACCGTAAGGCATATACTGTGCCAAGCGCAGAGGTGAAGCTTGAGAAAGATGCCGTCTACCGCTTTGGCGCGTGGGTGAAGGTCGAGGACCTGCGTAGTGGCGGTGACGGGGCGATAGTTTGCGTAGAGTGGTACGATGGGGCGCGTTACGTTGGCGGAGCGTATGCCGAGGGCGTGAAGGGGACGACAGCCGATTGGGTGAAGGTTGAGGGTGTCACTCCGCGCATACCCACGAACGTGACGCGCATCATTGTCGCGCCGCTCGTGAGAAAGGGTTCGCTTGGCAAGGCATGGTTCGATGACGTGTTTGTCGAGAGGTTCGTTCCGCGTCCGGTGCGCGGACTTCTCTGCAACGCCTATCGCGATGAGGCGGCGGAAGGTGTCGTCTCGTTCCGGGCGGCATTGGATCTTGAGGCGGACGCGGTTCGGTCATATCGTGGGGAATTCCGATATGTGGACGCGATGGGGAAAGAATGCACCGTAAAGGCAGACCTGTCACAATCGGTCGCCGTTCTAGACCTGCCTGTCGATGGATTGCGCGTCGGTTGCCAGCCTGTACGGTTCGTGCTTGCCGATGGCGACGGGGCGGTCGTGGGCGAGGCCTCGTTGGACTTTACCCGCCTTGCCGCGCCAAAGATGCGCAAGGTGTGGATAGACGCGGCTGGGCGTGCGATCGTCGATGGCAAACCGTATTTTCCGATGGGGACGTTCTGGACGGAGTTCAAGTCCAAGGATGACGTCGAGCTTTACGCAAAAAGCCCATTCAACTGCATTATGCCGTACTGGGGACACCGCAATCCAGATATCCGGGAGATGCTTGACCATTGCTCCGAGAGAGGCATTCGCGTAATACCGAACCTCAAGGATTTCTGGGACTATGGCGATCCGTCGACTTCACCGGCGAGGACGGAGGACTTCGTCAACCGCATCAAGGATCATCCTTCCATTCTCGCGTGGTACATCGTGGATGAAAGTCCGCTTTCCAGGTTGCCGCAACTTCGCGCAAGGCGCGACCTTGTCGCGCGTCTCGATCATGAACACCCGACATGGGGATGCTTCTATCAGTATGACCAGATTCTGGACTACATTCCCTCTTGTGACGTGATAGGCACCGATCCTTATCCGATTGGGCAGTCGCCAATAGATTTCGTCACTGTCTCGACTGGAGCGGCGTCTGCCGGCACTCGCGGATGCCGCGCACTGTGGCAGGTTCCGCAGATGTTCGACTGGGCGGCGTATCGCAAGGATGACCCGAAAGCGCGTCCGCCGACGTTTGCGGAAATGCGCAACATGGGTTGGCAGTGCATCGCAAACGGTGCGAACGGCCTTGTATGGTATTCGTTTTTCGACGTGAAGTCCGAACCAAGGGGCGTGTCGTTCGAGTCGCGGTGGGCGGATTGCTGCCGTGTCGCGGAGGAGATTCGCCGCCATGAGGATATCCTTCTTGCGCCAAAGTCGCGACTTCTGAAGCATGGTTCGTTTGGGCGGTTCGTGTCTGCGCGTCTCTATTCTCTCGCCGGGTACGATGCCCTCCTGTCGGTAAATGCATCGACCAGTCCACAGGCTGTCTCAGTTCCGCTGGATGGGCGCATCCGTTCGGTTAGCGTCATGATGGGCGGCGGCACGCCCATTGCCGAGGGCGGACAGCTGAGGATTTCATTGGAGGGACTTGGCTGTGCCCTCATCAGGATTGACAGGTAACGGATACCAAACGGAAAGGACTCGACATATGATGCCTACAGGAAAGATATTCGGTGCGGTTTCGCTCTTAGCGACATTGACGCTTTCTGCTTTTGGCGGGGTGTTTGACGATGCCGTCCTTCTGCTTCAGGGCGACATGGATGCGGATGGCGACGGATTGGTGACGCAGGGCGAGGCCCGCAATGCCTTGAATCGCAACGACACAGAGGGCAAGGTGATAGACCTTTCGGTGCGCGGAAGTCATGACGGTACCGGCAAGAGCATTTCCAACCTGTTCACGAAAGTGGTCATGCCACGTCGCGGACGCACGGTCAATGGCCGCGTCTTGCGCTTCAAGACGCAGTCTACGCGGTATTCGGATGGGCGGGATGCGGTGTGGTGCGCAGGATTGGCCGTAAAGCGCGGATTCCCGATGTCCGAGAAGATGGAGATGACGGCCGTTATCCGTTTCAGATGGGATGGATTCGTTTCTGATGTCGATGGGAACGAACTGTCGAATCCGTATGCGACAATTCTTACGTACGGGAATGGAAACGGTGGGGCTGACAATGGGATCCAATGCGTATTGCGCAGGTATTCTGGTGATGGCACCGTTAGGCTGGCCTTCAATAACTGGAGTTGGAACTTCTCCGTGATCATCGCGAATGACGGTTGGCAGATAGAGGCAGGGAAATGGTATGACCTTGCGTTTTCTGTACAAAAGGGGCGCCTCGACATCTACCTGTTTCCGCAAGGCCATTGGGACTATGCGCACATAATGAAAGCTTCACGCACAGGCTCATCTCTTTTCCAGAGTGGTTCATTTGGTGAAGAGGAAAGCTCGTTTGGCGTCGCCATGGCGACGGCTCATGGGCAGTATGACAACAATCTGTTTTATCCACAGGAGTCATGGGCACAGTCAAGCCTTGACTACTATGATAAGGGGTTCAACGGTGACATCCACCAATTAGCCGTGTGGAATCGGGTGCTGGATGTTGAAGAGATAGAGGAGGCGTTCATGGGCGGCGAGGCGGCGGATTGCCAGATCGGCGTAGTGAACGAGACAAGCGCAGAGTTTGCGTCGGCGGCAGATGCGGCGGATGTCTGGGTAGATACGGATGGCTGGCATCGCTTCAAGGGTTCGTTGACGACAGAGGGCGATAGTGTCGCGTGGTGCATCTCAAACCGCGAGGCGCGTGCGCATGCCCGGCTTCTGCGTGCGACACTTTGCTCCCCTACGCATAACGGGAAGCTTACGCTTGTGGTGAACGGGCAGACATTGGATACGAAGACATGCGGCGGGTCGCCGGATATTTTGTTCGACATTCCGGCGTCGGCTATCCATCCCGGCGAGATGAACCAATTCCGGCTTGTGCTGTCGGAAGGTGGCCCGGTGGCGATAGACGCGATCGCCGTGGGTGGCGGATTCGCAATCCAGAACAAGGGCTCTGAAGTTGACAATTCCGGACATCTCCTTGACGAAGACCCATTGAACTTCACATCGTACCTGACGAGCAAGACCGGGCATAGCTTCAAGAATCGGTTGTCATACCGCTTTTCGCTCCCACGCGCCTTTGCCGAAAGGCGGATGCGGTGGACGATTACGCGTGGACGGTGGAATGGGGCGGAAGCGGCCGGTTACGCCGCTTTTGTGAATGGACAAAACGTCTATGAAAGCCAGACTCTGATGCCAAGCGAATGGGATTTCACGGTTCCGCAGGGAGTGCTTCACGAGGGATTCAACACGCTCGTCCTAAGCAACCTTACGACAAGCGCTACGGATGCGGCATACTATAACATCACGTCTGTCACGGGCGAACCATTGCCGAACCGTGGCTTGCAGTTGATCGTCAGATAGTCGAAAAGTCCCCGCATTCGTTGCCACGCTCGTTGTCTTGCCACGAAAAGTTAGCCAAGGCTATTGACTTTGCGCCGGCAGTATGTTATTCTGCACTAACTTTTTTGAAGGGCGCATAGGGCACATGGCAAGAGAAGAGAACGGAATTGATGGACAGCACCGCAAGGAACTGCTTCGGTTCCTGCTGGTGAAGACCGCAGCTGTAAGGCGGGGCGTCAAGCCCGGCGAGCTGCTGCGCGTATGGCATTGCTACGAGGGCGTAAATGAGGAAGGGATGCGCATATGCCTGTATCGCAGCGACATCTACGGGATATTGGGGCTTGACTATGTTGAGCTGAAGGTGGAGAAGGGAAGTTCGCTCGTCCTATTCTACAATCCGTCGGCGCTCGCCGCGACGCTTTCCGAGAGGCACAATGCAAGATGGCTGTCGCGAATGGGGTATCCGGAACTTGAGGATGGTGACCCGAAAACGGGAAACGGGCATTTGGGCAAGATGCTCGCGCATCTTGTGGACAGGGCGGCGGAATGCGACCTTCCGCACGAGGTTGGCGTATTCATCGGCTATCCGCTCAAGGACGTTGCCGGGTTCATTCGCAACATACCGTCTACACCGGTGCACAATGGCGTATGGCGCGTATACGGCGATGCGCACGAGTCCATTGCGCTCATGAACGAGTACGCGCAAGTCGAGGCTGAGGCTCGCGAAGCGTTGAGGCGCGCGAATGGGGTGGACGAGTTCATCGACATGATTTCCCTAAAGAGGGCAAGCTAAACAAAAGGAGAGATAGAAATGGATAAAGTACATGTCATATACGGAAGCACCACGGGCATGACCGAGGCTGTCGCGGGAAAGATCGCCGAGGCGCTTGGCGGACAGGCATTCAACATCAACGCGTGCGATGCGGCGGCGTTCGACGCCGAAATGCTCGTTCTCGGATCATCGACGTGGGGCATTGGCGACCTGCAGGACGACTGGATGGCGCAACTCGATGGCGTTAAGGCGAACTTCGCGGGAAAGAAGGTCGCAGTGTTCGGTCTTGGGGATTCCGTCGGTTTTGCGGACTCATTCTGCGTAGCCGCGGATACGCTCGCCGATGCCGCCAAGGATGCTGGAGCCACGCTTGTGGGTGAATGCCTGAAGCTCGACGACACGAATGAGGCCGGTCAGACCGATGCCAAGATAGCAGACTGGGTGGAAACCATCAAGTCGGCCATGTGAGGCATTGTGCGCATCGGCGGCGCCTCGCGGTCAGATTTCCATCAGATGCTTCCTGAGGGCTATGGCGACGGCTTCGGTGCGGTTGGCCGCGCCGACTTTTGCGAGGACTGCCGAGATATGCTCGCGTGCGACTGTAGCGGAGATCCCGAACTGCTTTGCTATGTCGGCGTTGGAGAGGCCACGCGCAACTGATTGCAGGATGTCGCGCTGCCTTTCGGTCAGTTCGGGCACGGGCGGCGACTCTTCGAGCATCTTCTCGATGCGCGGCGAGACGAACCGCCCGCCGGAGGCGACTGCGCGGACGGCGGCGATAAGGGAGTCGTCGTCCGCAGTCTTTGTCAAGGCGCCGGATGCACCGGCGGCGAGCGCATGGGCGATGCCGTCTGATGTGCCGTAGGATGTGAGCACAATGACTTTTGCGGTTGGGATTCTCTTTTGGATCTCCATTGTCGCCGCTACGCCGTCCTTCTGCGGCATCATCAGATCCATTATGACGATATCTGGCTTGAGCCGTAGCGCCTCACGGATGGCGGCGTTGCCGTTGTCGGCCTCGCCTACGACTTCAATATCCTTCTGCGAACCAAGCAGGGCCGAGAGTCCGATGCGGACTATCGTGTGGTCGTCCGCGATTAGGATGCGGATTTTCTTCATGGGCGATTCTCCGTAATGTTTGGCACGTTCAAGGCCATTATGACTTTTGTGCCTTTGCCGATCTTGCTGGAGATGAACATCTTGCCTTCCAGGGTCTTGATCCGGTCACGGATGCCTTGCAGACCGAAATGCCCCTGTGTCATGCCGGGGATATTCTTGGGGTCGAATCCGCACCCGTTGTCCTTTACCGAAAAGAGCAGCCTGTTCCGTTCGATGCTGCCGGCTATCCGTATTTCCGAGGCATTTCCGTGGCGTATGGCGTTTATGGTCAGTTCGCGGACAATGCATAGGATCGTGTGCAGCGTGTTGTCCGACAGCCGTTCGCGAGGAACGCTGAAGCGGATGGCGAGCTTGGCGTTGGTGATATGCGGGGCGATGGTCTTGCGGATCGCCTCGTTTACGTCGCTTTCGTCGAGTGTCAGGCTCCTGAGGTCCCAGATGCAGTTGCGCAGGTCTTCGCGACAGGTGTCGAGCGTACGGGCGGCAAGCTTCAGGAGCTTGTGCAGGGCGGGCAAATCGGAGTCGGCGACGATGTCGGCGGTCTTAATCTCAAGGGCGGCACCGGTGAGGTTCTGGGAAATGGTATCGTGCAGCTCTACGGCAAGGCGGGTGCGTTCAAGGGTCTTCATGTCGGCCCTTGCGCGGGCGAGGCTTATGTCGGCGATTTGCCTGCCGCGCCGCTCGGATAACCGCTGGAGCGAAATGTTCCAGCCTATGATTCCGCAAAGAATGCATACGAGCATGGCTATGACGGCGAAAAGACGCCCTGCGGTCCACCATGGAGGCATACGCAGAATGGTCAGGTCTTCCGGACGCCGCACGACAAGAAGGCAGCTCGTGATGCGGGGCAGGACGATGTCTGGCGTACGGGATTCCGTCTCGATTACGCAAACGCCAGTAACGTCCAGTTCGGCGCCGACGGCGAGCCGTTTTAGGGAGTCCGTCGGCAGGGCATCCACTGCGATGGGGAGAGCACGATCGCCATCGCCGAGGTAGAACTGTCGCTTGCTGCCGCTGGCGGCTGGCAGGTTAAGGACTTTTCCCTGTAGGCGGACGGTGTGTCCGTACATTTTCCAGTTGTATTCACGCTGATCCCCGACTGTCGTTAGAATTTCTTTGACGCTTGTCTTCAGCGGGGATTCGCCTGTATGCGGCAGATCGTCTCGCTTCCGCCAAATGGCCCTGCGAAGGCAGATCGCATAGCTGTCGGTGAAAGGAAAGCCGGATACGTCGATGCATGATCCAACGGGTGGAAGGGACGTTTCGGCGAAATTGACGCGCACGATTCTTCCGCGCTCGCATCGCAGCATTCCGCTTTCGCCGTTCCAGACGGCGGTCACAGTGCCGGAGATTCGGTGTCTGCCGAGACGGGAAAACTCATCGACGTTTTTCCGGTTCAGCCTGCCTATGTCGGGGACATCAAATGGATCATTTCTGGAGATTGGAAGCGGACGGATGTCGGCAGGTGTAATCGGTTCTACGCCGCGTCCGATGAACTTGTGGCCGCTGAGTATGGCGGGGTCGCAAAGTCCGGTGACTTCGATGTGGCGCCCTACGCTTGATAGTCCGAAGTCATTCGTAGTCGAGGCCGTGTGGACAGGCACAAGGATGCGGTTGTCGCCGTCTGAGAGGACAAGGTGTCTCCATCTCTGGTCGATGTCGTCGCGAATCGAGTCGATGATTTTCCCCCGAACCGTGACGAGTCCATAGTCGAGCCGTCCGCTGGCCACTTCCTCGAAAGTTGCCTTCTGTGGAGGCATAGGCGTGCCGTGCGACAGGAGGATGATCTTCCGGCAATCGGCTACCGGGATGCTCAACTTGTCTGACAGGATGATGCTGCCAGACAGCCTGATTCGGTCGCCAGCTTGCAGGATCGCATCTCCGGCGGCATTGCGCTTGTCGTCGGCATACATGGAGCCGGTCTCATCCCTGAACATGATGCGCGGCAACTTGAGGCATGTGATCGTGGCCTCTATGTCAAAGACGCGGCCAATGTCTCCGCTGCCGAAGACAGCCTGTTCAAGTGCGATCGCCGTGCGGATCGTCTGATCGGTCGCGGCAACGGCGATTCCGCATAGCATCGCAAGAATGAAGGAAAGGAAATGTTTCATGACATTAATGCTTCCCATTTTATCATAAATCCCATAGTGGAATCATGTCACGGCACGTTATCTGCGGCACCCTACGGTTGTAGGGGTTGAATCCAAGACGGTGCTGTGTTATATTTTCTTACATAAGAGAGCAGTATTGGATCGTTTTT
>CAVJWR010000093.1:0-8186 GCA_963653155.1 Limosilactobacillus gorillae
CGATGTGGACGGTGCCCGTCTCGGCGAAGAAGACGTGCTTCAGCACGTTTCCGCCCTCCAGCGGAAACTCGCCGCCCGTAAGCCGATGACGCGGCTTCAGGACGAGCGCCGCCGCGAAGTCGGCAAATTCGACGCGCCCCGTCGTGACCTGTCCTTCGCAGACGACGCGGACCGCCGGCGGCAGCGCGTTCTTGAAATCGACGTCGAGATCGACCTTCTTCCAGTCTTCGGACGCACCGCAGCGGTAGGTCGTCCCCGCATCCCAGTTCAGGTTTCGGACGGTCGGCGTGAGGTTGTCCGTCCGTGCGCCGCCGTCGAACACGGCCTGTGTGACGAGCCGCAGCCCCTCGCCCGCAAAGCCCGCCGTGCGGTAGCGGAACGAGTAGCGCACGCGCCACGGACGAAGATCCGACTCCGGCGGCACGGCGAACGTGCCGACCGTCGCGTTCGTCACGCCCGCAACCGTGAACGCGCGTTCCATCGGCACCGTCCGCACGACGTCCGTGCGTTCCGCTCCCATCACAGGGTGCGTCAACCACACGACGGCAAACAGAAATGCAAAATACTTGCCAATCCTGTCTAAAACCTTTTCTGTGTCCCTGTGCCTCCGTGTGAGACTACAACCTGACGGTTTCGTGTTCAGCGTCGCAGACATACAGTTTGCCATCACTTCCAACCCAGTTCAGGTTCAGGGCCGAAGAGGTCAAGCTTCTCTGCCGGCACATCCCGCAGCGCAACGCCCTGCCGCACCGCATAGGCCGCCGCCGCACCTGCGCCAATGCCTGTCGCCATCGCATTGCCCATCACGCGGCATGACGCCAACGCCTCATGCGATGCCGAAAGGCACCGTCCGCAGAACAGCAGCCCCTCGACTTTCTTCGGCACAAGCGCACCATACGGGATGTCATACGGCTTCACGCGCCGTGCACCTCCCGTCGCGCTTTCGCCGCGCCCATGCGCCTGTCCGCCGCCCGCCGGATTGTGGATGTCGATCACGAACGAGCAGTTCCGCGCAATCGCGTCCGCGCGCTTCCGCCCCGTCAGCACATCCTCCGTCGTCAGGCGGTCGACGCCCTCGAACCGCCGCGTCTCGCGCACGCCGACGACCGCCGGCATCTCGACGATCTGCGCCTTCTCGTAGCCCGGCACCCGGCGGCGCAGGACGTCCAGCACCTGAAAGGCCTGCTTGCGGCAGACGATCTCCGCGCGTGTGCGGTCGGACGACTTCGCGCCATCGAGACCGCAGACCTGCGTCGCGTTGACAACCGTCATCGTCTCCTCCGGCGCCCAATAGAGGCGGATGACCGAGACCTCCGGCGGCAGGTTGCCGGCAGCGATTTCCTCGGCGACGATCGCCTCCCACGTCTTTCCGCCGATCTTCTGTTCGCGCGCCTGTTCCTCCGAGACGGCAATCAGCCGCCGGCCCGGCGCAATGCCGCCGACGGAAAACATGACGCTCATCGGCTGGACGAGTCCGTCGTCCGCACGCCCCTGTTCGTAGGGAACGCCCGTCGCCGCCGCGACAACGCCATCGCCCGTCGCGTCAATGACGACTTTTGCACGGAAGACGCGCCGTCCCTCGGCGAGGTTCACCTCCAGCCCGACCACGCGGTTGCCGTCCATCACCGGCGCAATCACGTCCGCATGCAGAAGAACGTCCGTCCCGACTTCAGTCAGCGCATCGTAGGCCAGCACGTCCGCGCGCGCGAAGTCGACGGTCTTGCCCATCGCGAGCCGTGCGGCGAGCCGCCGCACGACAGGGCTATCGACGGAGAACGAGAACGGACTGACCATCGCCTGAACGGCCATGCCGCCGAGGCGACCCGACTTCTCCAGGACGAGCGTCTTCGCGCCACGTGCCGCCGCCATGTACCCGGCGCCGATGCCCGCCGGTCCACCGCCCGCAACGATCACGTCGTACGTGCCACTTACGGGCAGCGCACCACTCACCGGCGAAATCGCCAGAAGCGTTGCAAGAAGAAGCGTTTGACAATGTAATTTATTCATGCCCATGATTTTACGCTTTCTACTCTCAAAAGAGAAGGGGGATTCCGTGTTTTACCGCAGAATCACCATTGTACCCATTTCGGACTTGAGCGACGACAGCACCGTCGAGCCAAGCGCGTCAGCCGTGAAGGTGAAGTCCGAAAGCCCCGACTCGCCCGTCGCATACCGCACCTCGTTAGCGCCCGCAGTCAGCGAAGCCATCGCGTCGCCGTCCCGCGTGACCACGCACGTCGCGCCGTCTTCGACCGTCGCCTTCAGGACATACGCGCCGTTCGTGCGTCCCGCACGGCCAATCGTCGCCGCGAGTGACGCGCCCGCCGGAATCTTAACGCCGTCATCGACCAGCTCCACCGCCGGATCAACCGTAGTGACGACGAGCCGCTTGCCGATCTTCTTCGAATAGATCGGTCGCCAGTCAGCCTCGACTGCGCCGACATCCATCTTGCCGCCGTTCATCACGCGCGGATTCCCGTAGACGTCCTTGTCGCCCCATTTCGCCACGTCGTAGCCGTCCGCGTCCGCCGCATCGACCGCCGCGTTCGCGCCGATCACCGGCGACAGGTTCGCGTCCACGGACAGATCCGTTGTCGCGACGCAGCTCGCGTCCACCGTGGGTTGCGAGTCGGATGCCTTTTTCAGGTTCGTTTCCGTCTGCGGCGAGAAGACGCAGTTGACAAACGACAGGCTCGAACCGCCCGCCGTCTTCGTGCCAAGGATAAGGCAGTTCCGCACTTCCTTCGCATTGACGAGGAGGCTCATGCCGTCCTTCGTGCCGCTCTGCGCGTTGTCCGCGCCGAACGTGCAGTTGAGTGCCGCCGCGTCATATACCGTCGCCCAGCCCTCGTTGCGGTCAATGAGGCTGTTGACGAGACGGCAGGTAACGCCGCCGTTGCCACGTGCCGCCGAGCCGTTGCCGCTCTGGATTACGCTGTTGTCCAGGAAGCGGACACGGTTATAGATGCCGTAGAATCCGCCGCCGCCACGCCGTGCGACGCAGTTCGAGATCACGCAGTCCGTCACCACCGCCAATTCGCTCTCTGTGTTGCTGCATTCGGCCAGCACGCCGCCGCCGTGGAAGTCGTCGTCGTTATTGACGTAATCCGTCCCGACGTCCGTACGTCCGCCCGTCAGTGTGAAGCCCGAAAGCCGCGCACCCTTCGCGAGTGCGACGCAGCGAACCGCCGCCGACCCGCAACCCTTGTTCGCGTCCACCGCATTCGGATCGTCCGCGCCGACGATGAAGGTCTTGTCCGCACCCGCACCGATGACGGACACGCCCGACGGCACGACGGCGCGCGCGGCATGCGTGTAGGCGGCGTTCTTGCCGTCGCTGCTGTTGCCGAACCGCTTCGTCTGATTCATCGTCTCGGTCGCATACGTGCCCGCCGCGACGTGTACCGTGTCGCCCGCAACCGCGTACTGAAGCGCACCCTTGAGCGTCTTCTTCGGTGCGGCGGACGATCCATCGTTCGTGTCGGCGCCGTCCGCGTCGCTCACGTACCAGTTCGAGTCATAGAGGTCGCGAATTGTCAAAGCATACGGGTTGTCTATCGAATCCGGCACCGTGTAGGTGAAACTCTTCGTCGCGTTCGTCGTGACGACGCCGTTCTCTGTCACCTCCAAACCGAGCCACGGATGCGGATCGTCGCCCGTGCTCGTGTAGGTGAACGTGCTGTCGGACGACACGCCCAGCACCTTCGTCTCGCCGTTTAGGACAATCGTCGGCGCATAGAGATCGACCGCGCCGCAGACGGGCTTGCCGTCGAACAGGCGGAAGACGTTGCCATTGAAGTCCGTCGAGCCGAACATGTAGTACGCCGCTTTCGTCGCATCCGTGAAGTCGTCATGCGTCGTCACGCCGCACGTGCGTGCTGGCGAGGTCGCGCCGAGGCGGAAGTCGCCGTACACCGGATCGGCCAGAAGCGGATCGGCGTTTTTAACCGACTGCGAAGCGTCCGCGATAGCACCTCGCCCAATTTGGTAGACACCACCAATCAATGTCGGCTTGTTCAAACCAGCGTTCTGTGCCAAGATCACCGTATTCACATTGATTCCGCCAGTGATAAGATAGTCGTTATCTGCCCCTTCCACAAACGTCGTCTGAAAGGCGTACTGACGTTCGTAAGTGCCGAAATTGTTTCCGTGGTTATCGTAGAAGATCGACGAGCCAACTGTCGTCTCGCGCACGATGCCGCCTTCTCTCGTTATGACCCCTGCCTTGTTCGTCAGTATGGAGAAGTTGTCGGCGATATAACTCCGCAAGGCGAATGCGGTCGGAGCCAAGGAGTCATTTCCGTGGATGGCCGCACCCTGCCAAGCGACGTTGTTCGTGATGATGCAGTCAAGGGCAGACGAACCGTCGGCCAGCCACAGCGCACCGCCACGACGACCAACGTTGTCGGCATTCGTGTTCGAGTAGCCGCGCGTCAAGGCAAAGCCCTGAATCGCGCATCCGTCCTGAAGGAACGCGCACCGCATCGCGCCCGCCCCGCAGCCAAACGGCCAAGCGTCAAGCGCGACGCTCGGATCAGGCGCACCGAGCAGAACGGCCTTCCCGCGTCCGTCCACCGAGACGAGCCGCACCTTGCGGCCGTTCGAGAAGATGCGATTCATCAGGTTGTTGGCCCGACGTCCCGTATCGTTGTCGTAGACGCCCGCCTTGACGCGAATCGTCGCGAACGCACCCGACGCAACCGCGTCAATCGCCGCCTGAATGCTCGCATAGGGCGCGTCTTCCGTCCCGTCCGGTGTCTCGGCCGTGGACGCGCAATCCACCGTGAGGACAGCGGTGTTGAACGACGGCGCAAGCGTCAGCGTCTTTCCGGCGGGTGGCGCCATCAGAACAAACGCGCCGTCCATCTGTGCAAAGCGGCGCATCGTGTCCGATCCCGACGCGGCAAACGAATGAAGTCCCTTTTTCCGAGAGGCTGCGGTCGCATTTGACGAATCATGTGTGACTGTGACAATCGTACGCCCCTCCATCGTGCGGATGTAACCGAGATAATAGGATGCGTTTAGAGGCCATCCGTTGAATGAATAAAGACCACAGTCCCAAGAAGCCCCATAATGTCCGAGCGACCCTGCTTTTGTCATCCCGTCCTGTCCGGCAAAGGTAATCGTGCCGCCTGTCGGCGTGACGATTTCCTGCGCACAGCCGAGGTTCACGGACGCAGTATCGACCACATGGCCGTAGAAATCGAGGTTGCGATAGGCTTCGGGAATCAAGTCAAGATACTCAGCATTGCCTTTGCCGATGACCGCCGTCGCGCCGTCATGGAGGCGATAGTCGACAAGCGGCGGAGCCATAAAGAGATCGTAGCCGGGGTTGATGACACAAAACTGATTTGTTATCGACTTCTGATCTGGATCGTCAAGAGTCTTGTTGAACGCACAGTTATTCCACTGGGCAGCCGCAACATCATCTTTGTGCCATGTATCCGCAAACAGACAGTTATAGCCCGTGACATTTTCGCTACCACCGTGGTTACGGCAGTTGCCGTCCGCAAACGTGCAGTTCACGAACGTCGCAGCATAAGTCATAGACCAAGTGCTGAAATGTCCCGTGAAGAGGCTGTGGGCCACAAGACATCCAAACACAGCCGGATTGCCCCAAATCGCCTTGTTACCATGCACCCATGTACGCACAAGGAGGCGATTGCCGTGACTTGACGAGCTGCCGCTACCGGACGTGCTCAACGCACCTCCGCGTTTAGCGACGTTGTTGGAAATGATGCAGTCCACGACAACGATGCCCGTCTTGTCGTTCGCCACGTAAATGCCACCACCATTGTTCTCATCCTTTTCATACCCAGCGTCCGTGTTGTGCGTCGCGCCGCCCGTGAGCGTCAGGTTCGAGACGACAACGTTGTCCGCATTGATACCGAGACAGCGGACGGCGTTCGCGCCACAGCCGAGGCCAACGGAATCGACGCCCTCCGTCGCGTGCGCACCCTTGATGATCGCGCCCTCCTTCGATTCACCGACGAGCGTGAGGGACTTCGTGACGTAGACGCGGTTCGACATCGAGGTCGTGAAGCCGTCAAGCTTTCCGCCCACGTCATGGACGCCGTTCTTGATGAAGACGGTATCGCCTTCAGCCGCCGCATCGACGGCTTCTTGAACCGAAAAATACGGCCCGTGGAGTTTATCTACGACCCGTGTTTCAGCCGAGAGGCGTGCGCCCGTCAAGGCGAAAGCCGCCCCGAGAAAAGCTTTGACTATCAGTTTTGCATTCATTTGCGCTACCATCCCATATGCGGGACGGACTCCTTTCTCTCTATTTTCTTGTTGGTCGATGTTATATCACAGGCAGATGTTCATGGTCAAGCAGAATTTTGTTTTATTTACAAAAAAAAACATTTTCCTAGTTAATTGCAATTTGCAATGCGGCCGCGACAAGTGCGACCCTCCCGCATCTTCGCAAAACCGCAGAAATTAGCCGTTTTCGGGAGGGACGCAATTCATTGCGTCCGAATCCATCACGCACAGGCTGTGGCCGCAACAAGTGCGCGTCCCTCCCGCATGATGGACTGCATAATCGTTTCTATAACACCCAAAACGGGGGGGGGTAAGTATTTTATTGCAGATATGCGTGGAAAATCGTTGACATGGCTTCCGTGCAATGATATCATGCATCCACAAAAGACCAAATAAGGATGTAGTCTATGCGTAAAAGCTTGCGAACATTGTTCCCGTTGCGTGATGTCTGGCTGTTTTTCGCCTTATGTTTGGGGGTAGTCCCATCCCTGAATGCAAAAACCTGCACATGGGTTGGCGGGTCTGGCAAATGGAGTGACGAGGCCAATTGGGACACGCAAGCCATTCCCGCCAACGGTGATGCGGTTGTCTTGCAACCATCCGAGGTGGCCGAGATAGTAAATGACATGGGGGCGATGACGCTGGAGTCCATAGAGTTCAAATGTGGGCTTTCGCTTGTGTCCAAGGAGGCGTTGACTCTGGTCGGCAATGGCGGCATCGTTATGCGGAATTCGGCGAGTGCGGATGTCTCCATCGATGCGCCGATGGCTCTTGACGGCGGATCCACTAACGTGATTGCCCTCAGTGGTGCGGCAAAGACGCTGAAGTTTATGCGGACGATTTCAGGCGAGGGCGTGGTCTGGTTCTCCGGCAATTCCAGTTCCGGCAATATCGTCAAGCTGATGGAGGCGAATGCGTATGGTGGCGGCACACGGTATTCGTATTGCTCGGTGTCCGCAGGTTCGACATCCGCTTTCGGTACAGCTGGCAATTGCGTGTGGAACAGCGGTGGCGACGGAAAGCTCTGGCTTGAAGTGCCGGGCGACTGGAACTACGATTTCATGATAGGCAGCAGCGGTTCGCAGGAGATGTGGTTCAACAAGGCTGGCACTTACAACGTCAACGGCGACATCGTCGCATCCGCCGCCAGCGGCTGGTTCCGTCCTTACACGGTCGGTAGCGTTGTCGTGAACTTTAACGGCAAGGTCGAGCTTCCCGGCTATACGCTGTATCAGCATCCCTATTCCAATGCCGAGATTCATTTCAGGAATCCGATCATTGTCAACCTTATCAGAAACGGATCCATGTTTGCGTATCGCGGCGGATACGTTCATCTTGACGCATCCGGCAACGACTATGGCGAGATATGGCTCGGCTTCTCGTCCAACGTCAAATGTGGCGCCCCGTTCGCGTTGATGCCGAGTGTGCCATTGCTGTGGAAGGATTATCTTGGCGGATGCGGGTATGTTGACCTGTGCGGGAATGACCAGACCGCATTGGCTCTGGATACCGGAACAGGAACTGCCACGGCCGGCAGGTACGTCACCAGCACAGGCGGCGACGCAACGCTGTTCCTGTGTGGCGCAACCGAAGACTATTCTGCGTGTTGCATCCTGAACGATGCCGTTTCTCTCGTGTGGGATCCATCCGGGGATTTTACCCAGGAGCTGAAGGATCAGGCCCATCAGACGACAGGGGCGCTTACGGTCTCGAATGGTACGCTTCGCATAAGCGGTTCATCCACATTCAAGAAGTTGTCGGCTGTGACTGTTGCGGATGGGGCGACATTTGATCTGGCTACAACGGAAGCCAATTCCTTGGAGTCGTTGGGCGAACTGAAAATAGGCGAAGGAGGCGTGTTCAAGGTGGCTGATTCCGCCGCAACGCCGTTTGGAACGGATCGTCTCACGTTGGAACTGTCC
>CAVJWR010000093.1:8196-12389 GCA_963653155.1 Limosilactobacillus gorillae
GTCCGAAACGGCGAAGCTTGTCCTCCCGTCGGACTGCGATTGTTCGTTTGCCGCCATATACGTGACGGAAGGCGGCGTGCGTCGGCTGATCCCAAGTGGAGACCAGACGGGCAAGATAAGCCAAATCATTGGCGGAGGCCGGATCGCCGTGATGGAGACGGAGGTGACGGATGATCCGGCGACGTGGACTGCTGGAGGCGGAACTGATGCCAGCATCGCCACGGCGGCGAACTGGGACGATAATCGGCATCACGATCTGACGTCTGGCGGATTCTGCCCGACGTTCGCCAAGGCAGGTTCGTCAGCGGTCGTTGATGTGCCGGCATCGTTCAAGGGATTGGTTTTCGGTGGCGAAAGCGAAGCGTTTGCGCTTTCGGGCGAGAGCCCGGTTGGACTCTACAAGTCAGGGATTGTTGTTGAATCGTCTGCCAATGGCACACGGGAGGCGGTTGTGTCGGTTCCGTTGGACATCCGTGCCGATCAGGTGTGGCGCGTGGCGGAGGGCTCGGAGTTGCGTGTTGAGGCTCCGCTGTCTTCGGCGTTTCCGTATGCCGTGACGAACCAAGGTGGCGGAACGGTGACTCTGGCGGCAAGCAGTCCTGGGTTTGCGGGTTCGTTTGTCCATGCGGGTGGAACGTTGGAGGTATCGTCCCCTACAAATGCGTTTGGCGGTGCCGGCGACGTGCCGGTTGTGGTTGATGAAGTCAAGCAGGGCAGTGGAGTCTACACCCGTCTTTGCGGGACCGTTATCGAACGTCCTGTCATATATTACGCATGGAACAATTCGAATTACCTTCTTGCGCATGACAGGTCGACCAACCGCTTTGTGAAACCTTTCAACTTGCCCCAGACCGGCATGCCGTTCCGTCCACGGCTCCAGAATCGCGCTGTCGTAATTTGCGAGAGAGGAATGTCAGCCGCGAATTATTTCACGCCGACAGGCGACGACTGGGGGCTTTGCCGCTGGATATTCAACAACAGGCCGTTTACCTGTGAACGCTACTTCAACGTAGGGCAGTTCGTCTGCGCCGAGTTCAATGCCATCGGCAACTCGGTCGCAAACGGCCTTTCGATAGAGGGTGTGCAATCATCGCTTTCATTTGGTGTGGATTTCGCCTTTGACCAGCCCAAGCTTCCGCTGTCCATTGGATCCAAGGCGCAGAATGGCACGATTTGGCTGAACGGGCATTCCCAGCGTTTCGGCGATCTTAGGATTGCCGAAGGAGCATCCGGCGTGGTGATCGATTCCTCGGCACCCGCTGCGCTGTGCATCAACCAGGTGACGGACGTGACAAACTCGTCTGTCGACTTCACTGGATTTGCCGGGATATCAAAGGCTGGCGCGGCTACGTTTGCCATGGATCGGGCACTGTCTTCCACAGGCACGGTAGAGGTGACGGAAGGAACGTTCGCGATGACGGCGAACAGTTCGTGGAACAACTGCACGAACGTGTCGGTTTCGGGCACGGGCGTATTTCTGGCCGCATCGGCGAGGCCATTTTCGCGCAAGGCGGTTGTTTCCGTTTCGGAAGATGGAAAAATCGAAATTCCCGCAGGCGTCACGATCTGGTGCAGGACGCTGTATCTTGGAGGCTCAACTGTAGAGGTGCCGCCCGGAAGGTACTCGCGCACGGAAGGCCCAGAAGGTTATCGCACGTATTTTGCCGGAGATGGTGCGCTTGTCACTCGCGGAACGCATCTCGGAACGACGGTTGTGATTCGATAGGCAAGTAGGGAGGATGCTTACCATGAATATGAATGTGGAATGTTTGTCGCTGGCGGCAGTTGCTTGCTTCTGCATGATCGGAAGTGCCGCCGATTTGGAGATATCGGTGCGAGGCGTCCAGGGTGGCTCCGCAATTGTGGTTCGGGCGGATGCCACGGAAAGCGAGCGCTATGCCGCCAGCGAATTCCGCGACTGGACGGAAAGGCTTACAGGCGAAAGGTTGAAGATACTCGACGATTCGGGGCCATTGCCGCCGAAAGCCATCGTCCTTGGGCTTACCCGCCATACGCAAGGGCTTGTGCCGGATGCGGTCGAGGCCACGAAAGGCTTGAGGGACGAAGGATTCCGCATAGTTGCCGTGCCGCCACACCTCGTTGTCTTGGGTTCGGTCTGCCGAGGCATCACCTATGGCGTATACGAGATACTTGAGGCGTATGGCGGGATATGCTGGTTTACGCCATGGAAGACGCACATTCCGGAAACGGGCCGTCTCGTCCTGCCATCTTCGCTTGACAGGACAGAACGGCCAGTCGTAAGGATTCGGGACCAGATATCCTATTCATTCCGATTCAATCCTGATTTCGCCTTGCGCATGCGCATCAACGGATTCCATGTGCCATTCAAGGAAAGGCATGGACTGTCGCCATACCGCTACGATGGAAAACTGCCATGGTCGCACACGTTGCCGATGATCATCCCGCAGAAGAAGTACGCAAAGGATCATCCCGAATACTTCGCCGTTCGGGCCGATGGCACGAGATGGACATCTGGCGCCGGATTTCAACTGTGTTGCTCGAATCCTGACGTTGTCCGCATCGTGACGGAATATGCGCTGGCGCGAGTGCGGGCCTGTCCTGACATCCGCTATTTCGGCATCAGCCAGAACGACGGAAGCACCGGGCCGATGCAGTGCCATTGCGACCGGTGCCGTGCGATCGACGAGAAGGAGGAATGCGATGGCGCCTCGACCCTCATGCTTGTGAATGCCGTTGCCGAGGCCGTGGAGAAGGTGCGGCCCGAAGTCATCATATCGACGCTGGCGTACCGCTATACGCAGAAGCCTCCGAAGACCATCCGTCCACGCCGGAATGTGCTGCCGCTTTTCTGTTCAGTGGATTGCGACTTCTCGAAGCCGATCAATGAGAGCCGCTTCGCGGGGAATCGTCGATTCCTCGAAGATTTTTCACGCTGGGGCGAGATATCCGAGGCCGGCCTGTTCGTGTGGGACTATCCGATGAACTTTGTGCGCAACCTGCTCCCATTCCCGTGCTTCAGGACCATGTGCGAGAACATCAGATTCTATGCTAAGCATGGGGCGGTAGGGTTTTACCAGGAATGCAACTACGACAGGTACGCCGACTTCCTCGACCTGAAGGCCTGGCTGCTCCCCAAGCTGATGTGGAATCCAAATCAGCCGGAGAAGCCGTTGATCGAGAAATTCGTGCGTGGATGCTACGGAAAAGCCGCACCATTCGTACTCGAATACATAAATGAAAGAGAGTCGTTGTCCCGAGACGAGACGGTGCGTCCGCTCCAGATAGAGATGAGGGGTGACGACCCTGCGCTGACGCCGGAATTTACGCAAAAGGCCGCGTTCCTGATGGCCATGGCTCGCGAGGCCGTAATGGACGATCCAGAGGCGTATCGCTTCATGAATGAACAGAGTGCGCCATCCGATTATCTGCTGGTGACGCGGCATCCGACATACAATGCCTCCGGCTCTCCGAATCCGAATCGCGCATCCGATTTCGAGAGAGTAAAGGCCCGTGCGGAGATGATGCTGTCGATCGGCAGCGAAAAGCCATATGAATATCTCCTGAAGAAGCGTGACAGGGATTATGTAATGAATTTCATCCGAATGGCGATTCCTGACACCGCCGCGCACGACATGTGCATTGTGGACGATTGGATACTGGATCGCAACGAATGGGGCGGAAACAAGCTTGTCGAAGACAAAGACGCGATTGGCGGACGGGCCACACATTTCTGGGGGACGGCGCGTGGCTATTTCAGGTTTTACAATGTCGAGCTGAAGGATCGTGCCGCATATCGCGTAAGTGTGCGGGCCAAACTCGCGCCGGGCACGAAGCCGAATGGAAGCCCACTGAAGCTTGGCATTTACGATTCAAGGGTTCAGAAGGAGTCCGGTGCGTTTCGCGTGGACGCATCAAGACTTTCGAACGAGGCGTTTGCCTGGCAGGAGTTGGGCGACATCCGGCCAAACTATTGGACTTACCTGCGTTTTGACGCCGTGGAGCCGGGGGTGATAATCGATGCCCTGAAGCTGGAATTGCTCGCCGAGGGCTCGGACGATTCGCGGTAGGCCAGTGGAATTGACAGGAAAAAAAAACAACTATAATTGCCGCCATTTCAACCAATAAGGAGAAAAGCGGTTATGCGGAATTTGGCGGATGCGGATGTCTCCCTAAGACATTGTGCTATAATGTACACAATGAAGTATTCATGC
>CAVJWR010000094.1:0-2209 GCA_963653155.1 Limosilactobacillus gorillae
GACGCCAACCAGTTCCTCTCCGCCATCACCGACATGCTCAGCAAGCGGTGATGCGACGCCATCTTGCGCGTCGTTTGGCCAGTGCGCCTCATCCATCAGCACTGCCGTATCGGGTGGCTTGCCGCACATTGCATTTCAGCTTACATTCCAGAGGATAAAAATATTGCCAAGAAAAAAAAACTGATATAATTGCGCCATAAATAAAAGGAAAGGACTGCGGCAATGGAAAAGACTCCCGATGTAAGTCAAGTGGCTCTTGAACGAATGCGTCCGGCAGGGTGGGCAAGCATGGTTCCGAAACCGAAGCGAAGCCCGTTGCCCTGTAGCCGATTCATGGTGTCGGCGGCATTTGCCGTATTTCTGTCCACGAATGTCCACGCTTGGCGCAATGACAACATAGTCTCGTCCGTTGATGAACTCAAAACCGTGCTGACGCGCATGAACACCAATGACGAGAGATATGATTACGTGACGTTCGAGAATGGTACATATGACCTTTCGGCGTTGTCGGAGACTCCGTTTGGAGATGGCTACTTGGGCAAGGCAATCCTTCAGGGTCCGATCGGAACGATATGGCGAAGCCGGTCAGGCAATCCCGATGACGTTATTCTTGACGCGAAGGGGACAGGACGCATCCTGATCATCAATTCAGGCGCCGAGGCCCAAAACCTGACATTCAGGAACGGCAATGCGCAGGGCCTCACTTCAACGGCAAGGTATAATTGCGGAGGTGCGATAGCGACGACGGGGGGAGCTGATAGCTTTGTCAAAAACTGTCGCTTTATCTCCTGTGAGGCCAAGTTTGGCGGCGCGATAGGACGGGTGGCAAGCGTAGAGGGCTGCATTTTTTCAGGATGTTCATCGTCAGGGGGAGGCGGAGCCGTCTCTGACGTGAAGATCGTCAAGAACTGCGCCTTTGCCGGAAATCTCGCCACGAATGACTGGTGCGAAGGTGGTGCCGCCTACGCATGCGGCTTGGTCGCTGACTGTACGGCCGTCTCCAACAGTGCGAGCATAGGAGGCGCATTCTCCCAGTGCAATGTCGTATCGAATTCGATCATGCGGTACAATTTGGCATTAAGGAAAGGAGGCGGTGCCGCCAAGTCCTTTCTCGTCGATTGCACGAACGAGTTCAATTGCGCGGAAGCCTATGCGGGAGCGGGTGGGGCCGTTGACTGCGATGCGCAGAGAACATATTTCAACCGAAACGGTGCATATCATTGTGGCCTGAGCGACCGTCCGGCATCCGGCGTATACAGCAACTGTGAATTTCGCGTCTCTGCCATTGCCGGTGCCACGCTCCTGGAGAACTGCGTGATTCGAGACGTCACAAACGAGGTTGTGACGATCTGGAATGTCGCTGACGCCGTGCCACGGACTAATGACGTTCGGTATGTGTTTGAGAATTGCCGGACAATGCGCAATTGTCTCGTTTATGGAAATCGCCTTTGCCGATGGGACAACCGGGCGATCTTCTATTCGGATTGGAAAGATGGCGGAACAACGACGGTCGAGAACTGCACATTCGCCGACAACAAGGCGACCTACCTCATGCGTAGCTACAATGGCAAACGGGCGATCCTGTTTACGAATTGCGTAATCGTGCGAAACGTGGATCCGAATGGGGAAGCCAGGGATGTTTCGACGTACGAGTCTCAGAACAATCGCCTTGATACATGCATCTGGAACACGAATACTGCCGCGAAGCCAGCGGATTCGTCCGACTTTGAGGACGTTGGGTGTCTGGCGCTTGGAGCGAGAATTGATCCGCGCTTTGTGGGAACAAGGCTCATCAAGGGAATCTCATTTGCGCCCTACACCCCTCGCCGTTCATCGCCGATACGGAGAATGGCCGGGAAGACGCTCGAATGGATGGACGGCACGACGCTTGACCTTGCCGGCAATCTGCTCATGAAGGATGGATGTGCGCCTGTCGGATGCTATCAGTGCTACTGTCCTGCATATGGTTTTGCGTTGAAGATCAGGTAAAGGGGGAATGTCATGTCGAATGTGCGTGTAGTCTGTCTTGCGTTCGGTGCGCTCTTGTCGGCCAGTTGCGGCATTGCCGCCGAAATCGCCGCAAAAGACGTAAGCATCAAATCATATTGGAAGGATGGCGATTACGAGTGGCCGAGCGCCTATCCGAAACTCGCCGTCACGGACTGGACTGGGTTTGATCGACTCGTTGTTGATGTCACCAACTTGGCAG
>CAVJWR010000094.1:2219-11970 GCA_963653155.1 Limosilactobacillus gorillae
TGTGGTTACACTCGTCTTTCAGAGTCCCGAAACGCCGAAAAACGACGGCAAGTACGCCTATCTGCGTGCCCCTGACTGGGAGACGACTCGGTGGGAGATTCCGCTCGGATACTATGAAGACGGCAAGACGTCGGCCACGAACATCACGAAGATGCAAATCTATTCACACAAGGCGAAGCATCTCCACGCGACGTTTTCGGGCTTTTACCTCTTACGGCCCGGCGAAAAAGCGCCTGAGGCGCAGTTGCCGCCAAAGCTTGCGGATGATCTGCGTGTGGGACGCGCTGACTATGAAAGGCGTCAGGCGGAGCGACGCGCTGCGTTTGTACGGGAGCTAAAGTCCGCAAATGAGAAGGACGGCGTTTCAAATGGCAAGATGCTTTATGGCATCGGCACGGGAATGGATCAAGTGCGCCCCCAGGCGACATTTGCGCTCACGAGCGCGGGATGCGTTCGCGTACGCCTCGCGCGCAACGAGTGGGAAGGGCGGCAGATCTTCGTGACGCCGGTACGCGAGTCTCTTCGTGATGTCCGCGTATCGGTCTCGCCGCTTAAGCTCAAGAGCATGCGGACAGGGCCTCATGATGGTTCGCCGACGCTTTTCCCTTCGAAATGCATACAGGTTGCCCCAGTTGGCTATGTGAAGACAACGGCCTCTCCGCGCTACGGCATTGGCCGCAACGTATCGACCAATGTGGCGCCAGGATACATGCGTCAGGTTGTCAAGGCGGAATTAGGCTGGTGGCCAGACCTGCTGCTGGGTTTTATGGACTCCGTGGATGTCGCCGAGAACGACGTGCAGTCGTTCTGGATATCCGTCCACGCCCCGGAGGGGCAGGCCCCCGGCGTCTACGAGGGAACAGTCCGCATCTCCGCCGCGAATGCCCAACCGATAGACTTGCCGATGAAAGTTCGCGTTAATGGCTTCACGCTTCCGAAGGTTCCCGTGATCCCCACACTTGTGAGCTTTTCGCCAAGCGTATACATTGCGCCAGATCACAAGCGAGAGCATACTGACCTTGCCAATCGGCTCAAGGAGGATCCGGAAAGTCCGATCAACCTCTGGTCGCGTCACCGCATCGCTTGGGGGGATTTCTTGGCTGACCATTTCATCACTCTGGCCCCGATGTACCATCATGGCACGGATTTGCCGTATGATATCTGGATGCGCCTTATGGATCAGGGCCGGATGGGATTCTACAACCTTTGCTACTTCTCGTCGCAGCCAGTACCCAAGACGCCTGAAGCCAAGAATCGGTGGAACGTTTGGAGCGACTGGGTATCGAGCGTCATCGCCAAAAACTATGCAAAGGCGAAAGAGCTTGGCTTGGAGAAGAACTGCCTTGTCTACTGTTTCGACGAGGCTACCTCGAACCGTTTCCCTGAAATCGACATCATCTTGGAGAAGCTTAAGGCGAGGTATCCTGAAATTCCTTTTCTTACGACATCGTTTGACGATGCGTTCGGCATGGGGAAGAGCCTCCGGAAGATGGACTGGTTCTGTCCGCCCATGCCCAAATTCGACACGCTTCGCGCCGAAAGGGCACGCGCCGCAGGACACAAGGTATGGTGGTATTTCGCCTGTGAACAGAGAGCGCCGTTCGCGAACATGTACACGGAGGGGTCTCCAATGGAAATCCGCCTGATTATGGGGGCGATGAGCGCACGTTTCCGTCCAGACGGCTTCCTCTACTACCAGTGTGCCTACTTCAACAATCCACGGTGCGTGACGACAGGGCCATACACGGACTGGAATCCGCGTAGCTGGTGGAATCAGCATGGTGATGCGACATGGGTTGGCGTGGGTCCGGATGGTGTGCCACTCTCCACAATCCGCCTTGAGAATTTTCGCGATGGCCTTGAGGATCTCGCATACGTAAAGCTGTTCGAGGAAAGGAGTGGCAGGCGCGTTGATGTCCCAGAATCAGTTTTCAGCTCATTGACCAACTTCACGGATGATCCGCATGAGGTAGAGCGGTGGCGAGACCGACTTGCAGACTATCTTGAAAGCGAGCCAGAAGGGGAAAATCTGGTGGACCCGGCGGGACTTGAACCCACGACCCGGAGATTATGAGTCACCTGCTCTGACCAACTGAGCTACGGGTCCACACTATTGGCGCCCCTGAGAGGACTCGAACCTCCTACCCACTGCTTAGAAGGCAGTTGCTCTGTCCAGATGAGCTACAGGGGCCCATCAATGGGTGCGAATTATACCACAACGGAGTCGTTTTGTGGTAAAATTCAGACCGATTTATGGCAACAGTTATTTTCGACAATGTCTGCAAGGTCTATGCTCGCGGCGACACCCCTGCGGTGGAGGGCTTTTCGCTTGATGTATCCGATGGCGAATTCGTCGTTCTTGTGGGGCCATCAGGCTGCGGGAAATCGACCACGTTGCGCATGGTGGCGGGCCTTGAGAGCCCCACGTCCGGCACGATATCCATTGGCGGACGCGACGTGACTTCGCTTCCGCCGAAAGACCGCGACATTGCGATGGTGTTCCAGAACTATGCGCTCTACCCGCACATGACCGTGCGCGAGAACCTTTCCTTTGCGCTGAAGCTTCGCCATGTGCCGAAGGGAGAGATATCAAGGCGCACGGCTGCGGCTGCAGAGACGCTTGGGCTCACGCCATACCTTGAGCGGCTTCCGAAGGCCCTTTCCGGCGGGCAGAGGCAGCGCGTCGCGCTTGGCCGCGCAATAGTGCGCAATCCGAGCGTGTTCCTCTTTGACGAGCCGCTATCCAACCTTGACGCAAAGATGCGTGTGGAGATGCGCTCGGAAATCGTCCGTCTGCACCGGAGCCTTGGCGCCACGATGATATACGTTACCCACGACCAGACTGAGGCCATGACGATGGGGACCCGCATCGTCGTGATGAATGGCGGCCGCATACAGCAGGCGGCCGCGCCGCTTGAAGTGTACCGCCATCCGGCGAACACTTTCGTTGCATCGTTCATCGGTACGCCACCCATGAACCTGTTCCCGCCAGGCGTCCTTGACCTTGGGCGTGTCGTTGGCGTGAGGCCGGAGGACGTGAGGCTGGAGAAGATGCTTCCCCAGGATGACGGTGTCGATCCGGTCGGAATCATTGCGACGGTCGATCTCGTGGAGCCATTGGGCTGCGAAACGCTCGTCCATTGCGTGACGGCAGATCGCGGCACAAAGGTTACGGTGAGACTGCTGGACCGAAATCCGGAAGGGGTGACGGATGTGAAGAATGGTGATATGGTTAGGCTTTTGCCGGACATGGACAAGGCAATTGTGTTTGACAGGTAGGAGGGATTATGGATTTGCATTATTTTGACAAGGCTGCGGATTCTCTGCCGGACGAATGCTTCAGGATTCCGCCGGACATTTCCGTGATACTCGGCAGCGGATGGGGCGATACGCTGAAGAAGGACAAGATCCTTTGCCGCATTTCCTATGCCGACATAGCGGGGATGGGAGTGCCGACTGTGAGCGGACATTCCGGCGAGTTCATCCTTTACGAGTATGGCGGGAAGAGGATCGCCGCGTTCGCCGGGCGGCGGCACTGGTACGAGGGTGTAGGCTGGGAGGCAGTAGTGATGCCGATTGAGCTTGTCAGGCGCATGGGCGGGGAGATGGTTCTTCTCACAAATGCGTCCGGCGGCATCAATCCCGCGTTGCGCCCAGGCGATTTCGTAATCCTGAAGGATCACATCAACACACTCGGGATAAACCCGCTGATAGGCCCAGTGGTGGAAGGCTGGGGGACGCGCTTCCCAGACATGTCGGAGATATACAACAAGCACTACCGCGATCTCCTGCTTGGGGCGGCGCGTCGTCTTGGGCAGCGTGTTATGGAAGGGGTCTATGCGTTCACGGGCGGCCCGGTGTACGAGACTCCTGCCGAGATTCGGGCGTATGACCACATGGGGGCGGACATCGTAGGCATGAGTACCGTGCCGGAGGCTGTCTTCGCCAAGGCATGCGGTTTGCGTGTGGCAGGCCTTTCGCTCGTCTCGAACTATGCGGCAGGGATATCTTCCCGTCCGCTTGCGCATACGGAGGTGATGGAGGCGTCGGAGGCGGCAAAGCCTATGATGGCGGCACTCTTGGATGAATTTGTCAAAACGGTATAAGATGTAACTGCAACGTAAAGGAGAAAGATAATATGGTTAAGTTCAGCAGAAGGAATTTTCTCGGTGGTGCGGCGGCCCTGTTCGGTGCGAGCGGCTGTCGTTCTTTGGGGATTGCGGGCGACAAGCCAAACCTTGTGTTTGGCGTGATGAGCGACCTGCATGTGACTACGCCGGAGTCTACTGCCGTGTTCGTATCGGCCCTGAAGTACTTTCGCGACAGGAACGTCGATGCGGTTGTCGTCGCCGGCGACCTTTCCGACTGGGGCCTGAAGAGCGGGCTTCAGTATGTCGCAGACGCATGGGAGAGCGTGTTCCCAGGTGGTCTTGCGCCTGACGGACACAGGGTTGAACGGCTCTTCTGCACAGGAAACCACGACTACGACGGCTACTGGTATGGCGACATGACCCTTGACATGCACGTGCAGGGGTATTCTGAGGATGAGGCCCTCACGAAGCTTGGCATGAAGAAGTGCTGGGAAGAGGTTTTCAAGGAGCCGTTCGCGCCTGTCCGCCGCCGCACGATCAAGGGATATGACTTCATAAGCGCCGAGTGGAAGGAAGGCAAGGGTTGGAATGTGGAGGCCGAAGCGTGGTTTGAGAAGAATGGCTCGACGCTCGACAGGAAAAAGCCGTTCTTCTTTTTCACCCACTATCAGCTCGGCAACACTACATCGTGTAGCTTAAAGGAGGTTGACGGTGCCGAATATCCGGAGATCAAGGCGTTCAAGAAGATGCCGAATGCCGTCGCATTCACTGGACATTGCCACTGGACCCTCAACGACGAGCGTTCCATATGGCAGGGCGACTATACCGCCATTGCCGTGCCGTCCATGTCCTATACGTCCATGCCCAGAGGCTACGAAAACGGCAGCGATCTCCGCAACGGCACATCCAGCCGCTCGATGCAGCTCCTTCCGGCACGTCGGAACTTCGAACGTGCGCAGGGTTATGTCGTTTCCGTATACGATGACCGCATGGAAGTCGAGCGCAGGGATCTTGCCGAGGGTGTGGAAGCCGCTCCTGCGTGGATTGTCACGCCTCCGGCGGCGGATGCGAGCCGCTATGCGTTCGCGCAAAGCAGCAAACGCACGCCCGTGCCGCAGTTCTCGGCAGACGCATCGGTGAAGACCTACGTAAGCAACTTCGATACGCGAAACGCCAAGTGGACCATCATGATGATGCTTGAGTTCCCGTCCGCCCATGCGAAGAAGGGACGCGTGTACGACTACGAGGTGCGCATCGAGATGCTTGACGGAACCGTCGCTGGCGTGAAGAGGTTCCTTGCCCCCGCGTTCTACAAGCTTGAATGCGAAGAGCCAGAGCGGCAGCAGTTCGCCGTTGACGCAATGGCGCTCCCTGAAACCGGCAAGTATCGCCTCAAGGTGTATCCCCGTAACTGCTTCGGCGTTTGCGGCAGGCCAATAGAGTCCGTCGTGCTTGAGAGCAAGCCCGGAAAGGATAAGGCCAAGCGGTCATGAATGTGGGATGCACAGTAAGGCGCCTGGCATTGATGGCGATCGCCGCAGTTGCTGCGGCATCGCCATCCGTAGCGTCGGAAGATGTTGGCGAGTATGAGTTTGACCGCTGGTACGCAGGGGCTGCCGGAACGATGGTCTTCCCGCAAGGCGGAAGCGCAATGCGCCGTCTTGGTGGAGCCACGGCGCGGATCGGATATTACCTCACCGAATCGCTTGCCGTTGAGGCCGATGCGGCGTGGCTTGAGGATTGCGCCGGACTCGGCGTTCAGGGGCTGTGGCATATATACGGGTATGAACGCCTCGATCCGTTCTTGACCTTCGGCGCACGAGGCTGGATCGATGGCAATGTGGGGCCTACTGCCGGAATCGGTACCTTCTACCATCTTACGGACAGCTGGTCCCTGCGGTTTGATGTCCAGTCCACGCTTGGTTTGGATGGCGGATGCGCGATGGTGTACATGGTCGGGGCGGGAGTACAGTATTCGTTCTGACGGTCCACCCGTGTGGCGTATGGCACAGTGATGATGAAGAGAAAAGGCTAGTATGGCTGATGGAGACTATGAAAGAGAATTTGGGCGCAAGGCCGAACTCCAGAGAATTGGGCGAATACTTCGAGCTGCTAAGGTTCCAGACCGTAGGTGCGGATCCGACCCATCTGCGGGACTGCGTACAGTGCGCGATGTGGTTGAAGGGATGGCTCGAAAGGATAGGGGCTGACGTTAGTCTCCTGCTTCCAGAGGGAAGCGGAGTCTCTGCGGTTCCACCAGTGGTTTTTGGCGAGAGGCCTGGCAATCCTGGTGCGCCGACAGTCCTTTTTTACGGGCATTATGACGTGCAACCGCCAGACCCACTGGAGGAATGGACGTCGCCGCCATTTGAGCCTACCGAAAGGGATGGGCGCGTTTATTGTCGTGGTGCCCAAGATGACAAGGGCCAGTTCTTCTCGTTCCTGTGCGGCTTGCGTGATTTCCTTGCTTCGCACACAGGGCCGATGCCCACGGTGAAGTTCCTGCTTGAGGGTCAGGAGGAAAGCGGCAGTGCGGCTGTGGCAAGGGTCGCTGAGGAAATCAAGGATCGGTTGCGTGCCGATGTGCTTCTCGTATGCGACACGGGCGCGGCCTCGGATCTGCGTCCGGCCATAGTTGCCGGCCTGAGAGGCGTGAGCCATTTCACAGTGAAGCTTTCGGCGGCCAAGATGGATCTCCATTCGGGGCAGTACGGCGGCATTGCGCCGAACGCTGCGCAGGGGATGGCCGAGCTAATCGCCTCCCTGCACAATCCGGACGGCTCGATAGCGGTGCGTGGGTTCTGCGATCATGTGGAGCCGCCATCCGCCAATGAGTTGGAGCTGGCTGAATCGGCGGCGATGGGCGACGGGGAATACGAGAGGGAAATGGGCGTTGCGCCCGTGGGCGGCGAAAAGGGGTTGTCCGTAACGGAGCGGAACTCCTTCCGTCCGACGATAGAAGTAAACGGTGTGCATTCCGGTTATGGCGGGCCAGGTTCAAAGACCGTCATACCGTGTTCGGCTATCGCGAAGCTTTCCATGAGGCTTGTGCCTGGACAGAACCCGACTGAATGCATGGAGCTTGTGGTGCGACACCTTAAGCAACACACGCCGGTGGGTACGTCGCTTTCCGTGGAGGACGTGACTGGCGATGCGCCGGCTATGCGTTTGCCGCTGAAAAGCCCAGTGTTCCGTCTTGCCGCAGATGTGCTTGGGCACATCGATCCGAGAGGGGCAGTGTTCCAGTGGGACGGAGCCTCGATACCGATCGTCTCGACTTTGGCCCGGATGTCCGGAGCCGCGCCTCTGCTCGTTGGGTTCGGGCAGGGCGAGGATTGCATCCATTCGCCGAACGAGTCGTTTTCGTGGTGCCAGTTTGCGTTGTGCCGCCGTTGGGCGCATGACATCCTTATCGGGCTGTGCGAATAGTGTCCACGGACGCGACGGATTGCGAAATGTCCGGCATGCGGGAGGGTCGCACTTGTTGCGACCGATGACGGCGCATGGACGCAACCGGTTGTGGTATAATGTCACGCATTTCACGATTGTCGAGGTATCCGCGACAGGCGTGGACATGGAGGCTTTAGGACGTTGGAAACGATGAGATTCGAGACTCGCAGCGAGACGGAGACGTGGGAGGTCGCAAAACGATTTGCGGACACCCTTAAGTCTGGTGATGTGGTGTGCCTTGAGGGAGACCTTGGATCGGGCAAGACCACATTCACGCAGGGACTATGCGCCGCGATAGGCGCCAGGCGGGCGGTGGTGAGCCCGACATTCTGCATAGTGTCCGAGCATCCGTCTGATCGCTTTCTTGTCGTGCACATGGATCTCTATCGGCTCCATGACGAGGACGACGTGCTTCAGATAGGGTGGGAGGACTATCTTGCCCGTGGCGCGGTGCTTGTGGTGGAATGGCCTGATCGCGCCGGCACCCTGATACCGGGAAATGCCAAGCGCGTACGCTTTTCGTATGGCGATGGAGAAGGGTGCCGGACGATAGAGATTTGCGCCTGAGCGCATTGCCTCTTGGCTGTGTGCGGATGATGTGGTTGGCGGAATGAATTTGACTTAAAAAGGAGATGAAATGGCGGGTGAGTATCAGTTCAGTCTGATTGATGTGACGAAGCAGGTTGGCACAAAGACGATCCTTCAGGACGTTAACCTCAGCTTCTTCTATGGTGCGCACATAGGCGTAATAGGCGGCAACGGCGCGGGCAAGTCCACGCTCCTCAAGATATTGGCCGGCATTGATACGGATCTGATGGGAACTGTACAGGTCGCCAAGGGCACCAACATCGGATATCTGCCGCAGGAACCGCAGCTTGACGACTCGAAGACGGTCGCGGAGGTCGTTGCGGAGGGGGCCGAAAAGGCTCGCTCCATGGTGGAGCGATACGAAGACCTTTGCTGCCAGCTGGATGACCCGAAGGCTGCCGAGGAAATGGAGCGCATACAGGCTGTCATAGACGCAAACGACTACTGGAACATCGACAATCTCGTGGAAAGGGCGATGGCGGACATGGGGTGTCCTCCGGGAGACACCCCGGTGAAGGTGCTTTCCGGCGGCGAACGCCGCCGCGTGGCGATATGCCGTCTTCTGCTGACAAATCCGGATGTGTTGCTTCTCGACGAACCGACGAACCACCTCGATGCGGAGACTACGTTCCGGCTGGAGTCCTATCTCAAGGATTTCAAGGGCACGCTCATCGTGGTGACGCACGACCGCTATTTCCTGTCGGATGTCACGGATTGGATACTGGAGCTTGACCACGGGATATGCTATCCATACAAGGGCAATTACGAAGAGTGGCTTAAGCAGAAGCAGGCGTATCTCGAACGCGAGGCCAAGGCCGAAAATAGCCGTCGGAAGCTGCTCGAAAACGAGCTGAAGTGGATACAGACGAACCCGTCTGGACGCCATTCGAAGGCACAGGCCCGCGTGAAGCGTTACGAGGAGCTTCAGAAACAGCAGGTGAGCGCCCGCGAAGATGATCTCGTGATCCGCATCCCGCCTGGTCCGCGTCTCGGCGACCTCGTCGTAAAGGCGGAGCACGTGAAGATGGGCTTTGGCGACAGGGTTCTCTACGATGACCTCACGTTTGACCTGCCGCGCGGCGGAATAGTCGGCGTGATCGGCGCAAACGGAGCCGGAAAGACGACCCTGTTCAAGCTAATCACCGGCGAGATGAAGCCCCTTTCGGGGTCATTGCGTGTCGGCGAGACGGTCAAGTTGTCGTATGTTGACCAGCTTCGTGGTGAACTCGACCCCAACCACACCGTGTACGAGGAGATCACCGGCGGCGGCGAATTCGTGCGGCTCGCTGGCGAGACGATGATGAACGGTCGCGCATACTGCTCCCGCTTCAACTTCAGGGGGCCAGAACAGCAAAAGAAGGTGGGGGTTCTTTCGGGCGGGGAGCGCAACCGCGTACACCTCGCGAAACTGCTCACAAGCGGCGGAAACCTTCTTCTTCTCGACGAGCCTACGAATGACCTGGATGTGGCGACGCTCCGCTCGCTGGAGGAAGGCTTGCAGGACTTTGGTGGATGCGTGATGGTCGTGTCGCATGACCGCTGGTTCCTTGACCGCATCGCGACGCACATCCTTGCGTTTGAGGGCAACGGAAAGACCTGCTGGTTCGAGGGCGGATTCTCCG